>NZ_JASDCR010000018.1:0-79952 GCF_030407795.1 Psychrobacter sp. APC 3279 | reverse complement strand
GCTGTCTTAAATGATAATTTTTATAGTTAATAATCTCTCCGAAAAGAAAAGATAGTCAACTTTATTTTTTAGCATTCTGAATCAGCAAAAATCCACACAAGTTGTTCTTTAGTTATGCTTTTAAATAATGTCTGACACTGTCGTCCAGTGCTAGTATTTCAAACTAAATAAGTCAGCCAATGTGACTTATCCTATTTAGCGAGCTGACCATCATATCATGTTTTAATAGTCTGTCAACTTCTTTTTTTAATTTGTCTCATCAGGTTAACTGGGTTATTAATGTGTAATCTACACACTATCTACCTCCAGCTCGTCTTGATGAGGTGCGTATTATAGACGGTTTAAATTTTGTGTCAACCCGTTTTATTAATGTTTTTAAAGTTATTTTAGTGGATGAACAAATCTGTATTTCTTTCAATGGGTTATCGTCTAATTAATTTCAACAGGTTTAAAGACTGACTATAGATGTGCTATTTACTATACTTTCTAACATCAAAAACGTTTAGCTTTACTAGATAAATACCTTTTGCTATCTTTGAGCTTTATCTTCTTTTAAAGCAACAATTTCTCTATTTGCACTTTATAACTTACCCATTTTTTCAAAAAACGCTTTATACGCTGCGACTTTCTTATCTAACGATAACGGATAGGCACGTGAAGTCGACGGTAACCTATATAAGGTTAGGTTATTCACATCAGCTTTCTGATTATCTGTACTTTGCCATTGATAAGGGTAATCCATATTCTGATTGGTTTTTGGATACTTTGATTTGGCAATTGGCTCGTCTAATAACCCAAGCAGTACTTCGGTCGCCTTGCCTCCTGTTGTGAACAATGTCGCTACCTTTGGTACTTGCGGTAAAATAACATCTAAGTTGACAGGTGTGACTACCGTTAAATTTTTATCCGAAGCATTACCCGTCTCACGGATGGCCTGCTTTACTGTCGGGCAAGAAGCAATGCCACGTTCAAACATAAAATCTCGAATGCGCTCAGGGTCAAAGCGTTTTTCATCGCCTATTCTAAAGTAGTCAGCATCATCAAAAAATACTCGGCCATATATCCGCCACATATCATTATAAAAATTGGGATAATGAAAGCTCATCGCCCATTTATCAGCAGTCGGTGGAAAAGTACCCATCATCATGACCGTTGCATTGGGCGGTAAGACGGGCTCAAAGGGGTGAGTTTCAAGCTCTGTGGCTTTGTCATTAGACAATTTCGATTCAGTATCAGTGGTTTTTTGAGTGCTTGGTGTTTTTATAGTCATGATATTCTTCGTCAGAAAAGCGGTTTTTTTGGTATCATAGCAAGTCTAAACACTACCTCACTTATAAACATGTTATATAGTCAAACTTAGTCGGTTCAATCAGTTGACTTAAATAGCGCGATATCATTTTACTTAGCCTGAATTGCTTAGGCTTTGATGGCAGCTGTGAACGCAAATATTGTGATTGCGATAAACTAGCACTGTCGTAAAGTAGTTCATTAGTTTGATTGTGAAGGGTTTAACTTTACTATTTATGAGCTAAGGATATGGTTAAAGTGCGGTAAGTGTTTGTATCTTTTATACTAATAGCAACCGCAGTAACTGCGCAAGCATCAGACAAGAAACCAAGAGAGTACTTATGAGTGACTTAAACAGCGATTTAAAAATTACGGTAATCGATCATCCACTAGTCCGTCATAAACTCAGCCTTATGCGCGAAAAAGACTGTAGTACTTATAAATTTCGTACATTGACCAAAGAGCTTGCGCGCTTGATGGCTTATGAAGCAAGCCGTGATTTCGAAATCGAAACTTTCCCAATGGAAGGCTGGTGTGGCGAAATCACTGGTGAGCAAATTATCGGTAAGACGGCGACGATTGTACCGATTTTGCGCGCAGGTATCGGTATGCTTGATGGGGTGCTCGATTTGATCCCTACTGCTAAGATTTCTGTGGTCGGTCTACAACGTGATGAAGAAACATTGCAGCCAGTCCCGTTCTTTGAAAAATTCGTGAGCCACATGGACAAACGTCCTGCGCTAATCATCGATCCAATGCTAGCCACGGGCGGCTCAATGGTTGCGACTATTGAGATGCTAAAGAAAAATGGCTGTACTAATATTAAAGCATTGGTATTAGTGGCTGCACCTGAAGGCGTACGCTTGGTAAATGAAGCGCATCCTGACGTGACTATCTATACCGCTGCATTAGACAGCCATTTAGATGAGCACGGTTACATCATCCCAGGTCTAGGCGATGCTGGTGATAAGATTTTTGGTAAGCAGTTATCAAATAGATAAGTCGCATTAGGGTAAGTAAAGCCGTCATCAAAATTATGGCAACAGCAGACAACATCAATAATAAGGACAGATCATGAACGTATTGATTACAGGAGCGAGCACGGGTTTTGGTAAAGCGTTGGCAGAACGTTTGGTTGCTAACGGCCATCGCGTGATTGGTTGCGCCAGACGCCTTGATAAACTGAATGCTTTGGCAGAAACTTTAGGTGAGGCTTTTTTACCTGTGGTTATGGATGTGAGCGATACAGCTTCTATCCCGTACATCATTGCTGACTTGCCTGATGATTTTAAACAAATCGATGTCTTAGTCAATAATGCAGGATTGGCACTAGGTACAGAGCCTGCTCACAAGGCCAGTCTTGATGACTGGATGCGTATGACTGATACCAATATTAAAGGCTTGATGGCGTTGACCCATGCGGTCTTGCCAGCGATGGTCGCGCGCGATAATGGTTATATTATCAATGTCGGTTCAATTGCTGGTAGCTGGCCTTACTTTGGTGGTAACGTTTACGGCGCAACTAAAGCATTTGTAAAACAGTTCAGTTTAAACTTGCGAGCGGATCTGATTGGTACTCAAGTACGCGTGACCAACCTTGAACCTGGTAATGTGGCTGGCACTGAGTTTTCAAACGTGCGCTATCACGGCGACGATGACAAAGCTGCCAAGGTGTATGATGGCTTTAAAACTATGACAGGTGAAGATATCGGTGATATTTTGTTATGGTTGATTGAGTCGCCTGCTCATATTAACGTCAACCGCCTAGAAGTAATGCCAGTCGCCCAGACCTATAATGGACTGACGATTGCCAAGCAAGATTAATATTAACTGCTCGACTAGTTTTAGTGTCAATGTTGATTATTGATATATCACTTAGCAACACCAGACGCTGTTAGCGTAGTTCATAAGATCGAAGCAATATAGAGTCATCTATATTGCTTTTTTTTATGTCTTCAATAGCTTGCTCATTGACCAAACGCAAATCCTGGAAGTCCAAAATCAGCACCTCGTTACGCAGACGTTCGCTAGTGCGCTTGTTATGACGTATCGCAAACCCTAATACTTGCTTACCCGTGATGGTTATCTGATTAATGATTAACCTTGAATTATTCACGGTCAGCTTTTGGGTCAGATTCTGAGCATTTATTATTGCCGTTGCTGGATTCACCGTAGTGGTTAACGTCTTAGTCTGTCGTACACTTTTAGGCATATCTCCTGCAAAAAACAGTACCTGTTTAAGTGGTAAATACTGTGCATGCCGTACTAATTCTTGACGGAACAATGCAGGCATATCTGTATTAAAACTGTCTTCTGTCTGCTGATAAAGTGCGGTAAAGTTACGATGCAAATAACGCCCGAACACCGTAGTATTAATCCATTCTTGATAGACATCGTCTGCCAATAACTGCTTGGTAAAAGCACTGGCATCAACTGTGACATTCTTACTCAAAGTAGCAGACAACATCGATAGCAAAAGCGCCTGCGGACTGGTAAATGTCTGCTGCTGCCATACTTGTGGATATAGGCTACTATCGAGTAATGGCAATATTGATCTGCTCATGCACTTATATCCTCAACGATAATTTTCAGTCCCCAAATCGCACTGGTATATCCTCACTAACGGCTTTTACCCTTAGCGAAATTCTATGCTATGGTCAGGCGACAGCTTTAATATAGCAGTCTTTTATTCGCGGTATAACTATTTTGTAGCGGTGTACTCTACCGCCATACTTTTTTAGCTAAATTGACCGAGACAGCTTGAAAAATCAAAGAGATATCACTCTATGAAAAAAGACCTCATACCCTTTCCTACTCCCTACCAGCTAAAGACCATTACTGTCCAAACAGCTGATGGAACGCTGCTGCCTGTCTCTGTCATCGGCAAAGGTAAACCTGTCCTATTAATGCACGCTTTTGGTATGGATGCGAGGCAATTTTTGCCATTTATTTTACCACTCATTCAGCACTACTGCTTTTACTTGCCGCATTTTAGAGGGTTTGGTTTGGCCAGTAATCTAACGTTGCCAACGTTTGATTTTATTGAGCAATATACACAGGATACCCAAGATGTATTTGAATACGTAAGTAAAGAAACTGGCTTTGAGGCTTTTCCTGTTGCCGCGATATCGATGGGAGCATTGGTGATGTGGGCGTATTTTCAGCGCTTTGGCACTCAGCGCGTGAGTCACTATCTGAATATTGACCAAGCACCGATTATTCATAATCAGCCAGACTGGCAAGGTGGCGGTGTATTTGGTACACGACAAACCGAATTGTTTGCGCAATTTACACGGTTGATTACCGACACTGCTCCTTATCTACAAGCCGAACAAGTGGTTGACTTCCGTCATCTGCCCTATCGATTAAAAGTAAATCTATTGGACATGGAGCGCTCTTTTTCTCTGCTCTCTGTCAGTAGCAAACCTTCGCAATTATTGGTAAAAGCCCTCAGTTATCGGGCACCGCACAAAATCTCACTAATGGAGCACGCGACTTGGCAACACAAACTGCGCTGCCTATCAGCTTATGTTGCGCTGCCCTACGATTACCGAGATGTTTTGCCAACAGTCAATATTCCGACTACCTTACTGATTGGTGCGCGCTCGCAATTGTATAATGCAGAATGGCAACAGCGTTTGACCACTCTGCTGCCCAATGCACACAGTATTATTTTGCCAACATCAGGTCATGCTGTACCGATGGATGCACCTGTGGCATTTTATAATGTCTTAAAGCAATTCCTAAGAAGTCATTAGTTTTAGCAGACGTAAAAAAAGCGACTTTGAAAGTCGCTTTTTCTTTGTTCAATGAGTTGTTATTTCAGTTTGCAGAAAATTAATCCGCTAACGCTTTGATTAATTCAAATCGTGGAATTTCCTTACCATCGACCGTAACCGTTTCAGCAAACATCGCAAGCGGACGTACCCACACGCCGTATTCACCATATAAGCAACGATATACCACTAGCGATTCCTCAGTTTCTGAATGCTGCGCCACATGCAATACTTGATACAGGCTGCCTTTATAATGGCGGTAAATGCCTTGGGCTACCGTGTTTTGACTTTGTTGAGACATAAACCACTCATTTATATTAATAGTTAAAAGATTAATAAACGCTTTGTACTTTCGCTACAAGCTTGGGTTTTATATCTACCCATTCAGAGCTAACGACGCTGTACATGACTGTATCTGAAATAACGCCGTCACGGCGTACTCGATTGCCACGAATCACACCGTCTTTTTTAGCACCTAAGCGCTCGATGGCTTGTTGCGAGCGATGATTGTCAATATCTGTACGCCATCCTACGGTCTGATATTCTAGCGTTTCAAATATATAAGTGAGCAGCATCAGTTTACAAGTCGTGTTGACGTGCGTGCGCCAGTAAGATTTGGCATACCAAGTATAGCCAATCTCTAATCTTTTAGTAGTCGGCAAAATGTCATGGAAGCTTGTTGACCCAATCGCTTTGCCAGTATGCTCATCAATGACGGCAAAAGCTTGTCTATCAAGCATTGAATCTGCGACATTGATATAGTCAATGACCTTGTCTGGCTCAGGTACAGATGTCACGTTTATTTTCCACAATTCACCATCTTGGCAAGCTTTAATCAAGTCAGTGGCATGAGCGAGCGTTAATGGCTCAAGGGTAATATCATTACTCGATAAGGTAACCTGTTCTAGCATTTATCTCTCCTCAAGCCATTATTGATGTGAGCAAGCGCTTAAGCAACCGTCACTTTTGCATAAGCCTTTTTGCCTGCTTGAATAACAACCGTCTGACCTGAGGTTAGACTAAAGCCACCATCAACGACTTCGCCATCTACTTTGACCGCGCCACGTTTTACCATATCTTTGGCCGCTGAGTTGTTTTTAGCGAGCTTGGCTTGGTTCAGGATTTGAGTGATAAACAACGCATCTTGCCCTTCTAGATCCAACATAATTTCTGGCAAGTCGACTGGTAGCTCGCCATCTGCTAAAACGTTACCAGCAGATTTGTGCGCATTAGCAGCGGCATCAGCATCATGGAAACGTTCGATTAACTCTTCGGCTAAGATACGTTTGATTTCTTGTGGGTTGCGTCCGTCTTCCATTTCACGCATCAAGCTTGCCACTTCTTCCATTGGCTTAAAGCTTAAAAATTCAAAGTAACGATGGATCAGTGTGTCCGGCATCGACAGGATTTTTTGGTACATGGTGCCCGGTGCATCATAGATAGCGACATAGTTGCCCAGTGATTTGGACATTTTATTGACACCATCTAGCCCTTCTAAGATTGGCACAGTGATACAAACTTGCGGCTCTTGGCCATAGCGTCCTTGCAGCGTGCGACCCATTAGCAAGTTAAAGGTCTGATCAGTACCGCCAAGCTCAACGTCGGCTTTAAGTGCAATAGAATCGTAGCCTTGTACTAACGGATAAAGAAACTCATGAATAGAGATGGGCGTTTGTGATGCATAGCGTTTAGAGAAGTCATCACGCTCAAGCATACGCGAGACGGTTTGCTGACTTGCTAGCTGAATCATATCAGCGGCACTCATGTCATTGAACCACTCAGAGTTAAAGACCACGCGAGTCTTTTCTTTGTCCAAGATTTTAAATACTTGCTCAGCATAAGTGGTTGCGTTGGCTTTGATTTGCTCATCAGTCAACGGTGGACGTGTGCTGTTTTTGCCAGAAGGGTCACCAATCTTGGCCGTATAGTCACCGATTAGAAAATAAATCTCATGACCCAAATCTTGAAAATGCTTAAGCTTATTGATCAATACTGTATGACCCAAATGCAGATCAGGGGCGGTAGGATCAAAGCCAGCCTTGATACGTAGTGGACGATTGAGCTTTAGCTTAGCCACTAAGTCATCTTCAGACAATATCTCTTGCGTACCGCGCTGAATAAGGGCCAGTTGTTCTTCTAGGGTGTAAGTTTGATTGGTCATGATGCTCTCTATATATCACTTTAATTGGGATTTTTATGAATGACGGTTACTGGCTCAACACCTTAGGAAGTTTAGAACCTCAAAAGGTTGGAAAAAATGCTAGAATTTGACGGATATACTAGCGTTTTTTAAGGTAAATTGCCATGACCAACCCCGCATCGATTGCTGATACTGACCATAATGCCCTCGCAGACTTGCTTATGAATAATGGTTTGGATAACCCTTCAGACGATATTAATGATTTGACCTCTGATAATTCGAACTATGCCACCTTAACGGATGCCCTTGAGCAAACCGTATTTGAAAGCTTCGATGATGGCTTATATATCGGCATGATGTCTGGCACCAGTTTGGATGGTATGGATGCTGTCCTCTGTCAGTTTAATCCTGAGATAAGCAACGAAGATAACACTCAACCGCCGATGCGACTACTGGCGACCTATAGCCAAGATTTTCCGCCACGTCTGCGTGAAGTGCTACTGGCATTGTGTCAGCCGAATGGCGTGAATCAACTCGTACCAGAGGCTGATGAACCAAGCAGTGAATTGGATTGGTTCGGCTGGGCAAGTCGCACTTATGCTGAATTCGCGAGTGAAGTGGTCAATACGCTATTGCAGCGATCAGATACCGACCCTGAGTCAGTGCTAGCGATTGGCTGTCATGGACAGACCGTACGCCATCGCCCGCAGATGGGTTTTAGCTTGCAACTGGTCGATGCCAATATCATCGCGGAGCGCACAAGCATAAGCGTGGTCAGTGATTTCCGACGTCGTGACATGGCAGTTGGTGGTCAAGGCGCGCCTTTAGTACCTGCATTTCATCAGGCATTATTTGCCAATCCCTATAGCACACGTGTGCTGTTGAACTTAGGCGGTATTGCCAATATAACCATCTTGCCCGCCAATGAAAAAGACCAAGTTGTTGGCTATGATACTGGACCTGCCAACTTATTATTGGATGCATGGACCTCATTGCATACCGACAATGCTTATGATGCAGGTGGCGCTTGGGCGCAGTCTGGAACCCTCATTGAACCGTTATTACAGCAACTTTTGGCACATCCATTTTTTGCTCACTCTCATCCAAAAAGCACAGGCCGTGAGGACTTTAATTCAACTTGGTTGCAGGGTGAGCTACAGGCTTTTGAGCAAACCAATGCTAACATCAGTTATTCAGCAGCCGATGTGCAAGCAACCTTGACTGAGCTAACGGCTATCAGTGCCAGTACGCAAATCAATATGTTTATCAGTCACTCAAAAAACAGCTCAGTTTATGTTTGCGGTGGCGGCGCATTGAATGACTATTTAATGACACGCCTGCAAGCACACCTACCCCATTGCACAGTAAAAACCACTGAACATTTAGGACTTGCGCCAACGTGGGTAGAGGCCGTTGCTTTTGCATGGTTGGCGAGACAAACATTGATGGGTGAAACTGGTAATTTACCAGCGGTAACTGGTGCAAATAAAGGCGTGGTATTGGGTCAAGTATGTTTTGCCTGACCAGTTAAATTTTAGTTTACATACGTGCACCTATGTGTTTTATAATGACTTTTGAAACGCCATCCTCTTAGGACCTGTAAGTATAGGATATATCGCATGAGCCAGAATAGTAGTTCACCTATCGACCAAGCCACCACTGATGACACAAATAATATGACTGCAGCACCTGTACATAAATCGCGTCAAAAACCACCTCACCACGAGCGTTCTGATGATACGCGTGTGGTAGTCACAGGTATGGGCGCCATTACGCCGCTCGGTCTAGACGTCGATAGCTCATGGACCAAATTGCTCAATGGCGAGAGTGGTATCTCACCGATTACGCATTTCGATGCCACCGGCTACCGTGCGCAAATCGCAGGCGTGATCAAAGACTTTGATGCCAAGCAATATATGAATGCCAAAGATGCGCGTCGCTACGATGAGTTCATGCATTATGGGGTTGCCGCTTCTGCCATGGCACTAAAACACGCTGGTTTTATCGATGAAGTCAGTGCTGCTGATGCGCCTGTGCAAGGCGTTGACCAAGATCGCTTCGGTATTATTTTAGGTTCAGGTATTGGCGGTATCCAAACGATTGAAAACAGCCGTGATACCTTACATGAAAAAGGCGCAGGCAAAGTCTCACCTTTTATTATTCCAGGCTCTATCGTTAATATGGCCGCTGGACTGGTAGCAATTAAGCATAAGTTAAAAGGTCCAAACCTTGCGACCTCAACGGCTTGTACCACGGCGACTCATGCTATGGGTCTTGCTGCTCGTTTGATTGCTTATGGTGATGCTGACGTTATGCTGGCTGGCGGTAGTGAAAAAGGTTCTAGCCCACTTGGTATTGCTGGCTTTAGTGCTATGCATGCACTCTCTACGCGCAACGATGAGCCAACTAAAGCTTCACGTCCGTTTGATAAAGGTCGTGATGGGTTTGTCCTTGGTGATGGTGCTGGCGTGGTGGTATTAGAAAGCCTTGCCCATGCCAAAGCGCGCGGTGCAACGATATTGGCAGAGCTAGTCGGTTTCGGTATGAGCGATGACGCCAGTCATATTACTGCACCACCAGAAGACGGTAGCGGTGCGGCAAGAGCGATGCAAAATGCGCTAAACGATGCTGGTATCGAGTCATCAAGCGTCGGTTATGTCAACGCTCATGGTACTAGTACCCCTGCTGGTGATGTTGCTGAGTCTATTGCTATCGAAACTGTGTTCTCTCCTGTGAAAGACAGTATCTTAGTTAGCTCAACCAAATCGATGACCGGTCACTTACTTGGTGCTGCTGGTGGAGTTGAAGCTATCTTTACAGTACTTGCGCTACAGCATCAGCATGTACCACCTACGATCAATCTAGATGATGTCGAGGACAACTGTAACCTTGATTATGTGGCTAATAAATCGCGCAAAGTTGATAACTTGCAGTATGCAGTATCCAACAGCTTCGGCTTTGGTGGTACCAATGGCTCCTTGGTATTTGCTCGCTGGCCTGTCAATCAATAACAGCCATCTATCTACAGCGCAGCGCATGGTAATGAATGCGTTGTAACGTTGGTGTCAGATTTGCTACGTTTGTCCACTTGCAGCCCCTTATCGTACTTGCGTATGATAAGGGGTAATTTTTGGAACATTTATGGAAGATACCATGTCAAGCTACTCATTTTCCCATCAGTTTTATCAACGCTGGACGTGTGCACCTGAGCCAGTACGCGCAGCGATTACCCAAGAACTAAAAGACATCACTACCCTGCTGCAATCTGACACCTCATTTGAAGACTTTACTTTTAATACCCATGACTTAGATGCGTATGTAGACGAGCTATATGACAACTACAATGCTGAGCAAGCCATTGCGAAAGCAATCACGGACAAACAAGAACAAGAAGACGCAGCAGCTGCAAAACAAAAACTAGAAGACGAACAGAAGCAAAAAGAAGCAGAAGAAGCCACACGCAAGGCAGAAGCGACTCAAGAAGAACAAGAAAAAAATGAGCAGTCAGCGTTAAAGACAGACAACGATAAAGAACTGGCTGCTACCGACGTAGCCAAAGTAAACACAGATAAAGTCGTGGCAGATAGCGCTGTTACTGACGATTTTGTTACTGATAATTCTAGCGCAAAGATTGAAAAAGTGGCATCAGAAGCAAAAAATACTGAAGGCAATGCTAGCGATAATAAAAGTGCTGATAACAAAACCATTGGCGAACAGGCACATACGCTTAGCGATAACCACATTAAAGACATTAACAATAAAGCCAGTGCAGCGATTAATTTGGCCTTAAAAGACGCGAAGCTAGATGCAACACATCAACAGCTAATCCGCGAGCTAGAAACACAGGTCGATGACTATCTCAGTGAGCAAATGATGCTGATGTCTGAAAACCTAAAGTCTTGGCTACGTGCTGAGGTCACTCAACACTTTAGCGAACAGAGTGACTCAACTACTAATAATGAAGCTGCTAAGAAAAGCATCCACTAACAGTGCACCTTTTTCAGTGTTAAATTTACAGTTAGAAACAGCTGCTCAGTAGTAAGTACTAAATAACGAATACTAAAAAGCCCCGTAAATGATTTACAGGGCTTTTTAGTACTTTTAGTTAATGTTTTGAGCTTGGGATTAAATGGCTTTGGTACGCTCAGTCAACCATTCAAGCGCTGACCCTTCAATACGATCTTTTAGCTCTGCGAAGACTTTGCTATGATAGTCATTCAACCAATCAATCTCGGTTTGATCCAAAAGTGACGGCTCAATCAAACGCGTGTCAATTGGGCAGTAAGTGATGGTCTCAAAGTTCAAGAAATCACCAAACTCTGTCTCAGTAGGCTTAGCAACTGGCGTATTTACTACCAAGTTCTCGATACGGATACCCCATTTGCCTTCGCGGTATAGACCTGGCTCATTACTTGAAATCATACCGACTTTCATCGCGCGCTCTTTTGGTGTGCTGGCACTATAAGCGATGACCTGTGGGCCTTCATGTACGTTCAAGAAATAACCAACGCCATGACCTGTACCATGACCATAGTCCATCTGTGCTTGCCATAGTGGTGCACGGCAAATAGCATCGATCAACGGTGAGGCGATACCATCAGGGAAATGGGCACGAGCTAGCGCAATGTGAGCTTTTAGCACAATCGTAAAGTCGCGTTTATGCTCAGCAGTGACTTGTCCAATACCGACTACGCGGGTGATATCAGTCGTACCGTTTTGATATTGTGCGCCTGAGTCAATCAGTAGCAATCCGCCTTCACCCTCGGCCACATCAAGGTAGCTGAATTTTTCTGGCGTTGCACGGTAATGTGGCAATGCGCCATTTTCGTTAAAGCCTGCGATGGTTGGGAAGCTTGGCGAGACATAATGCGGCTGACGACTGCGCACGTCTATCAGCATACTATCAACATCTAGCTCACTTAAACGCTCGCCTGCCGCTAGACGCTGCTCAAATGTAGCAAAAAACTCAGCCAAAGCAGCGCCATCTTGACGCATCGCTTCACGCACATGATCGATATCTGCATCAGATTTTAGAGATTTGAGTAATGTACTAGGCGCCATTTGCTCAATAAAGCCAACATCGTCTGCCATTTTTGAGAGCGTGCCTACTGCAACTTTGCTCGGATCTAACAATAATAAATCGTCTGGCGTCAATGCGCTCAATGCCTCTTGCACAGCAGAATAGTCAGCTAATGTGATACCGCTGTCTTTTAGACTCTGTGCAATATCTTCGCTTACTTTGTCAGTATCAACAAACAACGTTGCTTTGTCGGCATCAATCAACATATGTGACAAGAATACCGGATTATAATCAACATCCGCACCGCGCAAGTTCGTCAACCAAGCGATGTCATCTAAGCTTGAAAGCAGATGATGGGTCGCACCTGCTTCTGCCATGCCTGCACGCACATCAGCAAGCTTTGAGGTGGCTGACTGAGCAAGGAACTGCTCATCATGAGTATATAATTTGGCCGCTGGTAGTGCTGGACGATCTGTCCAAATTTCTGTCAGCACATCACGCTCAGTGATCAAAGTAATGTCATTGGCATCAAAAGCATTTAGCAGGCGATCTTGCTCGGCGATAGATAGTACGTTGCCGTCTACTGCTACGCTATCTCCTTCTTGTAAATGATCGGCTAACCAATCGATATGATTTGGCTGACCTGGCGCAAGCTTTTCTAAAGTAATACCTGTGCCTTCTAACTGGTCGGCAGCATGTACCCAATAACGGCTATCCGTCCATAGACCTGCAAAATCAGCAGTCACGACCAGCGTGCCGACAGAACCGGTAAACCCTGACAGCCATAAGCGTGCTTGCCAGTACTCTGGTAGATATTCAGATAAATGTGGATCAGCAGAGGGTACGATGATGGCGGTGAGATCTTGTGCTGCTAAGGTGCTACGTAAATTAGCAATACGTTCGTGAATGGCTTGTTTATTCATTGAATGTGTCCTTATAGAAATTATAAAAATATGATGATGGCGCGATTATTTACAATCGTCTTGTTCTAATAGTTGTCTTGTTTGAGTTCTTGATACTGCTTTAGTTTTAATAAGACATTTATCATTGATAGCAATTACTCAAGCAAACAGTCTACTTATTTAGCTATCTAATTATGTTTTCGTGGATAACTGCTTCCGCTTATTGAGAATAGAAAATTGAATTAATGTAGGCTTATAAAACGCTGTACTGCTGTTTATGGTGAGCTATCACTAGATGTTTGGGCAGATAGTAAGCTTTCAATAGCTCGTGCCAAATATCTCACAAACTAAAACAATAAAACGTGCTACCAGTAATGGTAACACGTCTCATCATGTGTCACTTGTGCTGTTGCTATCCACAAATGTACATCAGACTATCTTATTGCTTGGCCAGTTGTTTCTCACGCTCGCTTTCTTTGAGCATCTTATTGATAGGTTTTGCTAGTATCAATAATAGTACAGCGGTAACTACCAAGAAGATGGTCATGGTAGTAAATAGATCTGGTAACCCTTCGATTTTGTCAGCAGATACATGCCCACCAAAGAAAGCAGCAACCAAGTTACCCATAGCGATAGAAGCAAAGAATAACCCCATCATTTGCCCTTGCATACCCTCTGGCGCCAGCTTAGTCATGGCAGATAACCCAACTGGGCTTAATGCTAACTCACCTAGCGTCAATAATAATAAACTACCAACCAACCATAGTGGCGATGCCAGGCCAGCACCAGGCGCTAAAATGCTTTTTGAAGCAAAAATCATCAAGGCGAAACCTGCGGCTGCCAGTAGCATACCGAGTGCAAACTTAGCCATACTGCTAGGCTCAAGACCTCGGTTACCAAGCTTGACCCAAACAATACTAATGATGGGAGCTAAGATCAGAATAAATAAAGGGTTCAATGACTGGAACCAAATACTTGGTATCTCAAATCCTAAAACATTCAGATCGGTATAACGATCGGCAAATAAGTTAAAAGACGTTGGCTGCTGCTCAAAACTTGACCAAAACAGCGTCGAACCAATAATTAAAACAAAGCAAATTAGCAAGCGTAGTTTGTCTGTCTTATCCAATCGTGGTGAGATAAACATAATAGCGAAATACAAGATGACCACCGCAGCAATGATATACGTCATATACTCTGCAACCATCTCAGGATTGAACGATATCATGCCGGTAGACACTAATAGCACTGCGGCTACTAGCAAGGCGACAAAACCACCAACCCAGCGACCGATGTTTTTGTAATGGTCGTTAGATTTTTCCCACTCAGCAGAAATACCTTTGGCGCGTGCATAACGCGTTAAGTTCTTTTGCGCGACAAAACGATAGATCAGTAATGAGACCAGCATACCTAATCCGCCAACGCCAAAGCCGACATGCCACATGCCTTTTTCTTTGAATACGCCGACGATAAGTGCCGCTAGTAACGCACCGATGTTAATACCCATATAAAATAAGGTAAAACCGCCATCACGGCGAGAGTCGCCTTTGGGGTACAAGGCACCGACCATTACTGAGATACAGGTCTTAAATAACCCTGAACCCAAGACAATACAGATTAAACCAACGAAGAACAGCGTCATACCAAACATCGCTGAAAGCGCGATACACAAGTGACCAAGGGCAATAATAATACTGCCCCACCATAACGCACGCTCTTGACCTAGCCAGTTATCTGCTAACCAGCCACCTGGTACTGCTGCTAAGTACAACGAACCAGCAAAAATACCATAAATAGCAGAAGCGGTGACTTCATCGAAGCCAAAACCGCCACTGCTCACTGTTGCCACCATAAATAGAACTAATAGTGGACGGATACTATAATAGGAGAATCGCTCCCACATTTCGGTAAAAAACAATGAGCGTAAGGGCGCAGGATGTCCCATAAAGCCATTGTCTAGTGCTTCTAGCTCTGCTGCACTAGCCCCCGATTTTGTTTCTGTGCCCATAACTTTATTCCTTTAAAGATCATATTTGTAATGACCAAACCCCTGATTATCCAGATAGACGGTCATATAGGCGGAACATTGTTTCACTTGGCTATAATCAAGTAAAGAAAGAATTGGTCAAAAATTACACAAATACCCATAAAAAAAGCCCGCCCTCAATGGTTGAGAACGGACTCTTTTTATGGGTATCTAGGACAGTAATATTATGCTTATAGCACTGTTGATACAGACTTTATAATGCAGCTCATTTAACAATCGAGTAGCACTATTTTAGCTCATTTACATAGTCATACTACGGCTTATTGTGCTGCGGCCTCATCAGTAGCGTCACCAGCATTCCCAGCATCTAAGTCACCATCCGCTTGCTCAGCTGTCAAATCAGCATCGGCAACAGCGGCTTGGCTTACAGTACCAGAAGCAGTTGCGGTACCAGCTTCTGCAGTGACAACTGCACTATCTGCATCTGCATCTGGTGTTACGGTTGCATCTGCTGCAGTATCAGGCGCTGTAGCATCTGACGCTTCTTCTGTTGTTGCAGCATCTGCATCGGCTGGATCCGCTTCTTCTTCAGTAGCAGTGGCTTCTGCTTCATCTGCTGCAGCTGACGCTTCAGTTGTCTCAGCAGTGATATGCTCGCCTGCTGGACGCAAAAATGCAGAAACACCAATAAGTAAGACAATACCTAAGAACATGGCAATGCCACCTAAAGCGAATAACAGCTCTTTTTTTGGATTGTTATTAACGATACCTTCTGACATACCTTATCCACCTTGCACAAAATATTTGAAATATTGACCTATTATATCGCAATTTATACTGATTTGTGAAAACCCTTAAGTATTTAAAGGGTTTATTATCCACAATTTAACTATTCATTTTTGGCACTTGTGACAGCTAACTACTTAATCAGTTATCTATTATTCGCTATCGTCACATCTTACTTAACAATACTACTTAACCGAACGTACTGGATTCTTCGGACGTTTACCCAAATAGCTGAGTATCAGCAACAGTGCCATGATAAACAAAATAGGATATTGACCAAAGCGCATAAATGGCGTGTTGCCAACTCGTGCCTGAATATCACCGCGCAATACAGTACGTTCAAACTGCGGTGCACGCTCTACGATACGACCTTTATGGTCGATAATAGCCGTCACACCTGTATTGGTCGCACGCATAAACCAGCGACCGTTTTCGAGCGCGCGCATCTGCACCATCTGTAGATGCTGTAGTGGGCCTGCTGACGTACCAAACCAAGCATCGTTTGAGATGGTTAATAAGAAGTCCGTGCCAATCGCGTTTTTGCGCGTGGTATCTGGATACGCCACTTCGTAACAGATAGCTGCACCTAAATTATGCCCTCGCACACGCAGCGGTGACTGCTGATCACTACCGCGACTATAGCTCATAATGTCTTGGCTACCTGCTAGATTAGGCAAAATATCAAGCACGCCTTGGAATGGAATATATTCTCCAAATGGCACTAGACGTTGCTTTTTATAAAGCCCTTCTGCCTGTGCCCCTAGCGCAACCACGCTATTGTAGAATGGCGGATATTTATCTGTACTGGCATCAAACGCTGCTTCATCCTTATAAGGAATGCCTGTCACCCATGTCGTGTCAGTCTCTTTGGCCATCGCGACCATTTCACTGATAAAACCAACAGCTTCTGTCTGAAACATGGGAATCGACGATTCAGGCCACAGCACGATGTCACGCCCCCACTCGTCACGAGTCAACGTTGCATAGATTTTTAGCGTCTCAATCTGATACTCGGTGAGCCATTTTAGGTCTTGTGGGATATTACCCTGAATCAAAGATACCGATAGATCAGGAGTGCCTTTTGGCTTGGTCCATTGCGGATTGATCAACCATAGCGTGCTACTAATGATTAGCAAGGCTATCGATGGAATCATATAGCCACCGCGGCGACGCAATAGCTCAACAATACTGGCAGCCAATAATACCGCTACAAAAGAAACCGCAAAGACACCAACCACAGGCGCGAGCGAAGACAACCAGTACTGCTCAGTAAACGCATAACCAACGAATAGCCAAGGAAAACCAGTAAACAGCCAAGTTTTCATCCACTCTTGGAGTATCCATAAGGCAGCAAAAGATAACGGCTGCTTGCCGACCACACGATTAAAGATGAGCGCCAAAAAGCCGTGGAACAGTCCCATGCCTAGACCCATGAGCGCAATCATAATCAGCGCAAGCCATGTGGGTGTATCGCCATAAACGTGTATCGAGGTATATAGCCAAAATGCGCCAACACACCATAGACCCGTACCGTACGCTTGACCAATTAGAAAGGCGCGGCGACCTGTCATCGTTGGTACCAATAACGCATATAGAATAGCAGGTGATACCACGGCAACTGGCCAAATGCCATAAGGCGCGAGCGCGAGTATAAAAGCTGCCCCTGCTAGCCAAGCTATTAGTACCGTCAACCCCATATGTAAACCTTTTGGCTTATCGGGATTCAGACGTTTTTGCAAATCAACAGTAGACAGACGCATAGCAGTTATCCAAAACCATATTTTCTAAAATTTCTCAGCTGAGCGATGAGATAACACTCACGCAAAACCTGACTGCACAATGCTTTATGCAGGGCCACAAGTAAAACCCACCCATGATACCAGTCAAAACCTAAAAGTGGGTAAATTTGCGTAGCTAAAACCTCATTCTAAAGTTCAAAAGGCAGAAAGCAAAAAACACGATTTTTCATCGTGTTTTTTATTAATTTGCTAACAAGTTTTATTCATTGACCAACTATCGTGACACTATAAGCAAGCTAGTGGCTGCCTATCAATATCTGTTGCTCAGCATTAGTTTTGGTCAGCTCTAGATTTTGGATAAATCGCCCTTCTACATCAGTGATAGTAATTTTCCAATCGTCTATCACGACGCTTTCGCCTTCTAGATCACCAACGAAGCCAAGTGCTTGCATGACCAGACCGCCCATCGTATCGACATCGGTATCGTCAAAACGGCTACCCAGCTCATCATTACAGTCTTCAATTACTGTAGACGCTTGGACACGCCATGTGTTTGGCTTTTCAGGATCGGCGATAATGTTATTAATATCACTGTCTTCATCAAAGTCATCATGCTCATCGACGATATCACCAACGATTTCTTCTAACAAATCTTCCATGGTGACCACACCACCAAAGTTACCAAACTCATCAACGACAATCGCCATATGCACTTGGGTGCGCTGCAATGAGCGTAACAAGGTATCAGAACGAGCCGTTTCACTAATATATAACGGCTGGCGCACCAAGTCTCTGAGACGCTTACTATCAATTTTATCTTCTTGATTGCGAACCATATGTACCAAAATTGGAATCAAGTCTTTTGCCAATAAGATACCGATGACGGCATCATCATCCTGACTGTCAAAAACAGGATAGCGCGAGTGGGTGGTCTCAAGAATGATGTCCATCACTTCAGCAAGACTGGTGCTCTCGTGCAGACCAATCACTTGCGGACGCGGTGTCATGATTTCGCGGACTTGTGTCGCAGGCAAATCTAGCACGCCTTCTAACATATCGACAGTATCAGGCTCTAAAAACTGGCGCGAGTCTTGTACCAGACGAATCAATTCATCACGGGTTTCGGGGGCGGTCGATAGCCAGCGTTTTAAGCCGCGCATCGACCAACTACTCGGGCTGGGAGTGTCGTCAGACATGGTGGTGTGATTTAACCTCTTTAGTTAATAAAAATCAGAATAGTATTCAATAGAAAAATGAACAATACTCAATAAAAAAACAAGTAGAGCCTAGATGGGGATAAAAGTAGCAAATAAAACAGCTGGTTTGTTATTAATTAATGGATGAATAACAAATTTGCTAATACAAATTAGCTTCACTTTATCGCAAGGCTCACCGACATTCAACGACAAATTCACTCAAATTGTATTGTCAGCGTGTTATAAACTTTGCTATGGTCAAAGCCTTTATTCATCAAAGCAAACCCTATGTCGCTACGTTCCGTTTTTTCTCGCTTACTCTCGTCGCGTTCACGCAGTCGACTGTCAGACAGTCGTGGCTTAGAGAGTTTTGACTTAAAACGCAAAACATTAGAACGTAAACAGCCAAAGCCTACATGGTGCCAGCGTCTTGTGACTTTTTTAATTGCCGTTACGTTGTTGTTATCGGCGCTATGGTTGTTACTCGCGATTTGGTATCAATACGGCGTCAGCTCAGTATTGACTTGGCTTGCGACAATAGCGATTGTAGGTATATTAGCTGCGCTGCTAAGTACGCGTTATTGGGATACTGTCACAAAAGTATTGCACAGTGACTCATTGTCTAATAAAAAATCAATCAGCAAAAATATAGCAACCAAGCTGCTTATCGGCATATATAGCGCTGTTTGGCTGGTAGGTCTAGGTTGGTTTTTTTCTATCGAACCTAAACAAGATCGAGAATGGATGGCTGAGGTCGACCAGCGAGTCTCCTATGAGCGCGATGCGACCAACCCTGACTTGATTACCTTAACCAATGTTCGTAACTTTGATTGGCAAACTGAAGAAGACGCCACCGAGCATTGGGATACCCGTACGATTGATCTGTCTAAACTCTCTGGCGTTGATGTGACTAACTCTTATTGGATGGGGCCGCTAATTGCTCATACCTTAGTTAGCTTTCGATTTGAAGATGATAGACCACTTGCCTTCTCATTTGAGATTCGTAAAGAAGACGGCGAGTCTTTTTCAGCGCTGGCTGGGTTTTTTCGACGTTATGAGTTGAGCCTGATTGCTGCAGAAGAGCGCGACATTATCTATACCCGTAGCAACGCGCGCGGCGAGCAGGTTTATCTGTTTCCTATTAGCAATTTGCAACAGCATGAAGTGAGGTCACTGTTTGAATCTTATCTGACTGCGGCTGATGATTTGAACGCTAAACCTGCTTGGTACAATACATTAATCAGCAACTGTACCAATATTATCTTTTATATGGCGCGTATCGTTAGTGGCGATCGTTTGCCATGGGATTATCGGATTTGGGTGTCTGGTTGGTTACCGAACTATCTATATGATGTAGGTATGTTGGATGCAGCTCCAGAAAAGGACAACCAGCCTTGGTCAATGAACACGTGGTATGAGCGTACTCATATCAACCCAAAAGCAAAAGGCTTTGATAATCAAGTCAACTCACATTCTAATATCGATAGAGATAAAAACAGCCGTAAATTCTCACAGCAGATTCGTCAAGATATTCCGATACCAACATTGGCTAACTCGAAAGCCAGTGCTGAAGCGAAGGCCAAATCTACTGCTCAGGCATCTAACTAATTGTAGACTAAGGATTAACCCAGTTAACCACCCGTGTCTCCATTTCTTCATCAGACATACCGATTTCCGTGACACAGCGACCAGCGACGCCCACGTTGGCAGCTCGCATCTGTTGTTGTGTGACCACCGCATCCCCAGTCAATAATAAATGCCAACTTGGTAAGCCTTGCCCTTTATACAGTCGCTTATAGGCGCAGTGCGATGGTAGCCACATCATCTTGGGCAAGTTGTCCATAGTCAGCTGAATACAGTCTGGCACGTGCTCCTGACGCGTTGCATAGTGACTGCAATATCCCGTTGCGCAGTCCATCAACTGGCAGGTGACATCGGTATATTCGACCAGCTCTTCATCCACATTACCGCTTTCATCTTCATCGATGTACTTAATCAAGCAACAACTGCCGCAACCATCGCACAACGCTTCCCACTCGCTATGGTTTAATTCTGTTAACGCAAATCTCGACCAAAATTGCGAACGTAGTGGCTCAGACTCATACTTAGAGTCAGCATCAGCATTAGAATCGACATCGGCACTATCAGGGAACAAACTTACCGATTGCGCAGGCGTGGGCGCTACATCGAGACCTAAGTTCAAGTCAGATTGGTCATTATTTTTGTTTAACAAATTTATAGTCATAAAGTCGCAGTAGCATTTTGATAAAGAGCGTTACAGTATTATAGCTGTTTTTGCTAGACATGGGCGTTAAGGTAGTACGAGTTAGAAAAACGAACCATCACAATGACGAATAATTAAAACTCACAACATAAAAAAGGACAATAATATGTCAATTAAGACGTTTGAATTAATCAGTACTACCGAGAATGGTGTAGAACTTATCAGTTATGTAGCACTACCAGAGAACGCTTCAGATGAAAATCCAGCAGCAGGTATCTTGGTGGCACCAGAATGGTGGGGCGTGGTTGATCATCCAAAATCAGTGGTTGAGCGTTTGGCAGAAGCAGGCTATGCAGCAGTCGCTATGGACGTTTACGGTGAAGGCAAACTAACCACCGATGCAGCCATGGCAAACATGTGGATGGAGCAAGTACTGGCCGATCAAGACATGCTAATGGCACGCTGCCGCTTAATCCTTAATGATTTCAGCGATCAGTTATCAGTCGATGGTGACAACCTAGGTGCAATCGGTTACTGCTTCGGCGGTAAAGTCGTACTAGATATGGCTCGCGAAGGCATGCCGCTAAAAGCCGTTGCCACATTCCATGGTAACCCAACCCCAAAACAGCCAGCAGACAAAAACTTTGCAGCAAAAGTGTTGGTTGCTCATGGCCGTGATGACTCAATGGTATCAATGGATGCTATCGAAGGTCTAAAATCAGAGCTAGATGCAGCCGATGTTGATTACACTATCGACGTTTATGACAATGCCAAACATGGCTTTACCAATCCGCATGCTGATGAACGAGCTGCTAAAAACGAAGTGGATCTTGGCTACAATGAAGCCGCTGCTAAACAAAGCTGGGAAAACATGCTTGAATTTATGAAAGCCAATTTAGCATAAGAAACGATTTGGTATAAAGACCATTAAAAAGGGTAGCTTAATTATTAAGCTACCCTTTTATTTTGAGCGTTATTTTATCATCTGTCTTTTAGCCCAGTAATCAGAGTAGTCTTGTGCTTCTTATCAAATCACGTCATTATCACTTTACTATAAACTGGATTGAGTGACGAAGATGTTGTATCTAATGGTGACCCAGTTGGGCTGGCTGGCTTTTACGATTTTATTGATCGTAGTGGTCGCGTTATATACTAGGATAGCTCGAAAAATCGAGCATCTACGCCGCGATGTAACAACGCTGCAAGCTGAGCTGGAGCAGCAAAGACATCGTAGCATGACGCCTCCGTCTGCACCTTTCGTCGATGGAAGCAATTATGCGCGCAACACTGCTACTGACGATCATGATCTTAAAGACAATGCTCCTAAAGACAGTGACGCTAAAGACCATGATGCTAAAGAAATAGCTTTTGACTCACAACACTCTTCTCCAGATAATCAGCTGCCTGTATCACCACCACCGCTTCCTACCGTTGCTTCAAACTCAACTATAAATGCAGCATCAAACATCTATGACAATACATCTATAGACGATAAATCTATAGATGATAACGCCTCGATAAATACGAAAAACACGACGTCTACCGCACCGATTGAGCCAGATGAACGCTCATTGCCTATTGTGACCTCACTAATTCACTCAATCAAAAACTGGTTTTTTGGTGGCAATTTAGTCGTGCGAGTCGGCGTATTGGTGCTGTTGGTAGGTGTGGTGCTCCTGCTTCGCTTATTAAGCGAATATATCGAAATTTCGATTGCCACGAAGTTGATAGCAGTTGGCGTTACAGGGTTAGCATTGGCAGCGCTTGGATTAAAGCTGACGGCAAAACGATTTTCATATGGGATTACGCTACAAGGTGCAGGTTTAGCAATTGCGTATCTAAGCACCTTTTTTGCTTACAGTGTTTATGAAATCATTCTTAGTATTCCAAGCTTTATTGGGCTTGGGTTATTGTCTGCCATTACCATTGCTCTCGCCGTCCGTCAGAACGCCTTCCCTTTGGCATTACTAGCATTATCGGGTGGATTTTTTGCACCGATTTTGACCAGTGAAGATACTGGCAGCTTGGTTACCTTATTCAGCTATTACCTACTGCTAAACGTCACCATTGCCGTCATTGCTCACTATCGACCGTGGAAAATATTGAATCTATTCGGTGTGACTGTGACATTTGGCTTGGCATACTATTGGGGTGTCAGCAAAAACCTGAGCGCCGTCATTGAAACGCAGCGTTGGTCATTGGTAGCATTAGTAGCCTTACACTTGCTGCTTTACTTATTTGTCGTCATTCGTTATGCGCAACAAATCATTACCTATAATGCGCTAAACGAAAAAGACCTCAGTCATGCTGATAATGTAGATGACACAAAACACTTGGACAGAGCCCATGTAGGCAGCTCCTATGTATTCCCCATTGATACGGGTTTACTGTTTTCAGTACCGCTACTGGCTTTTGGTTTATTTTCTGCCTTACTAAACGACATCTCTAACGCCCTCACGATTACCAGTGCCATTTTGGCTGCGGTTTATCTTGGCTTAGGCTGGCTATTCATCCAGCGCAGTAAACGCTATGCTTTAATCACCGAAGGCATATTGGCATTAGGATTAGGATTTTTTGCACTCGTTATTCCGCTGGCGCTAGATGCTGAATGGATTGCTTTTGGTTGGTCTGTACAAGGATTGGCGCTAGTATGGTTTGGACGACGCTCGCTGCGGTCGTGGTCTGTGTTATTCGGCTTACTATTACAGCTCGTCAGTATTGGTATGCTAGTCACAACAGCGATATTCTCTATCGAAGACTATCCCGTTTTAGCCTTTAGTATTTCAGCGCTCAGTTATCTAGCGACCGTCTTTATATTACGCGCTAGCAACTCCCCTGCCGCGCTGATTAATACGTTAGACGGCAGTAATAACCTTAACAATAAAGGCGCTACAACATCCTCAGTCATACAATCACAATCACTGGACAGCACATCAGATCCATTAACTAGTTATGCGCGTGCGCTGGGTGACAGTACGCAAGCGGCGCATCAATGGCTGACCTCAATCAATAATCAGAGCCGCGTATTCAAATTTGTTTGGCATAGCCCTAGATTAACCAAATTTTTAACATTGACCGCGATGGCTTGGGTGCTACAAGTACTGATGCTTGACTTGCATCATTGGTTTGATATCTGGCAATCAAGCACGACCGTAATTGCACTGGCAGCACTCATCAGCTTGATCACTTATTGGGTCATCAATCGCTATCGTCCATGGGCAGAAATTAGACAGCTTAGTCATGGATTATTAGCCTTGTTCTACTTCATGCTAATACTACAACTGCCACAAAAATTTGAGCGAAATCTAACATGGGCAATAGCGGAATGGCTAGTGTTTGCAGGGTTGATAGTCGGATGGTTAATCATGGGGCAGCTATGGCTAAAAACATGGTCTGATACATGGTCTGATAATAAGAATACCTCACGTTATACTGCTGCAAGCTGGCTAGGTACGGGCATCTTACTCATTGCTGCCGCGGCGCATTATGGCCTACCAGACTCTGATGGCGTAATGGCTTTCTTGTTTTCAGCGACACTCATATTATTTGGGTTATGGTTAAATCATCGTTATACGAGACAAAACGTAGAAAACACCTCAACTAATAAAGTTTCAGAACACGGTCTACTGTATTGGTTTGATTGGAAACAGGCACTATTAGGATGCGCTGCCATCTTTGCTCCCATTGCTTTACTGTGGGTTGTTCTGACCAATTGGTCTTATGACGGTGTGATTTGGGGACTGTCTTATGTTCCATTATTTAACCTATATGACATCACATCTTGGTTGACACTATCGGTTGGCTTTAGTCTGTATTACATCAGCCAACGCCGCCACAATGAAGCCGTTATCGATTCGAGCGCTGCTGCCAAATCTAAGCGCGTATTCACCGCTGAGAGTCTGCTAATTATATTGGGGCTGATCAGCTTTTGGTTAATCTCCAGCATGTTGGTCAGAACGCTACACGCCTTTATTGGCACGCCACTTTGGAATGACTATCAAGGCGGCGCATGGCAAAGCGAGCAGGTACAAACTGGACTGACGATTTTGTGGACGCTCTTAGCATTGGTCGCCACCATCATGGCGAGTCGCTATTGGCAGCGCGCGCTTTGGTTCATGGGTATTGGGTTGTTAGGCATTGTCGTACTTAAGCTGGTTTTGGTAGATTTGTCACAGACTGAGGCAATTTGGCGAGTGATATCCTTCCTTGGTGCAGGCAGTTTAATACTATTAATTGGTTACCTTGCCCCATTACCACCCGCGCATGAGGAAGCAGAAAACCAAAATCAGGCGTGATGACAAAGCTGATTGGGTGAAATTGTGCCGTGAGCAATGTGGTTCTGTAGTAAACTGGACACCATTAGAAAGTAAACGTTGATTGTTTTACTTTTAGCATTTTTTATAAAAGGTTATGAAAGCAGATGGATAAGAGAGCAAGTATTCAGTGGTTCCCTGGGCATATGAACAAAGCCCGTAACGAAATCAAAGAAGTCATGCCGCAGATGGATTTGGTCATCGAGGTCATCGATGCGCGTATTCCATATAGTAGTGAAAACCCAATGGTCGCAGCACTGCGCGGCGAAAAACCTGTTATCAAAATCCTGAACAAAGCTGACCTTGCCGATCCTGAGTTGACTCAAGCATGGATGGATTATCTTGAGCAGCAAGATGGGGTCAAAGCCATTGCTTGCGATACTGAAAAAGCCAATGATGTTAAACGCATCATCGCCATCTGTAAGCATCTCGTACCCAACAAAGTCGGGACTGGTCGTCAAATCAAAGCGATGATTATGGGTATTCCAAACGTTGGCAAATCAACGCTGATCAATACGCTAGCAGGACGCGCTGTGGCAAAAACAGGCGACGAGCCAGCCGTGACCAAGTCACAGCAGCTGATTAAGCTCGACGATGACATCATGCTCTATGACACACCTGGTATGCTATGGCCGAAAGTTGAAAACGAAAACTCAGGTTATCGTTTAGCAGCGACGGGCGGTATCCGTGATACGGCTTTTGACTTCGCTGATGTAGCCAGCTATACCGCTGAGTACCTAATGCAAGCCTATCCTGAGCTGCTAAAAACTCGCTATAAAATTGAAGAGCTGCCAAAGACTGATTGGGAATTTTTTGAAGTCGCTGGACGTAATCGCGGCTGTGTACGCGCTGGCAACCAAGTCGATACGTACCGTATGTCTGAGATTCTCATTAACGAATTGCGTAGTGCGAAGATTGGTCGCATTACGCTAGAGACACCAGCAATGACTGAAGCGGAAGAAATCGTCGTCGCTGAAAAACGACTCGCTGCTGAAGAGAAGAAAAAGGCGAAAGAGGAAGAAAAGCGCTTACGTCGTCTAAAAACGCGGAAGAATCGGAAGTAGATTCACCAATAATATAAGCTACTATGAATCCATTAATACCATCAGCTAAAACCATCCAAATTTATCTGCCAAAAGGTAACCCTCGTGGGTTGCGTTTGGCAGAGATGACTACGCGCACAGTAAGATTGATTGAAATCCCACGTATCCACATTGACGACTTTTTTGCGATGCCCGATGCCAATCAAGTTGGTTTGTATTTTTTGATTGGTGATACCGACAGTGTAGAGAAGCCGTTACTTTATGTTGGACAAACTGGCGATCTTAAAAGACGTCTTAACCAACATGATGACAAAGATTTCTGGACACGGGCTTTTGTCATGCTCTCGACCAATAACTCTATGACGCAAACCCATGCGCTATATATGGAACATAAGGCTATCGCAACTGCTATAGAGGTGGGACGTTACGAACTAAAAAATGGAAATAATGGTAATAAACCGCATACACCTGACCCATTAAAGGCTGATTGCGAGGAATTATTCCACACCCTTGACGTTTTACTATCCACCTTAGGACAGCCTATTTTTGAGTCCTTGGCTATTCATGATAGTCTTTATAGCAACGAGACTTATAAAAGTAAATCGATTGACTCCACCATTGCTAAAGTTGCTCAAATAATCGATGAAGCTCCATCGAAACCTATTCCATCTCTGTTTTACTATAAGGTAAAAGATGGTGATGCTAAAGGATACTATGACGACGATGGCTTTGTAATATTAGCAGGTTCTCTCATACGGCAAACACAAACGTCATCAGCTCCGCCATTCGTGACTAAATTAAAAGAGAGTCTGCTCAGTAGCGGCAAACTCGTAGCCGTAAACAATACAAGCTATAAACTCACTGAAAACCATTTATTTAAGACACCCAGTGGAGCCAGTGCTCTAGTATCAGGACGTTCGACCAACGGATGGATTGAGTGGAAAAATGAATCGGGCGAAACTTTAGACAGTGTTTATCGATAACCCGTTACTTCTCTATAGCGATACTATCTACTTCCTTTATTTATAAGTGGTTAAGCCTCATATACTGGTAGATAGTTTTAACTATTTACCTTCTCACTTCCCAACTATAAATCCAAATCCTATATATCCCTGTTCAACTTACAAGGAATACTTTTGCCTACTCAATTTTCTCAATCATCTACTGCTCTAAACTCCTTTGCCCCGCGCCTACTTGATTGGTTTGCCGAAAATGGTCGCCATGATTTACCTTGGCAACAGCACCAAACTGATACGCCCAATCCTTATATCGTTTGGTTATCCGAAGTGATGCTTCAGCAAACACAAGTGACCACTGTACTGCCCTACTTTGCACGATTTATGGCATCGTTTCCGACTGTGCAGGATTTAGCCGCAGCAGAATGGGATACCGTAGCAGAGCATTGGGCAGGGCTTGGCTACTATGCACGCGCGCGTAATTTGCATAAAGGTGCTAAGCAATTGGTTGAGGTCATCGATGAAACGGGCGAGTTTCCACAGACGCTATCAGGATGGGAGGCGATTTCGGGCGTTGGGCCATCGACTGCTGGCGCGATTATGGCGATGGGATTGCATCATTATGGCGTCATCTGTGATGGCAATGTCAAACGAGTGCTGACACGTTGGGCCGCTATCGACGGCGATATCACCAAATCTGCTACCACCAAAGATTTATGGGCATTGGCAGAGCGACTGACACCGACAGAGAACTCAGGATTGTTTGCGCAAGCCATGATGGATATGGGCGCGACATTATGTACCCGTAGCAAGCCTGCCTGTCTATTATGCCCACTGAAAGAAGACTGCATAGCCCATGCGCAAGGGCGCGAGACTGATTATCCCGTCAAAGCAAAAAAGCAGCCCAAACCTAGTAAATTCAGTGATGCACTGCTCATCGAAAGTGTAGATGGTGACATACTATGGCTACAACGCCCTGACAATGGTATCTGGGGTGGATTATGGAGTTTGCCATTGCAGTTTATGGAGAAAATTAATGGTAAAGAAAACACTAAGGCTACTGTTAAAAAGACGCTAGCTAGCGCTGATAAGCCATCAAACGTAGCAAACGATGTCCGCAGTAATGAAAAAGTATACGAAGCAGAATTTACCACTGCCGAGCAAATCATAAATGAATGGCTGATAAAAAATGAACTGGTGGCAAAGTCAGTCAGCAATACCTTGCTCGATGACGCCCCTATCAAGCATTCGCTGACGCATTTTCACTGGTATTTGACACCATGTAAACTGATGATTAACGCGACGCAGGTAACTGAGCTAAATCAAAAATTAGCAGCGGCTGAAATTGAATTTAAGTGGTTAACCGAACAAAAAGCGCAAGACAGCCTAGGACTGCCTCGCGCGATGGTTAAAATCTTAGAATAAAAATTGGAATAAAAAAAGCGACTCACTATTAATAATGAGTCGCTTTTTTATGATGATAATATAAAGATAACTAAGCCTACAGTACTCTAAGACTTTGGCACACGTAAACGCATGAGGCCTTCTTGTTGCACGGTAGCGACCAGTTTGCCATCTTGCCAAAACTGGCCATGATTCAATCCTTTCGCATTAGACGTGGTATCACTCCACATGTCATACAGCATCCATTTATTCAAATCAAAATCACGATGGAAATGCATTGAGTGATCGATACTGGCAGCTTGTAGACCACTGGTCATAAAGCTAACACCATGTGACATCAGCCCTGTACCAACCAAATAAAAGTCAGACGAAAATGCCAATAGCGCTTGCTGAATAGCCACTGGCTGATTGCCCAATTCACGAATGCGTAGCCAGTTTGCTTGCTTAGGCTTCATAGGTTCTGGGCTAATCGGATTACGCGGCTTAACTGGCTTAATCTCAACATGACGGCGGCGCATAAATCTTGCTTTTAACGCTTCTGGTACTTTTCCGACATTCTCTTCTTTTAAATCTTGCTCTGTCAGCAAGTCTTCTGGCGGTGGATAGACAGGCATGTCTTCTTGATACTCAAGCCCATCTTCCATCGGTGAAAACGAGGCAATCATTGAAAATATCACTTGCTCAACAGGCGGCTTACCACGTACTTCTTTGTACTGAATAGCCGTGACTTCACGTGCAGACAAGCTACGACCATCACGCAATCGACGGACTTGGTATATCACTGGTTGGTTGATATCGCCACCACGCAAAAAATACCCATGCAGTGAGTGACAAGGTTTGTCTTTATCTAATGTATGCGCCGCTGCCATAATCGCTTGAGCGAGCACTTGCCCACCAAATATACGACTGCCCACATAGTCATGGCTTTTACCCTCAAACACATCAGGGGTAACTTCAATAAGCGCGATAGTAGCCAGCAGCTCATCAATCAGTTGTAGATTATCGGACATGACGATATGTTTCCTTATTTTTATCAAAAACGCTCAGCATCTGATGATATTGATGCCATATAGCCATCATATTTGAATGTAAAATAATGCGAGATCACTTGTTAAGATCTGTCGAAGGAGACCTTAAAATAAACATACAGACATCGTTAGCGATGTTATCACCGAATATTTATTTTCTATAGAAAAGGTAAACATCTTACCCAATATTGGTGGCTTTGACTAGTTGCTGTCGGCTTACTCATAAGTATTGCTTGTCTGTTTTTGCCAGACAAATCACAACTAAAGATCAAAACAAGTAATCTCAACCATAAAAAAACGAGATGTATAATAACACCTCGTTTTTGACAAATACGCCGATGTTTATGGCTTAACTGCTACGAGTACGCGAATAGAGTCCGGTACTAATGACAAGTTACCAAGCGCTTGCTCACCTTGAGCTTTAAGCTGCTCTAGACGCTCAATCTCTTCAGGACGTACGTTTGGATTGATCGTCTGTAGATGTTTTAGACGCTTGATTTCGCGTGACCACTGCTGGCTAAAGCGTGTACTTGCTTGCTCACCAATTTCAGCGATCTGCTGACGAGCGATGTCTTCAGCTTCGTAATAACGCTGCTCAATCACATCGCCGCGTACTTTAATGACTTGGCGAGCACGGTTTTTATCCAATCGCTCAACGTGCGGCATAATCATCTCAGCACTGATACGAGCCGATAAGTCGCTGCCCTGCTCACTGATAAAGACACGGATATTTTGCGTGGACAAAGTCGCTGGCAGATTAAGCACTTTTGGCGCGATTGCTTCAACACGGAAGTTTACCTCTAGCAGTACCATACCTTGCGGAACCGCGGCACTTTTTAGCATAGCAACTGTCGTATTACCAAAAGTGCTGGTACTCGCTAGCTCATAAATTGCCCGCATCAATGGATGCTCGTGAGTGATGAATTCGATATCTTCACGCTGAAGCGCTTGCTCACGCTCAAAGGTCAGGGTCATACCGTCTTCATCACCAAGTGGCAAACCATCAATATAGTCACTGATCTCGGTGCTATCGATAGGCGCGATAACCCACGAGCCATCACGTTGAATGTTATGATCGATATTAGCAGACGCAAAGAAACGCTCAATAAAGTGCGGCAGCAAATTATTACCATCAAAGTCACGCATAGCATCGGCGATACGACCAGCGACACGCGGACGGCATGAGTTATACTCTAGCAGACGGTCACGACCAGCTTGTAGCTGTGCTTCTAGTCCCAAACGTGTCTGTAGCGCCTCGTCAATGATGTCTTGCAAGATGACATTATTTTCAGCGGTATCAGCACCCTCAAGCATTGGCTTAAGCTCTTGGATATATTGCTCTTGTACGCTTTGTGCGGTTGGCGATATCTGATTGAACATGTTCAGCGCATCGTTATACCACTGATACAGACGCTCTTGCGCTGTACCTTGCACATAAGGCACATGTAGCATGATTTGCTGCGTCTGACCGATACGATCTAGACGGCCGATACGCTGCTCTAACGTATCTGGGTTAGCAGGTAGATCCCATAGTATTAATTGGCTTGCAAACTGGAAGTTACGACCTTCTGAACCAATCTCCGAACACAGTAGTATCTGTGCGCCTTCACTATCTGCAAAGAATGCAGCTGCTTGGTCACGCTCAAGCAAAGTCATCTGCTCAGTAAAGATAGCTGTCTTAATGCCTGCATGCAGACGCAATACCGCCTCTAAACTCTCTACCGTCGCACCACTACGAGCGATTAATAGGACTTTTTGATGCTTAAGCTCACCGCGCAAAATATCAATCAACCAAGAAACACGTGGATCATCTTCTAGCCAGCCACCGTCTGGTTGGTTTTCTTCGCCCCATAGCTGCTCACGCAACTTACCATTGGTTTGATAGCTGTCTTTCCATGCCTCAGGAAGTGGCAATGGATATGGTTGGCTACTACGGCCATAGAACCCTTTGACACTCTCACGAGTATTACGGAACAAAATACGACCTGTACCATGACGATCTAATAGCTCATTCAATGCATGTGTACGCAGTTTTTCATCTTCATTGATTGAAGATAACTCTTCAATACTAATATCTAATAAGCTACTTAAAGCAGCGATTTGACCTTCATTCAGTGGCTTTTCTTCTATCAAGACGCCAGCAACTGCTGCTGTCTCTGCAAAAGCTTCTTGCCCATCGATAAATTCATCCAAATCATCAAAGCGATCTGGATCCAGCAAACGCAGACGGGCAAAGTGGCTTTGCGCACCAAGCTGCTCTGGCGTTGCCGTCAATAGCATCACGCCTGGCGTTTCTTCGGCGAAATCTGCAATCAGGTCATACTTATCATTGCCGCCCTGTGCTTCATCCCAATGCAGATGATGTGCCTCATCAACGACCAATAAATCAAACCCTGCATCCATCGCTTGATCGTATAAGTCTGGGTGATCGAGTAACAGATCCATACCACCAATGATACATTGCTCAGTGGCAAAGACGTTTTGTTCAGGATCGTGTTCTTTAATAGCTGCAGTACGCACTAGATCAAACAAGGCAAAGTTTAGGTTAAAGCGACGACGCAGCTCAATCATCCATTGGTACTGCAAACTATCTGGCACTAAAATCAATACACGCTCAGCTTTGCCCGTTAGCAACTGCTGATGAATAATCATGCCCGCTTCGATGGTTTTACCAAGGCCAACTTCATCAGCCAGTAGTACACGCGGTGCGATACGTTTGCCGACTTCATGTGCGATATACAGCTGATGCTCGATGATATCGACACGTGCACCCATTAGGCCTTTTAGTGGATGACCTGCCAGCGCTGACTGCATGCGCAAGATATCTTGACGCAGCTCATACCAGTCACCACGTTCAATACGGCCAGCAAGCAAACGCTCAAGCGGCTTGGCCAATGTAATATTGGCAGCAAGGCGGGTTTCCATGATGCCGCGCTCGTGCTCATCGACGCCATATTTCAGTACACCCATCACTTCATCAACAGCATTGACCGTATAGCTTTTGCCATCTTGATCGTAGATGCTATCGCCTACTTTAAACACCACGCGCGATAATGGCGCAGAGTTTTTGGCGTAGACGCGTGTCTCTTCACTTTGCGGAAATAAAATATGCACGCATCGGTCGTCAACATCGATGACCACACCTAAGCCAAGCTCAGACTCCGTATCAGATAAATAACGTTGACCAACGGCGAATTCAGTACTGTGCAATGAAGCAATAGAGATAGTCATAAGGCGATGTCTTTTGTACTCAGATAATGAAATTTAGATAGCAATGGTAGATTGTGATAGCGGTAAGATTACAAAGAACATAGATCGTCAATAGACGCAAAATAAATGTCGTAATCTTAGTAGAGCCAGCAGCTCAGTCACACCATTATATAACGTTAGCGGGTAGATGAGTGCGTTAAGTTGACTTTTCAAGAGGCAGCTTGCGATAGCTATGATTTTATAAGTTATTTAATCGTTACTATGTCAAACAAATACGCGATTGTTAAATAATACAGATTGTCCTGCTTTATCAGCAGCTTATATCTATTCAATCGATATTTGGCCGATTCGTTTTTGACTAAAAATACCAACGTGCTACATTAAGCCGATAAGGATTCATGCGATAGACATTTATTCGCTGATTATCTATAAGACAACAATAAGTAAGGACTAGCCATGCACGCCGTTTTTTTAGATAAAGGTACTTTTTCTGAAGGTATTGACCTGCCAGCGCCAATAGGTGTGAGCGATTACATCACTTATAACGACACGCCAAAAGACACGGCTGTCATCATTGAACGTTGCAAAGATGCTGACATTATTATCACCAATAAAGTGCAAATCGGTGCAGAAGTAATAGAGCAACTACCGAAACTTAAGCTGATACAGCTGACTGCTACTGGCATGAATAACGTCGATCAAGAGGCTTGCGATAAGCACGGTGTTGCGCTGTTCAATGTCGCTGGTTATGCAGTCAAAAGCGTGCCTGAACACACATTTATGCTTATGTTAAATGCAATGCGCGCAGGCATCCACTACCATCAGAAAGTCACTGATGGCACATGGCTGGCAAACGGTAATTTTTGTCTGCTGGATATTCCGCTGATAGATTTGGAAGATAAGACACTAGGTATCATCGGTATTGGCACTATCGGCAAACGCGTAACCGAAATCGCTCGTGCCTTTGGTATGACCGTACTATGGGCAGAGCACCAAGAACGCGAACCACGCAGCGACGACTATACCGCGTTTGATGAAGTGCTGGCACGTGCGGATGTGATCAGTCTGCACTGTCCATTGAATGAACAAACTGAGCATCTTATCAATAAAGGCACTCTGGCGAAAATGGTTAAACAGCCGATCATCGTCAACGTCGCCCGTGGCGGCATCGTTGATAGCCAAGCATTAACTGATGCGATTAATAGTGAGCAAATCCTCGGCTATGCTAGCGATGTGTTTGAACAAGAACCGATCGCTGACAATGACCCACTGCTCAGTATCAGCGACCATCCGCGTGTTATCTTTAGTCCGCACAATGCATGGGGCAGCAAAAGCGCCCAAGAGACCTTGTGGCAGATGTTAAGCAAGCAAGTGGCTGACTACATCGACAACCATCCTCAATAACTATCAAGACGCTAATGACTAAACCGTAACCAGTCGTCTTTTATCTTGCGATACTTAAGCATGATTCGATCGCTTAGATAGTTGTTGGTCACGAACCAAGGATAGCGATCGCCTTGCTTAGGTAGCTCGTCTTTGCCGCGTCTGACATAACCAGACGATAGCGAACCCATTACGGTATCTGCTTGAGCACAGGCTGTCATATCGTCAGTCTGTGCTTGTGGCATGGCGACTTGATAGCGGTTCTTATGCATATACCCCAACAGCCTCACTACATACTGACAAGCTAAATCGATTTTTAGTGTCCACGAGGCATTGGTATAGCCAAACAGTGCAGCCATATTAGGTATGCCTTCTATCATGACTGCCTTATAAGTCATACGCGTGCCGATATCGACGGCCTGACCGTCGATATATACCGCGGCCCCACCCAACATCTGTAGCTTTAAGCCAGTCGCAGTAACGATGATATCAGCGTCGAGATGCTGGCCAGATTGCAGCATAATTCCCGTTGCCGTAAAGTGGCTGATTTGATCGGTCACTACTGTTGCGCGTTTGTCCTGCAGGGCTTTGAATAAATCACCGTCAGGTACCGCACATACTCGTTGATCCCATGGATTATAGTCAGGCATAAAATGCTTGCTGTCGACGTCGCTACCTTTTAACTCTTTTTTCACCCCACTTCTTAAGACTGCCTTCATCACCTTGGGTGCATGAGTCGCAACTTTGTACAGGCCTTGCTGCCTCAGCACATTACGCGCACGCAGTAGCGTATATGCCTGCTCTTTTGATAATGGTGAAAACTTGCCTGATAACCAGTCAATAGCATGGTCATCACCCGGCACGCTTGCCACATAGGTCGGCGTACGCTGCAGCATCGTGACATGACGCGCACACTGATTACTGTCTTTGTCTACTAGCGCAGGTAGCAATGTCATCGCTGTGGCACCGCTACCAATAACGACGACTTTTTTATCATTATAATCTAGATTATTCCAGTGCTGTGGATGGACGATTTGACCGTGGAAATTCTCTTCTCCTTCAAAACGAGGGCGATAGCCTTGCTCATAATCATAATAACCAGTGGCACCTACAATAAACTTGGCAGTCTTAACAAAAATCTCACCGCTTGCATGGTTTTTAATAGTTGCTGACCACTGTTGTTCCTCACTAGACCATGATATCTGCTGAACTTCATGCTGATAATGGATATGTTTGGTCACCCCAAACTCGCGTGCCGTATCGGCGATATAGCGTTTGATATCATCGCCTGCTGCAAGCATTCTATAATCAAGCCACGGCCTAAAATTATAGCCAAAGGTCAAGGCGTCAGAGTCAGAGCGAATCCCCGGATAGGTAAATAAATCCCATGTACCACCCAAATCAGCACGCTTTTCTAAGATAGCAAAGCGCTGTGGAGGTTTTTGCTTATTAGTCAGTTTTGCCTGCTTTTGCTTTTTGGAAGCTTTATGACCGAATAGACCTTTATGCTCCTGTTGCTGTAAACGGCAAGCCATACCAATACCTGCGATACCCGCACCGATAATCAATACTTCATAGTCGGCTACTTTATCCGTCTTTAACTTTCTACCTTTAAGGCGGTTTTTAATGGCCTGTTTGGTCGTGGTGATATCAAGCATACTTTCATCCTTGTGTTTGCATGACTGGCATTTTATAGCTGGCTTTAGAGCAGTTGTTTATCGCATCTATTAACAGCAAGTGGCAAAATTTAACGATTTAAAATGGGCAGGGACTCTCCCAGTCCATCCAAGCACCTATTACCGGATGCTTTAAACGCAATTGCTGTGCATGTAAGTTGAGCCTTGGGGCTATCTCTAATGCCGCACCTTCAGCATAAATCGGATCGCCAATCATCACATGATCGACATGCACCATATGTACGCGTAGCTGATGGCTACGACCCGTGACTGGCTTTAGCATGACCCGAGTGACTGCCTCGCCATTACAGGTTTCATGAGCCACAACTTCATACAACGTCAGTGCATGCTTTGACCAGTCGTGATCGACGATATGACGCGGTTTGGTACTTGGCTCATAGCGCACTGGCACCGATATCTCACCAGTTGCGCCGACTTGCTCCCACTCACCAAAGACACGCGCTTGGTACTTCTTTTGTGGTAAACGCTCGATGAATTGCTTACTGATATTGGTTTGCGCTGCTGCATTTTTTGCAAAAATAAGCAGTCCCGACGTGTCCATATCTAAACGATGAATCAGTTTGACAGCTGGATTGGCACGCTCAAGACGAGCAAGCAGACTGACTTTGAGTGTTTTACCATCGACGCTTAATAGGCCTGCAGGTTTATCAACCACCCAAATGTCATCGTCTTCGTAAACCGTAATTTCTTGCGCAAATTTTTTGAAAAACTCAAGCGGATAAGCGCCTTCTTGGGCATTGAGGGCATTAACTTCTTCATCGGTAAAAGGCATAAATTTAACTACTTATGTAAATTGGTTTTAAGATAAGGATTTTTGGTGGTTAATCTTTTGGACATGATAGCTATATTTGGCACGATAGCCACTTTATGAGCAACGGTTATATGGACAAAAGGGCAAAACTTTGACTGATTTTTAACGTTATTAATATCGCTAGCTACTAATCACTAGCTACTATGTAAACGAGGTAAACATAAGACTTCTACCTTGCTGGGATATATACTTTGATAAGGATAATCGTATTAAATAACAGATTAGACACTCTTGTGCTGCACCGTTTCGATTTATTGTGCTAATACTAGTTGTTAAACAATTTAACCAGCCTGTATCTGTCAAATTAGGGCAAACATGTTAATATAATGGCACATTTTCACCCCTTCTAAACAATTCTTTGACCACCAACTGATTTATTATTAAACCAATATATAGGTTGATGAGTGGTGATAGAAGTAATAAAACAAGAGAGATAAAATTATGTCAGACCTTATTGTACATACTACCGACACAGACTTTGATCAAGACGTACTACAATCAGACGTACCTGTATTAGTAGACTTCTGGGCGCCATGGTGTGGTCCTTGTAAAGCCATCGCTCCTATTTTAGAAGATCTAGCGACTGAGTACCAAGGTAAAGTTAAAATCGTGAAAGTAGACGTAGACAACAACCCACAAGCGGCTAGCCGTTTCGGCATTCGTAACATCCCAACACTATTTGTATTCAAAGATGGCGAAAAAGTTGATTCAGTAATGGGCCTACAACCAAAAGCTGAATTGGCTAAAGTACTAGACAAGCATTTATAAGTTAAATTTGCTCGCTCTAGGTTACCTTGAGCGGGTAAAATAGAATAACCGAGAAAGCCATTATCTGACTAAGATAGTGGCTTTTTTGCTTGTTTTTTGTGCAAAAAACTCGATAATGTGACTTTTTTGGCAAAATTTATTGACAACGCTATTGTGAAGACCGTATAGTCTGCTGACAAGAGAAAACCAACTGTTTTCCTAAGTATCTTGTCGCTATTCTCCTCGTGTTTATCAACAAAAACACAATCGTCATTATAAACACCATTGCTGAACAAAATGACTAAACGCAATTACTGATATTGAGTTTTTGACGCAGACTCTTATGTAGCCTTTATTATCCCTATTTCTTATTACCTTGCATCCAATGATGGCAGTGCGTACATAAGCAGACATATAAAACCAGAACTACATAAACTACAGCGCTGTGCACACACCCATATCATCATATTACCGTTGTTTTAATCACTGTCGTGACTTGTGCTGCTAATGGCATCTCTCATCTGATCAATTGCTAATGACCTATCTATGAATCTTACTGAATTAAAGAAAAAATCAATCGCTGAGCTATTGGCTATCGCCAAAGAAATGGGTCTTGATAATATGGCGCGTAGCCGTAAACAGGACATTATCTTTGCTATTCTAAAAACCCATGCGCGTAACGGTGAAGCCATCTATGGTGACGGCGTACTTGAGGTTCTTCCTGATGGTTTTGGATTTTTGCGCTCATCAGAAGGCTCATATTTAGCCGGTCCTGATGATATTTATGTCAGCCCAAGCCAAATTCGCCGCTTTAGCCTAAAAACTGGTGACAGTATCGCTGGTACGATTCGTCCACCAAAAGATTCTGAGCGTTATTTTGCATTATTAAAAGTTGGCGAAATCAACTTTGATACGCCAGATCGCTCACGTCATAAGCTTATCTTTGAGAACCTGACGCCCCTATTCCCAACTGAGCATTTAAAACTTGAGCTTGGTAACGGAACCACTGAAGATTTGACTGGTCGTATCATCGACCTAATCGCTCCGATTGGTAAAGGTCAGCGTTCTATCATCGTCGCACCGCCAAAAGCGGGTAAAACGATGTTGCTACAAACCATCGCGCAATCAATCACTCGTAATAACCCTGAATGTTATTTAATCGTACTATTGATTGATGAGCGTCCAGAAGAAGTCACTGAGATGGTACGTACAGTACGCGGTGAAGTGGTCGCTTCTACCTTTGATGAGCCGCCACAGCGTCACGTACAAGTGGCTGAAATGGTCATCGAAAAGGCCAAGCGTTTGGTTGAACATAAGCAAGACGTGGTTATTTTGCTTGATTCAATCACTCGTCTAGCCCGTGCTTATAACACGGTTATCCCATCATCAGGCAAAGTATTGACGGGTGGTCTAGATGCCAATGCTCTAGAACGTCCAAAACGCTTCTTTGGTGCTGCGCGTAACGTGGAAGAAGGTGGTAGTTTGACTATTATTGCCAGTGCATTGATTGATACTGGTAGTAAGATGGATAGCGTCATTTTTGAAGAGTTTAAGGGAACGGGTAACCAAGAGATCACGCTTGAGCGTGACTTGGCTGAGAAACGTGTATTCCCTGCGATTAATATCAAAAAATCTGGTACACGCCGCGAAGAGCGTCTATTGGACGAAGACAAGCTGCGTAAAGTATGGATTTTACGCAAACTGCTTCAACCGATGGATGGCGTACAAGCCACTGAGTTCTTGTTGGACCGCCTAAAAGAAGCGAAAACCAATGATGAATTCTTTGAGCAAATGAAGCGTAAATCACAAAACTAATTCTTAGTTAGTTTGCTAGACATATTCAGCTTCGATTTGATATTAAGACTACCTATAGGTAGTCTTTTTTATGACAGCATCAAAATATTAATGGTTAAACCCATTAGGACGTAATCTGCACTGTCGCTCACATGCGTTGCTGATGATACAGTACGGCAACATCGCTTACATCTCGTTTGCAAAGTTTAGCGCTTTTACTACGACTATATTATTAGTAACCGACTATTATGACAGACAGTAGGAATATACTTGAAAATATCATGGACACAGTATTTTGAAGGTATTGTATTTTAAACTTGATGACTTAATAGGTGATAATATGAAATTTGCTAAAACGATCGCAATGACTGCAATTACTAGCTCAGCCCTAATCATGACTGGTTGTAACTCTTATAGCGGTATGAGCAATACAGCTAAAGGTGCTACCGCTGGCGCAGCCGCTGGTGCTCTTATTAGAAGCAAAGGCGACAGCAAAGATATCGCTCGTGGCGCATTGGCTGGTGCAGCGATTGGCGGTGCTGGTGGTTATGTTCTTGATAACAACTAAATCTTTCTACGCTGATATTATTTGACAATTGATTGAGTAATATCAGATAAAAGATGATAAAAAAGCCTGCAATTCGTTGCAGACTTTTTTATGTCTTAATTTTGATTATAAGTCCATGCGCTAGACTTATAATCAAAAACATTAGTATTAGAAATACATCATTAGTCAAATACACAGTTATTAATACATATGGCCATTAAAGTGCACCGCTGAACGTATCGCAAGATTGTACATTACCGCTTTCTAGACCACGGGTGAACCATTCGACACGTTGTTGACTGGTACCATGAGTAAAGTTGTCAGGCACTACTGCACCACCACTCGCTTTTGCTAGACGATCATCACCGATTTGACTAGCTGCATTCACCGCTTCATCAAGATCACCAGCCTCTAAAAACTGTACACGTTCTTGATTGCGCTGGGCCCATACACCAGCAAAACAATCCGCTTGCAACTCTTGCAATACTGATAGCTTATTGGACTGTGCTTGGGTCACTTGCTGACGAGCTTCATTGACCTGTTGGCTAATGCCCAGTAGTGTCTGTACATGATGACCTACCTCATGTGCTATCACGTAGGCCTGTGCGAAATCGCCAGCCTTACCTTGGTTCTCTTCACCACCAGAGCCTTGCTGATCGCCTGAAATACCAAGATTCTGACGCATCTCTACGAAGAATGACGTATCCAAATAAACAGTCTGATCCCCTGGACAATAAAATGGACCTGTTGCAGAGCTAGCACTACCACATGCCGAGCTAACCTGACCATTAAACAAAATCAATGACGGTTCTTGATAAGTGCTACCAGCTTCGTTAAAGATTTGATGCCAGACTTCTTCTGTATCTGCTAGTACAACTTTCACAAACTGCGTGTCTCGGTCTGTGCTGGTTGCCAGCTCGGTAGATGACTCACTGCCACCACCTGTAACCGTTTGACCTGTCTGTAATGCGGTCATTGGGTTTACCCCAAATACCAACCATAAAATACCTGCGATGATAATACCGCCAATACCACCGCCGATCATCTTACCGCCACCTGTGCTAGAGCGCACATTCGAGCTGCCTCGTCTACCTTGCCATTTCATAATTCTATTCCTCAAATATAGATTGATTCATTATTTCTATTAACCACTACTTCTATTAATCTTTACTTATGTTATATGTTATTTGGCTGGTTAATCCACGCTATGACCTAGTCTACTATCCTAAAAGCAAGTAGAAACTTATAAAATTGCTAACTTAACTATGATTTATGTAATACAGGACGATAATCGGACTACTTAACTTCATTTTTACCCATAAAAACGAGATTAATATCGACAATTCGGGACAATAAATAAGAACTAAAAAAACGCTCAATCCTTCTGATGTCATTGATTATACTTCGATTAATTTGGCTTCATGTATTAAAAAGTATATCGGATAGAGAAAGTAAAATATTATTTTAAATTTTATTGTTACTTAATTGTACAGGCTATTTCTATTTACTTAGAAAACCTATAGAATGCGTGGAAGCTGAGTAGCTGTGACTAAGACTAGTTGAATTCTGAGAAATCTCGGATTTCGACCTTTGTTGCTGCTACTGCTCATTTCATTTTTCCGGAGAAAACCATATGAAACTTAAATTACTTGCTCTAGCTGGTATCATGACTGCAACTATGGGCCTTACTGCCTGTGATAGCAGCAAAGAAAATGCTGCTGAAGATTTATCTGACGCGCAAGAAGAAGTGCAAGACGCTTCTGAAGAGCTAAACGAAGCTGCTGCTGAAGGCGAAATGACTGCTGATGCTGACGCTGCTGTTGCTGGCGCTGAAGCTGACATCGCTGATGCACAAGCTGCAACTGCTACTGACGAAATGGACGCTGAAGTTCCTGTAGACGGCGACACCACTAGCATGGACGTAGCTAGCGAAACTGATACTGCTGCTGTTGAAGCTTCTGACGAAGTAGTAGTTGAAGAAGCTCAGTAATTTATTGTTCATACAATAGATAAACTGTAGTAAAAAAAAGAGAGCCTATGCTCTCTTTTTTTATGTCTATGATTTATGATCTTAGTAGGACTCTACTTTATAGATAACCCTAATATACGATGCATGCTGCAATATCGAAATATATAGATGTACGCAAAAATAACTAAGTGCAAATACGCACTAGCATTCTTATAAACTCACGATAAAACAGACACACTATCGTTCAGCGCAGTGCCAAACTAAGTATTAGCTATCAAACAAACGCTCGTCAACCTTCTGACGAAATTTCTGTCCTGTCTTGAAAGTAACCACACGGCGCGCGGATACTGCAACAGGCTCCCCTGTTTTCGGGTTACGGCCTGGACGGCTGTTTTTATCTTTAAGCTCAAAGTTGCCAAAGCCTGAAAGCTTGACCTCTTTGCCATCAATCAAACTCTCTGACAGCTCATCAAAAAAGTTCTCCACCAGACAGCGACCTTCTTGGCGTGTTAGGTTTAGGTGACTCATTAAATGCTCAATCATGTCAGATTTGGTTAAGGTGCTCACAGTACGACTCCTATGCTATGTCGTGATGTCGAATATCATGGTTTAGCGGTATGAGGGTTAAGGCTAGCTATTATAAAGGTTTTTTGACCATTTTTTAACAAAGTCTTCATTAAAATCCTTTATTAATAACCACTTAACTTATTCTATGAATAGCAATGCTCCATAGCCTCATGGTAAAAAGACTACAGAGCATTGGGTATAATACTTACTAAATGTTAGCTATCGCGCAGCTGTACTGAATGCTGGTCAGTTAGCGCTTGTACCACTTTATCTGTGGCAGTCTTGACGGCTTCGTCAGACAACGTTTGCGTACTATCTTGCCATATCAGTGCAAACGCTAGTGAGCGCTGACCTTCTGGTACTTTGTCACCTTGATAAACATCAAATAACCAAAGATCAGTCAACAAATCACCTGCCGCAGTTCGCACCGTTGTCTCTAGCGTCTGCAAACTGATGTCACTGTCTACCAAGATAGCAATATCGCGGCGTACTTGCGGGAACTTGCTTGGTGTTGTGATAGCATGCTGCTCACGTGCAATCGTCAATAGCGGTGCCAGTGACAATTGAGCGACCCATGTAGTCGGCAGATCTAATTGCTTAGCAGTATTTGGGTGCAACTGACCCAACCAACCAACATATACATCATCAATATACAACTCAGCGCTTTGTCCTGGATGCAGGAAGCTTAGCGTGCTACGCTCGTAGCGAATACGTGCGCTATCGATTTGTGCTGGTAATAGCTGCTCAATATCATGCTTTAGGTCATAAAAATCTAACGCACGGTTTTGATAAGCTTGCTCGCTCCATATATCACCAACTGCAACTAAAGCGATACTTGGCGTTTGTACTAAGTCACTAATACTTTGTCCAACAAAGCTAAGACCTGTCTCGAAGAAACGTACACGTGGCTGCTGACGATTTAAGTTATATTGAACGCAAGGCAGTAGGCTCGATAGCAAGGTACGACGCATAACGGCCAAATCACTAGAGATAGGGTTTGCAAGTGCCAATACCTCCCCTAGCGCTTCGTCGTCAAGCAATGCTTCTAGTTTTGCATCACTAAAACTAAAGCTGATCGCTTCCATATAGCCGTTGTCGACCAATGCGAGCTTCATCTCATGCGTCAAATCTGCAGTATCATCATAATCCATACTGACTTGCAAATGTGGCAGGACGCTTGGAATATTGTCATAGCCATAGATACGAGCAATTTCTTCGATTAAATCCTCGCGGATACTCATATCAAAACGATAAGATGGCGGCTTGCAAATCAGTGAATCGCTTTGCTGCTCTACGTCAAAACCCAATTGGGTCAAGATACGTACCATCTCAGATGGTTCAATATCAATCCCAATGACATCACGAACTTTCGCGATTGGTAATGTAATCGGTGCGCGTGCTGGCAAATGCTCAAGGTTTTCAGCCGTGACTATTTGACCTGCTTCCCCGCTAGTAATACTGGTGATTAAATCACAAGCTCGTGCCAACGCTAATGCTGGCAATTCAAAGTCGACGCCACGCTCAAAACGCTGTGATGCGTCCGTATGTAGCCCAAAACGACGTGCGCGTGCAGCAATAGCTAGCTGATTAAAGAAAGCACTTTCTACAACGATATTGGTAGTGCTATCAGTGACACTGCTACGCTGACCACCCATAATACCAGCCAGTGCCAAGGCACCTTTATCATCAGCAATCACAAGCTCATCACCGGTCAAGGTAACGGTTTGCTCATTTAGCAAAGTAATGGTTTCATCAGGCTTTGCCAAACGTACAACGATATCACCTTCAATCATGTCTGCGTCAAACGCATGTAACGGTTGACCCAACTCCATCAACACATAGTTGGTCACATCGACCAAGAAGTTGTGTGAACGTAGTCCTGATTGTACCAGCGCATCTTGCATCCATTTCGGAGTATCGATGCTACGATCAATATTGCGAATCGACTGCAACAGATAGCGAGGGCACGCTTCCTTTGCATCGACTGTCACAGCTGGTGTTGCGGCAGTGCCAGCGGTATTGGCCGAGATTTCTGGCGTTTGTACAGGTAAATCGTTAATGACAGATATTTCACGAGCGATACCACGTACGCTAAAGCAATCACCACGGTTTGGGGTGATTGAGATATCCAATATTTGATTATCTAAACCTAGATATTCACGAATATCTGTACCAATTGGTGCATCTTCAGGTAACTCAAGCAGACCATCTATATCATCGACCAAGTCAATCTCAGAAGCGCCGCATAGCATACCGTTTGAGGCCACACCGCGTAGCTTACTCTTTTTGATTTTAAACCCTTTTTTATCATCGCTTGGTAATATTGCACCAACGGTAGCAACCGGTGCTTTCATACCGACGGTCACGTTAGGAGCACCGCAGACAATTTGTAATGGCTCAGCGTCACCGATATTTACTTGAGTAACACGCAATTTATCTGCATCAGGATGCTGCTCAATGCTGATGACTTCACCGACAACCACACCGCTAAAAGCACGGGCAACCGCATAGCGATCATCAATCTCAAGACCTGCCATAGTCAACTGTTCGGCTAACTGTTCGCTAGTATTTGTAGGGTTTACCCACTGACGTAGCCACTGTTCGCTAATTTTCATAAATATCTCGGATCAGAATTTTATAATAAAGATGTTGGAGTAAAGCTTGGCGAATTCGCTTGCTATAGTCAATCCTATATAAATTAGATACAGCGTCAGGCTCGCTCAGTCTACAATTGGTAGCACTTTCACACGCCTTCCTTAGATCTAAATTATCTTGAACTGACTATATAGGTATAAAGAAAACTCTAGCCAAATTGCTTTAAGAAGCGCACGTCATTTTGGAAAAACAAGCGCAAGTCATCAATACCGTAATACAGCATCGCAAAGCGCTCGATACCCATACCAAAAGCAAAGCCAGTGTATTTATCGCTATCAATACCGCAATTGGTCAATACTTGTGGATGCACCATGCCGCAACCCATTACTTCAAGCCACTTGCCATTGTCATCTAAGATATCCACTTCTGCAGACGGCTCAGTGAATGGGAAAAACGACGGACGGAAACGTACGGTCAGCTCTTTGGCAAAAAATGCTTCTAGAAACTCACTGATTAAACCTTTTAGCTCAGCAAAAGTGCTCGACTCGGTGACCATAAGGCCTTCTAGCTGATGGAACATCGGCGAATGAGTTTGATCTGAGTCGTTACGATAAACACGACCTGGGCAAATGATGCGAATCGGCGGTTCGTTCTTTTCCATGGTACGAATCTGGACAGGACTAGTATGCGTACGCAATAGATAATGCGCATCAAAATAAAAAGTATCATGCATCGCGCGTGCAGGATGGTGCGACGGGATATTCAACGCTTCAAAATTATAGTAGTCGCTCTCGACTTCAGGGCCAGTTGCGACATTGAAACCCGCTTGAATAAAGTACTGCTGCATACGCTGAGTAATCATAGTTACTGGATGTAGATGACCTTTTTGACCACCGCGAGCAGGCAAAGTAATATCAATACTCTCGGCCTCCAACTTGGCATTGAGCGCTGCGACTTCTAGTTGCTGCTGTTGGTCTGTCAATGCTTGCTGAATGCGGCTACGTACTTGATGCAACCAGCCGCCATAAGTTTTTTTATCATCAGCATTGAGCTTGCCCATCTGCTTTGACCAGCCCGTTAACGGACTCTTTTTACCAGTCAATTGCACACGCAAATCTTGCAGTGTACGCGCATCAGTTACTTGTAGGATTAGGGCTTCAGCAGCACTCGCAAATTCGGTAAGCTGAGCTTCGTTAAGCTCATTGAGCTCTGGAGACAAGGTCGGTAGCGCCGACAAGTCGTTGGTGGCAGCAGGGTTAGTCATAAGACGCATTATTCCTGATTTGAACGGACTATTAATTGTAGGGATTTGACCAAATATTGCAAACCATTTATCCAGTTATGTTTATATAAAAGATTAATATAAAGGCTGGTTAGAAGAATGGCTTGAATATTTAGACGATAATAAGCGTATTTTTACTCAATAAAGTACAATATAAAGCATGCTTAGAATAATTTAATATAAAAAAAGCCACCGACCAGCGGTAGCTTTTATTAATATCATACTATTAATCAATATTAGTCCTATCCATTTAGACAATTGCTTATAAATAATTATTTAAAAGCATCATACCTAAAGGACGGTTAATATTTAGGCCAATTCCGCTTTTGCTTTTTCGACCAATGCTGTGAAAGTCGCTGCATCATGCATAGCGATATCTGCTAGAACGCGACGATCGATTGCGATGTTTGCTTTTTTCATGCCATTGATGAAGCGGCTATAGCTTAAGCCGTTTAAGCGTGCACCAGCATTGATACGTGCGATCCAAAGACGACGGAAAGTACGTTTCTTGTTGCGACGGTCACGATAAGCATATTGACCAGCTTTGGTCACTGCCTGTACCGCTACGCGGTAAACACGTGAACGGGCACCGTAGTAGCCTTTTGCGCGCTTTAAGATTTTTTTGTGACGGCGATTTGCCTGTACACCACGTTTTACACGGGCCATAATTTACTCCAAGATTTTTTAATCACTGTTAAGCGAGTGATGATGCCGTTAAATAACAAACATCATTGTCAGATTGCAAAGTCAAATATTTTCAATCAAAGATAGATGACGGTAGGCTATTAAATGTATGGGCACATACGACGAACTGCTGCTTCGTCAGACTTGTGCACCAACTTAAGACCACGCAATTGGCGAATACGCTTAGCTGATTTCTTGGTCAAAATATGGCTTTTGAATGCTTGCTTACGCTTGAAGCCATTCGCTGTTTTTTTGAAGCGTTTAGCTGCGCCGCTTCTGGTTTTCATCTTAACTTTCATGATGATTTGCCTCTTTTTCTGTTTTAGAACCTGGTCGTCAAATAGTCATACTGAATAATCGTTATATAGATAACCACTAAACCTCTATTTGCCTCGAGGTGGGAGGCGCTATTTTAGCAGATAGTGCCTTGTTTTGCCAAGTAAAGTTTTGGCGAGGTTTTAGTAGACAATATAGACAAGTAATCAGCATCAAATAAGCGATAGCGGCTCTCCTAAAAACGCCAATAAAACGGCTAATTTTTCTCCAAATAGATTGAATGTCAGCCTAAGCTGTGCTTAAGTAGAGACTGAGCTATATCTTCATATAAACCCTATTAAAACCCGCTTTTTCACCATGAATATTTAGGCTGTAATGTATAGCTATAACGATAACAATGCTGCCAACATATAGCGCGATAAGTAGAACAATCTTTGGCCATCACTCTAGGAGATAGTGTGTCAAAACAAGAGTTAGTATTCGACGACGACTTGTTTGTTTTTGAGACAGTGATGCGTGTGCGTCATACGGAAGCCGACGCAGGACAGCACATGACGGTAGAATCTCTGACAGCGCTATTGTCCGAAGCACGGCTAAGATTTCTATACGCTAAAGGTGTCAAAGAAATCAACGCAGACCATCAAGGCTTGATTATTGATAAATTGCAGCTAGATATTGTGAGCCGTATCCGCGTACGAGAAGAGTTGTTATTTGAAGTTGGTGTTGAGCCAATATATGATAATGGCGGTAATATAATCCTAAAGGTCACGCGGATGCACACGGGCGAGATAGTAGCAAAAGCGCGCCAGCACTTTCGAGGTTACGACTTTAACCTCAATAAAGTGACTAAGCTTGATAACACGATCAAAGAAGCACTGTATCCGCATTTATTTAGACTGTAGAATCGCTTGTTATAAATAGTATGCTGTCATTTAGCATAGTTGCACTCTATAGCACATTTAGTTGACATCATATTGCAGAGCATTTCAGATAATCTCCCCGCTTTAATCATAAGTAGTATAATTGCTTATCACTCTTTTTCACTTTCTACCTATAAGACGACAAATACATTATGACTTTACCTGCTTGGCTGACTGCCGTAACTTTTAATGATGATGGTTTGATTCCTGCAATTGCTCAAGATCATCAAACAGGTCGTATTTTGATGATGGCGTGGATGAATGCAGAAGCATTACAGCTCACTGCACAAACACAGACAGCGGTTTATTTTTCGCGCTCGCGTGCCAAGCTGTGGCACAAAGGTGAGTCATCAGGTCATACACAAACTGTGCATGATATTCGTCTAGACTGTGATGCAGATGTGATTGTGCTTAGTGTCACTCAGGCTGGCGGCATTGCTTGTCATACAGGACGTGAGTCGTGCTTTTATCAGCGGTTGGATTTATCAGGTCAAACGCCTGAATGGCAAACTGTCGATAAAGTATTAAAAGACCCTGCAGATATTTATCATTCTCATGAATCTACTAGCGACACTTATGAAACGGAAAACACTGGCGCGAATACTGGTGCGAATACTGATTCTGATACCATCCAAGCACAATCTAATACTACTCAAGCACAAGTCGATAAAGCCTCTGTATTACAGCAGCTTGATAGCGTATTAGCAGAGCGTAAAAAAGCCGATGCCGACAGCTCTTATGTGGCTAGTCTGTATGCCAAAGGATTAAATAAGATATTAGAAAAAGTCGGTGAAGAGAGTACAGAAAGTATCATCGCTGCCAAAGATTTTGCTAACTGCAATGAGAGTACAGACAAAGAAAGCTATGATGAAGCTCGTCATGAGCTAATTTATGAAGTCGCAGATGTCTGGTTCCATACCTTGGTTGGGCTAGCATGGTTTGATATAGAGTCGGATGCCGTGTTAAACGAGCTAGGCAGACGTTTTGGGTTATCCGGTATCGATGAAAAAGCCGCTAGATAAGCCTAAATAAAAAATAAACGTCTATTTTATTGGATTATTGTTGCTTTCACCTATTTGTAATAAGTGCAGGTTATAATATAGCTCTGTTTTATCTCGCATTATATGCCGATGCTTTTTGTTTGCTAGATAGACCTTTTTGCAAACTAAAAGCAGGCATATAAAGACTGAAAACCAAGTCATAAAACCAGGTCACAAAACCAGGTCACAAGGATACCATTATGGGTAGTTTTTCTATTACACATTGGCTGATACTATTGGTCGTTGTCGTTGTCGTGTTTGGCACCTCAAAACTCAGAAATGCTGGTAAAGATTTGGGCGGTGCTGTGAAAGGCTTTAAAGAAGCTGTCAAAGATGAAAATACAGAGCATGCCAAAAAACATGCGGTTCTTGACCACGATGCGACGGCACACACTGAAGAGCGCTCAACCAACAAGGTTGATGATAAGCATAACGTATAGCATCTAAACAGTGACATCGGACCATTATGTTTGATATCGGGTTTTCTGAACTACTTCTCTTTGGCGTTATCGCCCTCATCGTACTGGGCCCAGAAAAACTGCCACAGGCAGCGCGCACGGCTGGACAATGGTATGCCAAAATTCGCCGCACAGTCTCAACATTGCAGTCTGAAATAGAGGCTGAGCTTGACTTGGCTGAGACACGCCAGCAAATGCAAAAAGAGCTTGCCAAAATTCGTCAGACTGAAGCTGAAATGAGGCGTGAGATGGCTGAGATGCGCGGCAATATGAAAGCTTTTGAAAGCTCACATAGTCCTGCTTCGATAGCTTCTGAAGCATCTATGAATGCTGAAAACAGCAAGGATGACGAAGCTCATGAAAATAACCGCACACAAAAGCAGCAATCAGCCACGCCAAAAGCATTCGACTATGCTTATGCCACTGACGAGCAGCCAGATACATTAGAAAATAGTCAATTATCGAAGCGCGGTCACAGCGGTGACAATATAAATGATCCAAATGTAGATGATGCAAATATAGGTGATAATGCCAAAGCAGCGCCAGTTGTTCAGACCATCACTACCCGTCCATGGGAAAACATGTGGTTTCGACTTGGTGCTTATGACAAAGCACGTCGGCTCCCAATGCCGCCATATGTGCCAAATTATAAAGCTGACGCCCTACTCAACAGTCCTGCCAACATGCAGACTTCTGACCATAAGCAGGAGACTGATTGATGCCATTATTCAAGCGTAAAAAAAGTCGTCAAGAGAAAATCGCTGTTTCTGCCATTACTGACCAAGACGTTATTGATCAAGAAGCTATCGATCAAAACACCCTTAGGCAAGATGCTGCAGCAACGACCAATACCACTCAAGATAAAAAATCAGATGACGTCTTAAGCCCTTTGGCTGATATGCCTATTACCGAGCATTTGATTGAGCTGCGTCGGCATTTGATCAAAATATGCGTGGCGGTACTGATAATATTTTTAGGTTTGGTCGGCTATTCGCGTGAGCTATACAACTTGTTGTCTGACCCGTTGGTTGCGCAGTTACCTGCCAATTCGACCATGATTGCCACCGATATCACGTCAAACTTTATGGCTCCGATACGTCTGACCGTATTCGTAGCTGCGTTTTTGGCGATGCCCTACATTCTTTATCAAATTTGGTCATTTGTAGCGCCCGGTCTGTATAAAAAAGAAAAGAAAATTGCTATTCCAGTGCTGCTATCTTCTATATTTCTGTTTTATGCTGGTGTGGCTTTTTCTTACTTTATTGTGCTCAAAGGGGTCTTGAAGTTCTTCATTATGTTTGCCCCGCAAAACGTACTACCCATGACGGATATCGACAGCTATCTCAGTTTTGCCTTAAAATTATTTATGGTATTCGGCTTAACGTTTGAGATTCCAGTCGTTACTTTGCTATTGATATTGGCAGGTATTGTCTCCATTCAGAGCTTAGAAGAAAAACGTCGTTATATCATTGTGGGCTGTTTTGCTGTGGCTGCTGTTGTCACGCCGCCAGATGGCGTATCGATGCTCATGCTAGCGATTCCGATGTGGTTATTGTTTGAGCTTGGTTTGTTTTTGGCGAAGATTTTAATCAAAGAAGAGCCCCGTCCTACTCTCGTATCGACAGACAAAGAATAAAACACTTATCAGTCTAATCCAGACTAAAATAAAGTTATTGATTACATATAGCTATGCGTTAAACTACCATTACACCGTTTTATTCTTGCCTCATTAGTAAGCTGATTGCTTATTATCACGTTTTAGCATCACCATCATCTATAAGCCATTGTTTACCCAGTGGCTTTTTTTGCCCCTTTTGTTTTTAATCAATTTTTGTATTTAGGTAGCTTTATTATGTCCGCATCTATGCCAGCTTATATGAGCGATCCCACTGACGAGCAGCTGAGCGCGCTGAATATGGCGATGGATCACAAGTCGTTTAAAGTGGTCGCTTATGCGGGTGCCGGTAAGACAACGACGCTCAAGCTAATTGGTGAGCGCCTACGCGGACGCGGACTGTATCTGGCTTTTAACAAAGCGATTGCCAATGATGCTCGTTCAAAGTTTCCGCCGCATGTAGAATGCCGTACTTTTCACTCATTAGCTTATCGTCATGTTGCTCGTGATATTACCGCCAAGCTATCTTTGCCGCGCTTTTCACCCAAGCGTCTCGGTGATGATTTGGGACTACAGCCTGTACAAGTGCGTCGGCAGATGGATGGGGTCAATAAATATATTACGCTCACGCCAGCACGACTATCGCGGTTCGTCAGCGATGCAGTAAGTAATTTTTGTAGCACGCATGCCAGCTACCCTGCGCCAAGGCACATACTGTTCCCAAGCTGGCTCGATGACTCAGATGCAGAACAGTTACGCGAGATGCTCTACCCTGCTGTTGAGCAGCGCTGGTTACAGTCGATTGATGCGCGTCACCCTGCTGGTATTGGCCACGATATTTATCTCAAGCTTTGGGCACTATCTAAGCCTAGTATCCCAGCGGACTTTATCTTATTCGATGAAGCTCAAGACGCCGATCCCTTGATGATGGGTATCTTGACCCAGCAGTCGAGACAAGTCATCTATGTGGGCGATGCGCATCAGCAGATTTATGAATGGCGCGGCGCGGTCAATGCGATGAAAAAGTTGCCATTGCCGCAGACATTATTGACGCAATCTTTTCGCTTTGGTGAGCCGATTGCAGAAGTGGCCAATACTCTATTAAAAGCACTACAAGAGGACGTACCGCTAAAAGGCAATCCGAATAAACAGTCCTCTACCGATAAGGGCATGGTACATAGCAAAAAAGATGCTATTTTGTGCCGTACCAATGCTGCTGCCATGTCACAACTGTTGACAGGATTAAAGCACGGGCATCGCGTGGCACTACAAGCGGATACCGATCGTATGCTCAAATTCTGCCAAGCAGCCGAAAATTTAAAAAATGGTAAATCGGCTTACGGTGTACCTGAGTTGGCTTATTTTTATAATTGGGGTGATGTGCAAGAGTACGCTGAGACTAACGAAGGTAGTGACCTAAAAACACTGGTCAAACTGGTCGATGACCATGGCACTAATGTCCTCAGCCAAGCGGTCAATAGTCTGACCAGTATCGAAAATGCAGATTATGTCATCTCTACCGCTCATAAAGCCAAAGGGCTCGAATGGGGCAAAGTGCAGTTAGATGATGATTTTTACTACGATGTGACGACTAATGCGGTCAAGATAAGTCCAGAAGAATTGCGTTTGCTCTACGTTGCTTGCACGCGTGCGCAAAGCAATTTGGATATTCACAATATTAAAGACTTGATATCAGGATTACAGACGGGCAAAAAAGTGATTTTTGGTAATACTTAATTGCCCTACACCTCTGTCAGCCTCAAGTTTTATTCAATCTTTCTTATAACGACCCTTTAGCAGTGAATCACCAGCATGAATAATAGCCAGCAACTTCAAACGCGTCAAAATACTATCAATCAGTTATTTGCAGCTCCCGTGCGTTTGCTCGCGCCTATGGAAGGCTTGACCGATCCATTAATGCGCCAAATCTTAACCCAAATTGCGTCTGACTTGGGTCGTCCTTATGATTGGTCGGTCAGTGAGTTTATTCGCATCACTCAGCATGTCTTGCCTGCGCACGTGTTTTATAAATATGTGCCTGAGCTACATCATGATGCCAAAACAGCCTCTGGTACGCCTATTCATGTACAGATTTTGGGTAGCGAAGCGCAGCTGATGGCAGAAAACGCCGCGTACGCTTGTGAGCTCGGTGCGCCTGCGATTGATATCAACTTTGGCTGTCCTGCAAAAACAGTAAATAGCCATCGCGGTGGTTCTGTATTGTTAGATGAACCTGAAACAATGTATCAGATTATCAGTGCCGTACGCCAAGCCATTCCCGCCCATATACCAGTATCAGCTAAGATTCGTCTGGGCTATACCGACACTAGCCGAATGGATGATATTCGCGGCGCAATTAACGACAGTGGAGCCGACTGGCTCACCATTCATGCACGCACTAAGACCCAAGGCTATAAGCCGCCCGCCTATTGGGATAAAATTCAAAGTTTTAATGCGCTCGATATTCCAGTCATTGCCAATGGAGAAATTTGGAACTTTGAGCATGCGCAAAATTGTATGACACAAGCAGGTACACCGCATCTCATGTTAGGTCGCGGCGCAGTCACACGACCTGATTTGGTTGCGCAAGTCGATAACCATACTGAAAATCATGATGACAGCGGAAAAAACACGGCAACCTTGCTATGGCAAGATTTGATCGCCCATCAAATTAAGTTTTTGGAAGGTGAGGCAAAGAACGATGTGGTGTTGGTCGGTCGCTATAAGCAATGGTTAGGGATGCTCACCAAAGGCTATTTTGAGGCGCAAACAGTGTGGGAAGGTATCAAACGAGAAAAAAATAAAGCGGTGATTATTAGCGCCCTACAAGCAAGCGTACGAGATTAATCACTTGCTTGTGTTTGAGCGTTTTGGCGGTTACGGATATTTTTACTAGACGCTGACTCGTATCGCTAAATAAAATAGCATCAGACAACATGCCATTGATAGTACCCAGAGGATAGAGCGGAACATTGCCAAATTAGTAATATACGCCACACAAAAACCAATTCGTATCATCACATACAACCAAGCCAATACGTTAATAATCGACTGCGGCACAAAGAACAGCATAGCGACTATCACCGCCGCCAAAAATACTGGCAAGGTTTCATAGCTGTTTTGTTGTGCTGCATTAGCACGTGCTGCCATGCCTGTCGCATTTTGAAAAAATTCGCGAGGATGTGCATTATTTCTGATTCTAAAGCCACCAGATACTTTTGCAACGATTGACACCGCCCATGGCAGTAGGCTTGCTACCACCATGGCTAAAATGGCAGACGCCACTTTGTCAGTTACCAACTCAAAGAATGCACTTATCATTATATAAGTCCCTAGCCTGCAACCACTTCGAAATCATGGGTAATATTGACCCCACCTGCTACTAACATACGGCTGGCAGAGCAGTATTTTTCTGCTGATAACTGGATGGCTTTTTCGACTTGTTTTTCTTTGACCTCTTGACCAGTGACAATGAAATGCATATGAATATCGGTATAGACCGCTGGTACGGTTTCAGCGCGCTGGGCAGTTAGCTCACAACGTACATCCGTCACTGCTTGGCGTGATTTCTGTAAAATTTCTACGACATCATAACTGGCGCAACCACCTAGTCCTAGCAAAATCAGCTCCATCGGGCTTGAGCCTTTTTCTTTATCAGCATCGATTTGTACATTATGTCCTGATGGTGACACGCCCATAAAAGCTTTGTTCTCTTGCCATATGACGCTTGCTTTTGATTCTGACATTGTAGATGTTCCTTGTTTTGAATGGCGTATTGCCTATTATTATTGTGTGAATGATATATTGCCCAGCTAGTGTAGCATAAGCCAAAGCAAGATTTTATAGGCTCATTGTTTTGCTGTTAGCTCACCAGTGAAATCTATGCTTTTATCACTTTATACATATCAGAATATTGGAGTTCGATATTTTACCGAATAATCTTATATCCATATGCCTATTACTACTCTTCAACACTTGTCTAAAAATGCTATATAAAAACCTACAAAAGTTTGCTTGTAAATAGTTGATTTTAAAAGGTAAAACTCGTGAAACATTTTATAGCAAAATACTGTTACACATTTTGCTTGTTTCTTGGTTTAATAACGGTAATGAATCTTGTTTTGAGCGAATATCGATAACAATCACCTTATAATAATTACGATTGCTGTCACGGTTTCAAGTCAAAACAAGCTATTTTTAAACAAATTAAAAGGTTTAGTCATGATAGATGCAGATGGCTTTCGCGCCAACGTCGGCATCATCTTGGCAAATACACAAGGGCAGGTTCTGTGGGCAAAACGTATTGGTCACAACGCTTGGCAATTTCCGCAGGGTGGTATCGACCGCGGGGAGACGCCGATGGATGCAATGTATCGCGAGCTCTGGGAAGAGGTCGGCTTACATCCGCGTCACGTAGACTTATTGGCAGTCACGCAAGACTGGTTGCGCTACCGTTTGCCAAAACGTTATGTACGTCACGGTCAGCATCCCTTATGTATTGGGCAAAAACAAAAATGGTTTTTGCTACGCTTAGATGAGCCAAATACTCAACATATCCGCTTTGATGAAGGGAAACCTGAATTTGACCATTGGCAATGGGTCAGCTACTGGTATCCACTCGGACAAGTGATTCACTTTAAACGAGGCGTTTATCGCCGTGCCTTACAAGAATTGGTACGCGAACTCCCGCTAAAGCAAGAGCTGATCATTCCTGAGCAAAATAATCATTTGCTGATGTAATGAGTCACTCAATAGTACGATGCAAAACACCCACGATAGTAGCTAGAATGTTAGCAATTACCGTGGGTGTTTTTTTATTATCTATTAACGGTCACTTTGAATGACCGTCAAACTCTCGGCTAATAATATTCGCCGTGTAGTTTGCTCCCGTATCTTTCTCTTTGCGCAACGTTAAAATGCTTTGAGTGCGGGTACCATAAGTAGGTTTGCTAGTTTCAGTGTCGCCAAAAGCGACAGGTTCAATATAAACAGACGATAACATCTGCTCCACCTCAAATGCCACGCCAGTAACAGGCAGTTTATCTTCTGGTGCTTTCGTACTATCTGACAAGACATTAAAAGCCGCCGCTTGCCAGTACGCAGGCGAGCTATCCTCTGCAATCAATGGCAGCACTTCTTGACGTAGTCGCCCGCGCAATTGCTCTGTCTTAAACCAACTGTCCTCTGGTTGACCATTAGAGATAACATGCAGACCTGCATATAATGGCGTGGGTGCATGACCACGATTATTGACGATCACAGCTTGCGCAGCGTCACCAATGATCAGATTAAAACCCGCATAATCCTGCAAATCAATCTGCCGTGCAAAATCCATCGGACTTAAAGCCCCTGTTAAGAATTCAGTGACCAGTGCACCACGTGAGCGCTCATCACTGCTTGCTTGCACTCCATCACGAAAATTCAATACCGCAGCCCAACGACCATTTTGTTCATAATACTCTGGACTCTGCGCTGGCGATGCTTGCTGATGAATGCCTAACCATGTACCACTGCTTTGTTTATCACGCCCAGCATAAATAGGTTGGTCAGACCACTGGTGTAGCGGCTCAGTTGGACGCTGCAAAAACTCATCACGATTAGACAGTAATACCAGTGGTAACTCATCAAATAATTGCCAAGCAATAGCGACAATACACATAGCTTTCCTTTTATAATAATTTTCGTTATGCGGATAATTCTTAATAAAGGCAAAAATATTATTTCAAACTTTACCTATTAATAAGGTAGCACTTACAGGCAGTACTTATTAATTGCCAGTCAATAATTTATTGGCAGGATAACTAATTTGGGAGGTTGAACGTATTACTTGTGATTGCTTACTTGGTAAGTCAAATTCCCACGCTACCATGCCTTGATTGTCATTCCAATCTCGCTCAGTTACAGGCGGCGTATGCGTCACCGCAACTTTTAAACTATCGTCACGACTGATAGGTTCACTGCCCAGTACTTGCAAGCGTACGCTACGATTGTGCTGATTGGTAAACTGATATGCCTTGGTGGTCGTCAGTGTTTGCGTACGGTTTAGCACGCCTTTTTCACCTTGCTTATCTTCATTGGTCAGCTCTTTTACGAGCATATTTGAGTCACGACCAAATCCAATCCCCTGCTCTTTTAGCACTTGATAATTATAACGTGATTGACCTACATAGTTGTCATCACGGTAAAGCTGTAGCGAACCATCAACCCAGTCTGGCGTCAAAAACGGCGCTGACGCATACCAGTAGGCAGCAGTCTCAACACTTGGCGTACTACGAATCCAGAGCTTACTGTTACCTGCCTGCTCGCCAATCACTGTGCGTACGCGTCTCCCGTCACTTGGAATACTAACCAACTGCGGTAAACGATACTCAATAATGCCATTTTTATTTTGGCTACTGACCGTAAAATTAGGTAGCGGTGCCATAGCTGCCCCTGCTCCTTTGTTATAAGCAGGCTCTTCCATCATAACAGGAGACGCATCCATCATAAGTAGCTCACGTCTTACTCGAGCATCTTCGCTCTCTTCATACAATGATAGACGTTGTACATACGGCAGTTGCCCCGTCGTACTTTGATTGGGATTAACGGTGCTGAGTGTCAGTGGTACGTTTGTCCAGTTCTCGCCAGTTTGCTGAGCAATAATCGCAGAGGCTGTGATACTTAATTGATCACTGTTTGTATTTAGGCGAGCTTGATACGCAGGTTCCCAACCTGCACCTTGCACTTGATAATACAACTTAATACTACTTGGCGAGCGGCTTGCCGTACGTACACTCACCTGTGTCACCTTGTTAAAGGTCGATGTCGCGCTGCCTGCCATCAGTTGATTAAGCGCGTCTTGGGCACGCGCTTGTCGCTGTTGAATCTCTAAAATCCTTTGGTTAATACTGGTCGCTTGAGTTTCTATATCGCGGGCATTATTGGCAATCGTGCTGTCTGTATTGACTTGCGTAGCTTTGGTCAAATTCTGCAAGTAAGCCTTTGCTAACCGTGCCGCTTCTAATTCAGCATTGATATTGGCTAAGGTATTTTGCTGCGTCTGTACCTTGGCGTCACCTTGATATTGGCACTGGGCTGCCTGCTCACCTGTCAACTCTTCGATACTGACTTCCCCAACGTTGACACTACCTGTCGCCTGTACACTTAGACTTTCTTTATCCATATAAGGTGACAGGCACGAAAACACCACCGTTTGCTCACCGCTACCTGTGATAGGCAATGCGCGCGTCACGCTCGCCAGCCCCTGATAAATGGTCACTTGCTCGACGCTACTGGTGGCTGCTTGTGCCGAAGACAATCCCAAGATGCCACTACTACCAAGTACAAATGGCAAGATAGCAAATCTGGTCATTTGATTAAGTGGCGGCAATACGCTGCCATGCCCTGTTGAGACAGTCGAATCCGTTAATTGTGCGTTCATACATCATTCCTTAGCAGTAAAATCGATCATGGCAGCCACGCATTGGCTCAACGCGCAAAATAGTAACTATCTTAGAGATATTACCGTAGCCGTTTTACAGGTCTTTGGCAATAAATGCTTTTAGCAAGCAGCATTTTTAGTAAGAAGCACTTCTAACGATAAATTTCTTCATGTGGCAGCTATTCAGTTTTAAAAATTTGGTTTTTGATATTGCACCATTTTTTTGTTCATTTCCCCTTTATGGTGCAATCTATTAACCATTCTGCACTAAATTAATGAATATATTAATCAGAACTTAATTATTGCTCAATTATTACTCGATTATTGGCTTTTTCAACTTGGCACGGAACTTGAACTCTTAATAGGTGTTCAGGAAAATTATTTTACCTTTTGTATGTATTAGGAGATGTCCATGTTTTCGTTACCAATTTTAGCCAATACTCAAGTAGTAGACCCTCAATCACACGGAAAAATCAAATCGCGTTTTTCGTTACTAGCGGTGGCCGTCGTTGGCAGCTTAAGTCTTATTGGTTGTCAAAAACCTGCCGAAACTGCGGCATCGACAGAGACAACCGCTGAAACCAGCACAGAAACGACCACCGAGCCTGCTGCTGATGGCGACACCATCAAAGTCGGCATACTACATTCGCTGTCTGGCACCATGGCTATCTCTGAAACTTCTCTAAAAGATACCGCGTTGATGACGATTGATGAAATCAATGCCAATGGCGGTGTGCTCGGTAAGCAACTCGAACCAGTCGTCGTCGACCCTGCTTCTGATTGGCCACTATTCGCTGAAAAAGCCCGTCAGCTACTCACTCAAGACAAAGTAGATGTTATCTTTGGCGGTTGGACATCAGTATCACGCAAATCCGTGTTGCCTGTGGTTGAAGAGTTAAACGGGTTGATGTTCTATCCAGTACAGTACGAAGGACAAGAGCAGTCAGAAAACATCTTTTATACTGGTGCGGCACCAAATCAGCAAGCTATTCCGGCTGTAGAGTACTTGATGAGCGAAGAAGGCGGCGGTGCAGAGCGCTTTGTGTTGTTAGGTACTGATTACGTCTATCCACGCACCACCAACCAGATTTTAAAGGCATTTTTGAAATCAAAAGGCGTGGCTGATGCAGACATCATGGAAGAATACACCCCATTCGGTTTCAGCAATTATCAAACCATCGTATCTAACGTCAAAAAGTTCTCAACGGGCAAAAAGACCGCGGTTATCTCGACCATCAATGGCGATTCAAACGTTCCGTTTTATCGTGAACTAGCGAACCAAGGTATCAAAGCGTCAGACATTCCAGTCATGGCATTCTCAGTCGGTGAAGAAGAGCTACGTGGTATCGATACCAGCCTGCTACAAGGGCATTTGGCGGCGTGGAACTATTTTATGTCGATCAAAAACCCAACCAACAGTGCCTTCACCAAACGCTATAAGCAGTATGCATTGGACCAAAAACTACCAAATGCTGAAAAAGTCGTGACCAATGATCCAATGGAAGCGACTTATGTCGGTATCAACATGTGGAAGCAAGCTGTCGAAAAAGCAGGTACGACTGATGTCGACAAAGTGCGTATCAGCATGGCGGGACAAACGTTTGATGCACCTTCTGGCTACACGCTAAAAATGGATGAAGAAAACCATCACCTATGGAAGCCTGTCATGATTGGTCAAATTCGTGCCGACGGACAGTTTGATACGATTTTCAAAACGCCAGAAGTTATCCAAGCCCAGCCATGGAGCGAGTACATTCCTAAATAGGCTATCCCTAAATAAATCAGTACTGAAAAGCACGTATATAGTAACTGAAAAGTAGGCGGATGGATAAACGATACCAATAACCGTCCTAACGCCTACTTTTCACACTTATTCTTAACTTTTAAATAACGCCAAACCTTATCAATACTTCTATCGCTTAGTACGCTAAGCAGTAGTGGCTAAGGGTTTGTTGTCTGTGAAAAACAGGGAGCCGCACATGCAGCACCATACTTTACGCCCGTTTGTAGGGCAAACATCGTCCGAAAATGGTAACAACCCACAAGCATCAGTCAGTGAAGTCATGCAGCAGGCGGCTCATTTTTCAATTTATGCGCCTCTGCGTTTACTTGCATTGATGGCATTATGCATAACAACTTTCACCACCACAGCGTATGCGGATCATGATGGTCAGGTACATGACGACGATACAAATACTGCTCATAGTGAGCAATCTTTGGTCACACCTGTCAACGTAGCTACTTCTACTCAAGCCAGCACATCAGGTACCTCAAATATTTCAACAGTAACTTCTACAAGTTCAGGCGATGCCATTCAACAATTTGTAGCGGGTGATTTTAGTAAGCGTCAAACCATGTTAAGTGATTGGCCAGGATCCGTTGAAAGTTTAGATAGCTTGGTTGAATTCATTGCCAATGATGAGCTATATCAAGGTAACAGTGGGCAAACGTATTTACTGAATAAAGATGATCAGTTATTTACCTATCCCAATAAAGAAGAGACAGCCGATTGGCCTAGTGACTTATCACAAATCACCTTGACCAATGCGCTACGCTCGGCGCTCATTTTTGGACAAGCTAAGGTAAAGCTAGCATCTGACAAACCTGCACAGCGACTACAAGCTGTGGACATTTTGGCCGACAATATTGACCAAGTAGATCCAGCAACTATTACGACAGCAGCGGCAAATGAAGACAACACTAAAGTTAAAAAAGCACTAACCGCATTACAGGCTCGTATAGATTTCAAAAATGGTGACCTACCCACTCAAATCGCAGCTGTGAACCTACTTGCAGATAGTGATAACCCACAAGTTTTGGTCGATATTGAATCTGCCCTCGCGGCTGATGGCTTAGATGCCTCGCTTAAAGCTGCACTTATCGATGCTGAATCTAGCGTGTCACGCCGTATCGAAATCAGCACATGGACGGGTCATATCTTTACCGGTATGAGTACCGCTAGTATTTTACTACTAGCAGCGCTTGGCCTTGCCATTACCTTTGGCTTGCTTGGCGTGATTAATATGGCGCATGGTGAGCTGATTATGATTGGGGCTTATACCACTTATATGGTGCAAAATTTCTTTCAAGCTTATATGCCAGATATGGCAGGTTGGTATTTGCTTGCCGCTATTCCAGCCGCTTTTTTAGTCAGCGCTGTCATCGGTATGATTATTGAACGTATCGTGATTCGCCCACTATATGGTCGTGAGCTAGAGACTTTACTAGCGACCTTTGGCGTTAGTCTGATTTTGATGCAACTGGTGCGGATGATTTTTGGTGCGCAAAACGTTGAAGTCAGTAACGTGGCATGGCTCAGCGGCGCGTATCAAGTGTCATCAAGCCTTGTACTACCTTATAACCGTATTGCCATTATCGTATTCACGGTCATCGTCGTGGCGCTACTGGTTTACTTACTTAACAAAACCCGCTTTGGTCTGTTTATACGAGCCGTCACTCAAAACCGCCAAATGGCGCGTTCTGTTGGTATTCCTTCTGCACGTATCGATATGATGGCATTTGGTCTGGGCTCTGGGCTGGCTGGTATGGCTGGCTGTGCCCTTGCTCAAGTAGGCAACGTAGGTCCTGATTTAGGTCAAACCTATATTATTGATACATTCTTAGTCGTCGTTGTTGGCGGGGTCGGACAAGTATGGGGCGCTGTACTAGCCGCCTTGGGACTTGGAGTCAGCGGTACGGTACTTGAGATTGGTATCGGTGCGGTATTGGCTAAGATTGTGTTGTTGGTTCTTGTGATTCTGTTTATTCAGAAACGGCCACAAGGTTTATTTGCACTCAAAGGCCGCTTTGTCGAATAAGGAGACTCCTATGATACTGACCAAATTACTGTCTGATACGCCGCGTAGTGCTGTTTTAATTGGCTTATGTTTTGCTGTACTACTGATACTGCCTTGGCTACATCTTATGCCGGAGACTTCAGCTTTTCACCTTTCAGCCTACTGGATTACCCTGATTGGCAAAATCATGGCTTTAGCCATGGTCGCTTTGGCACTAGATCTCGTCTGGGGCTATGCTGGTATTTTGAGCTTGGGACATGGCTTATACTTTGCCTTAGGGGGTTATGCGTTTGGCATGTACCTAACACGTGAGACAGCAGGTGATGGCTTACCGGACTTTATGCGCTTTTTGAGCTGGACTGAGATGCCATGGTACTGGGCTGGCACGCAGCATTTTTGGTGGGCAGTCGCACTGGTCGTATTAGTGCCTGGCTTGGTTGCTTTTATCTTTGGTTTTTTTGCCTTTCGCTCAAAAATCAAAGGCGTTTATTTTTCCATCATCACTCAAGCCATGGTCTATGCAGCAGCCTTGCTGTTCTTCCGTAATGAGACAGGCTTCGGCGGTAACAATGGCTTTACTGGTTTTACCACCTTACTCGGCTATGACATTACCGCTGCCTCTACTCGTTCAATGCTTTGCTTTGTCACGGCCTTAGCATTGTTAGTCTCTTATATGGGTTTGCGTCATTTAATGAATCAGCCTTATGGGCGAGTACTTGGTGCGATTCGTGACAGCGAAAACCGCTTGCAGTATTTAGGTTACCGTACGTTGTGGTACAAGCTATCCGCTTGGGTGCTGTCCGCCGTCATCGCTGGTGTCGCTGGTGCGCTATACGTACCACAAGTCGGAATTATTAACCCGAGTGAGATGAACCCAGTGAACTCAATTGAGATAGCCGTCTGGGTAGCGACTGGTGGTCGAGGAAGCTTAATTGGCGCGATTTTAGGAACTGGTGTGGTAAACGCTGTAAAAACCTACTTTACGGTCGCCTACCCTGAGTTTTGGCTATTGATTTTAGGCGGACTATTCGTCGTCGTGACGTTGTTTTTACCCAATGGCATTATGGGCTTGTTCGATCGATTCAAAAAGGAGAAACAATAATGCTAAACGATAAGTCCTCATCGACTGAACAATCGACCAAAGCACTATCCGAATATGATCATACTGATGGACGTGACGGTCTCAGTCATCCCAAAAAATCAGGCGTCGACTTTAGCCATGGTATTGCTCTGTACTTAGAAGACGTGAGTGTCTGGTTTGATTCGTTTCGCGCACTCAATAATTTGTCGCTCTATATCGAAGAAGGCGAGCTACGCTGTATCATCGGCCCCAACGGCGCTGGTAAAACCACGCTAATGGATGTCATTACAGGTAAAACCCGCCCTACCGAAGGCAGCGTGTTTTTTGGTCAGACTCACAACCTTGCCAGCTTATCTACCGAACAAATCGCTGAAGCGGGTATCGGCCGTAAGTTTCAAAAACCTACTGTCTTTGAAAATTTTACGGTGATGGATAACTTACTACTTGCTGCGCCGAAAGACAAACGTGTGGTTAAAAGCTTGTTTAACAAACTCGATGCCGATACTCGCCATACCCTTGACGCGACTCTACAGCAGATTCGCCTGACCGACAAAATCAATAAGCCAGCTGGTTTGCTCTCACATGGGCAAAAACAATGGTTAGAGATTGGCATGCTTTTGATGCAAAGCCCCAAGCTAATTCTGCTTGATGAGCCTGTGGCTGGTATGACTGATGCAGAAACTGAGCATACCGCCGAGCTGTGTTTGCGTCTTAAAAAAAACCACACTTTAGTAGTAGTCGAACATGACATGACCTTTATCGATGCTATCAGTGAAAAAGTCACGGTATTGGCACAAGGGGCGATTTTAGCCGAAGGTACGTTAGCTGAAGTGCAAGCCAATGAGGCAGTGATTGAGTCCTACTTAGGTCGATAGCCGAACGAATCATCTAGACGAGCCAAACGAATATTCCATTTAAAACATTAGAAAAGTTTTAGAGTTTAGGAGACAGCCATGTTACAAGTGAACGATATCAATCAGTATTACGGCGGCAGCCATATTTTAAGAGACGTCTCGTTTACAGCGCCCGTAGGCGCGTGCAGTGTGGTGCTTGGACGCAATGGCGTGGGCAAAACCACCTTACTTAAGTGCCTGATGGGGATACTACCGATTAAATCAGGAGAGATTTTGCTTAATGATAAAGACATCAGCAAAATGTCTCCAGAGCAACGTGTCCGAGCAGGACTGGCTTATGTACCACAAGGACGCGATATTTTTTCGACACTGACGGTAGAAGAGAACATATTAATTGGTATGGCCAAGTTTTCACGCAGTAAGGCCAAACATGTACCTAAGCATTTATACGATATTTTCCCCGTACTCGATGAGATGAAACATCGCCGCGGTGGTGATTTGTCTGGTGGTCAGCAGCAGCAGCTTGCCATTGCACGCGCCTTAGCCTCCGAGCCGACTGTGTTGATTTTAGACGAGCCAACTGAAGGTATCCAACCCTCTATTATCAAAGATATTGGCCGAGTCCTACGTGACTTAGCGGACAAAGGTGACATGGCAATTGTACTGGTTGAGCAGTTTTACGAGTTCGCCGAAGAATTGGCTGATAATTACACGGTGCTATCACGCGGCAAAGTAGTTTCTCAAGGTGCTGGCGATACGATGGTCGAAAATAAAGTACAAGATCTGGTCGCCATCTAGCTGCATTTACTTAGCTATATTTGCTTAACTGCGTTTATTTACGAACACTTGGTAGTGACCGCTTAAAACAACAGAAATCACGGTTTTATTCTAAGCTGTTAGCTACCAAGATTACATATCATCACGAAAACACTCCTTAATTAAAGTCACTTTTTTCACTCACTTCTTATCTTTTTTGACTCTTAGCCTATACATTCTGTACCATCTCAAAAACTCAAATTACTCATACACTCTGATTAGCACCAGAGCAATTATGTATGCCCAGCGAACGAAATTTGCTATTATAGTCAGCATTTTATTATCAATATTATGATGCCCTTATGATGATTCATCCTCAGTACGATCCTGTAGCATTAGCAGTTGGGCCTGTCGAAGTCCATTGGTATGGGCTGATGTATTTGTTGGCATTTGCCGCCGCCTACGGACTGGCATGGTATCGCAGTACCAAGCGTGAAGGCTGGACGACAGATATGGTCTCTGACCTAGTGTTCTTTGGCGCACTTGGTGTGATATTAGGTGGCCGTGTCGGCTATGTATTGTTTTATCAGTTCGGTGAGCTGCTCCAAAACCCTGCCTATCTGTTCAAAGTCTGGGAAGGCGGTATGTCATTCCATGGTGGCCTGATTGGTGTCATGTTGGGTATGCTGTATTTTGCCCGCAAATATAAAAAGACACCTTTCCAAGTGCTCGATTTTGTCGTTCCCTGTGTACCAACTGGTTTATTGTTCGGACGTATTGGTAACTACATCAATGCCGAGCTATGGGGCCGCGTTTCTGACGGTGGCTATAACTGGTTGACCTACTTCCCGCAGGCCGCTAGTGTTGATATGCAGCAGCTACAAGCCAACCCTGCGCTACAAGATCTTATGACTGAAGTCAATGGTCAGTACCTGTTGCCTCGTCACCCGTCGCAACTGTATGAAGCCCTTGCAGAAGGTCTTCTGTTGTTTTTATTCTTGTGGTGGTACTCATCAAAGCCCCGTCCTCGTATGGCAGTGACCGGTGTCTTTATGCTTGGTTATGGCTTTAGCCGCTTTATCATTGAGTTCTTCCGCCAGCCAGACATCGACCAAGGATTCATCTTGCTAGGTTGGATGACCAAAGGTCAGATACTAAGCGCCCCAATGATAATTGTCGGTCTGTTCTTGATCGGTTACGCTTACAAACGCGGCATCTACGACTGGGGTAAGCAAGCTGCTTATTAAGCCTACCCTTTCGTGATAAAGGTTGAGGACTTAAAATAGGGTAAGCTGTCAAAACACCTACCCTAGCAATACTTTCAATAATGACAGTGTATATATCGACTACTCATCTAGCCTGTATGCGCTGTCAGCAGTAACTAAAGAGCATCTTATGATCAATGGCACCCAAAGTAATAACGAGCAAGGCTATTTAGATTTACTACGCCACGTTCTCGACAATGGCACTGAAAAAGGCGATCGTACTGGTACGGGTACGCTTAGCCATTTCGGCGCGCAGCTACGCTTTGACTTAGCAGATGGCTTTCCACTGCTAACGACCAAAAAGGTTCACTTTAAATCTATCGCTTATGAGCTATTATGGTTTTTAAGTGGCAGCACTCATGTCGATTATCTACAACAAAATAACGTTCGTATCTGGAATGAGTGGGCGACAGCAGAACAGACCGCGCGCTTTAACAGACCTGCTGGTGATTTAGGTCCTATCTATGGTCATCAATGGCGTAACTATGGAGCAAGTAAAGGTGCGGACGGCAGCTATAACGATGATGGCGTCGATCAAATCGCACAGGTCGTTGAACAGATAAAGACCAATCCGAATTCGCGCCGTTTGATTGTTTCTGGCTGGAACCCAGGTGAGGCAGAGCAAGTAGCCCTACCACCATGTCATACGTTATTTCAGTTCTTTGTCGCAGACAATAAGCTGTCATGCCAGCTGTATCAGCGTTCTGCTGACTTATTCCTAGGCGTGCCTTTCAACATTGCGAGCTATGCGCTATTGACTCATATGATCGCGCAGGTGTGTGGTCTAGAAGTTGGAGAGTTTGTCTGGACAGGTGGTGATTGCCATATCTATCAAAACCACCGTGAGCAGGCCGAGCTACAGTTGACACGCTCGCTATATAAACTGCCAACGTTGTCTTTGAACCATGAAGTAAAAGACATATTTGCGTTTGAGTACGAAGACATCAGTGTCAACGACTATGAGTCGCACCCTGCTATCAAAGCCAAAGTTGCCGTATAAAGTTAGTCTGGTTAACTACGCTAAATAAGAGCAAAACTTAAGAATACAATAAAAAGGATATATTATGAGCTATGCCCATACCGAAGTTGCCCAAATCGCTGCTATTAGTAGCAATCGTTGTATCGGCAAAAACAATGAGCTACCGTGGCATATCTCAGCAGATTTGCAACATTTCAAAAGCATGACGACCAAAGAAAATGATAGCAAGATTCAAGGTATCGTGATCATGGGTCGTAAGACATTTGAGTCGATGGGTAGCAAACCATTACCAAAGCGTGTGAGCTTTATTGTCACGACACAGATGGATTATGCTGAGACAAAAGGTCTTGCAGATAGCAGCAATGCTTATGTGGTACACAACTTAGATGATGCCCTGACACAAGCAGCTAGCCTTGCTCATGGCGCGCATCTCGATACGATTTGGGTAATTGGCGGTGAGCGCGTATTTAGTGATGCTCTGATGTACACCGACCGTATTGAGCTGACTCATGTAGATACTGATATTGCAGACGGTGATGCATTTTATCCTGAGTTGCCAGAACGATTTAAAGTAGCAGACGAATCTGAGCAAATGCACGATGAGAAAAGCGATTTAAGCTTTAAGTTTACGACTTATAAAGTAGAAACTGATAAGTAGTAAAAGCCTATTAAAAAAGGGGGCAGTCTTGGATAATTTTACTTATCCAAGACTGCCCCCTTTTTTGTTTAATCTTCACACAGTCTTATTTATAGACAATCAATAGAAACTGCTGCTTGATAATATCTAATCCATTACTCGTGCAATACTTTATAAACCGTTTTTGCGAGTACGGGACCGATACCTTGTACGCCTGCCAACTCCTGCTGTGAAGCACCAAGCAGCTGCTGCATACCACCAAAGTGATTGAGCAAATCACGACGACGTTTTTCACCCAATCCCGGTATTACCTCTAGCACTGATGACGAGCGACGCTTATCGCGTTTTTTACGGTGAGCAGTAATCGCAAAACGATGCGCCTCATCACGAATATGCATCAGCAAATGCAGTGCTTTGCTATCCATCGGTAGATCTAACGGCTCATGATCGATAAAGTGCAATACCTCAAGCCCAGCCTTTCGCCCTTCCCCTTTTGCCACACTAATGAGCAAGGTGTCACCAAGAATACTCAACTCAGTTAATACTTCTTTAGCAATACCAAGCTGACCTTTACCACCATCAACCAATAGCAAATCCGGCAATGGCTGCTTTTTATAACGTCGAGTCAGCACTTGTTTCATCGCTGCATAATCATCGCCGCCTTGGATATCATGGATAGCATACTGACGGTAATCGCGACGGCGCGAGCCACCTTGGTCAAACACCACGCAGCTACCAATGGTCGCTTCACCCATTGTATGAGAGATATCAAAACACTCAATGCGATCTATCGTCCGATCTGTGACAGTCGCCAATACGTCTTTTAGTGCACCAAAGCGCGCATGCAGCTCTAAATAATCGCCAAGCTTGGTTTTTAGTGCATTACTGGTATTCAATGTGGCTAAGTCCAGCCACTCTGAACGGTGCTCACGCACATTGGTCTTGATGACTACTTTATTACCAAAGTGCGTTGCCAATGCTTCACTCACTGCCATTTGATCTGGTATCTGATGGCTCAATATGATTTCGGCAGGCAAATCATCGGTCACTTGGAAATAAAATGACGTAATGAAGGCTGATAAATTGTCTGCTAATGACTCACTACTATCCACATCTGGGAAATAATTTTTTCCACCCAATACACGTCCACCACGTACCGTCAGTACGTTCACACAGGTCATGCCAGCCTGACTGGCAATCGCAATCACATCTGCCTCACCTTGTACTGTGTAGACTGCTTGCCTTGCTTGTACTTCACGTAGCATGGACAGCTGATCGCGATAAAATACCGCCTTTTCAAAATCTAACGCCTCAGCTGACGCTTCCATCTTTTCAATCAGCGTACTATGGATGTCACTAGAGTCGCCTTTTAAAAAACGGATGGTATTGTTCACATCTTCTGCGTACTCTTCTGGCGATACCAAACCGACACAAGGCGCACGGCAACGTTTAATCTGATACTCAAGGCAAGGACGCTGACGCTGCTTAAAAAAGGTATTGGTACATTGACGCATTTGAAACATCTTCTGCATCAACACCAACGTTTCTTTTGCCGCATGTGCAGAGGGAAACGGGCCAAAGAATCGACCTTTTTGATGATTGCCTTTGCCGCGACCATAAGCCAAGCGTGGATAAGGCTTATCGGCTGAGATAAACACATACAGATAGGATTTATCATCACGCAGCAGTACATTATAAGGTGGACGATGCTCTTTGATCAGATTCTGTTCAAGCAACAGCGCTTCGGTCTCACTACGCGTGATGATAGTCTCAATATTATGAATCCGCGCCACTAGCGCCCGTGTCTTTGGATGATCAATCGTTTTGGCAAAATAGCTATTTACTCGGCTTTTTAGCGACTTAGCTTTACCAACGTATAATATATCGCCGTTCTTACCCAGCATCTTATACACTCCTGGCAAGTTAGGAAGGCGTTTAATCAAATGCTTAAGACGGGCTTTTTTATCATCGATAGGACTCGATTCTGAGACATTAACCATAGAATTTATTGCTCTTAAAAATCTTAGTAATACTGCTAGTTATGGGGCGGGAGTCATTGTTTTACAAGCCAATTATTATCGCAGTGCTACTCATAAAAAAGCCAGCTTTCGCCGGCTTAGTTTGTTCTATTATCGTTTATACAATCACATACTATTAATGACGGAAGTTTGCCATCAGTGCTGGGATACCCGGCAGCATACCGACGATAGCCATGACGCCTGTCAGTACCACAAACATAATACCCGGTATGATCCAGCGGCTCATTTTAGTCAAATTTGCACTACGTTCTTTAGAGCCAATCAGTCCCAAGTTATCAAGCAACAACGTGAGCGACCAACCAAAGGCTGGGTTAACCAATGCAGAGGCAAACACCACAATCGCAGCAGATTGCGTGGTTTTACCTTCACGCGTCATCTCCATACCAGCTTCTAGTAATGGAATAAATACCCCAACGATCAAGGCCACACACATCACTGGCTGCCAAATGGCCAAATCCATCGGATAGCCCCAAACCCCTGCGATGATACAGAATAGAGCCGTTAATAAAGCACCAGCAGGAATCGGACGTTTAGCAATCGCTGCAGGAACAATATACGTTCCCCACGATGACGCAAAGTTGGCACCGCCCAATACAGAGCCGACTACCTGACGAAATGATGCGCTAGTCATGGTGTCATCAATATCCATAAGCACTTTTTCAGTACGCTTAGGATAGCTGATTTTTTGGAACACCTGATGGCCCAAGAAATCTGGCGACCACATTGCCACGGCCAAAATAGCAAACGGCAGTACTACAATGAAGCTTTCAATCGTCGGCAGACCTAACATCCAACCTGTGTTTTCGCCCCACCAATACATTGGGTTCATGTTTGGTAATCCTGGTGCTGTTTTGAACTCAAAAGGTGCACCCAATGCAAATGCAAGACCACCACCCAGCACACAGCTTAGCGGAACCGCGAGCCAGCGTTTTTGCCAATGCTCAAGCAATGCATACAGTAGGATAGTCGCCAGAATAATAAAGAAAGCAATATGCGACATGCCAATCCCTTCTGCCCAAGCGAAGAGGTTTTTGACCTGTGACGTCGTTCCGATAAAGCCCAAGTAAATCAAGAGGCCACCGCACACACCTTTACTGGTCAAATTAGCAAGCAGACTCCCCCCTTTACTAATTGCGAGGAGCAGACCAAAAGCACCAATAAGCAGACCAAAGGCCATCGGGTGCCCACCAGCTGCTACCACAATAGGAATCAGAGGGATTAATGGACCGTGAGTACCAGCAAGGTTGGCCGTCGGCAATAAAAAGCCCGAAAATAAAATAATAAAGAAGGAGACAATCAATAGCTCATAGCGCACGTTTTCTAGAACAAACGCATCACCTAGGCCAAGTGGACCTGCAAAGGTTGCTGCAATGGCGCCCACCATAACAACTTTACCGATGGTCGCGGCCATTGCTGGAATAGTATCTTCGTATTCAAAACGGTAATCACGGAATGGTAAATTAGGACGCCAGCGTTTCGGCTGCATGATTTGTAATTCATGGTTTAAATAAGCATCACGACTGTCGAAACTAGAACTGGGCTTATGCAAATCTACATAACTGCCTTGTACTTGATTGTCGTGGTTTATGTTCGAGGTCGGCGTATTAGACCCTGAAGAGGGGGTCTGAGGGTTACTCATCACATTTCCTTGTGTCGATTACGTCTTTGATTAACTGCACACGCTCTGCTCTAATGTCATAGACCAAAGCGCCTATTACAAACTGCGAACTATTGTATGCCAAGACTTGATGAAATGCGAACCTAAAACCATTTAAAGATACTATATATCTCATTATAATATATAAACTAAAGTTTCTATTTAAGACAAAATTAACCTTAATAGAAAACCATGAGGAAAAAATCTCTCTTTTATAGACTTTGAATTAGAATAAGCGACCGTTTTATTGATAATTATTTACATCTAGATGATTTTTTATCACATAGATGAATAGCAAAGATAGTTATAATAAATAACGATTGTTACCTGTAAGTGGGCATAAATATGTCATTTTGGTTACGCTTTAGAGCTAGCGGGCTGAGTACTTTTTAATTATGATAAATACTTTTTATTGATTTATTTCTCAGTGATACTGTTTAAAACCGCATTATTAATACAATCAAAAAATTGAGAAAAGGCAACAGGACAAATTTATGAGCGTATTACCTACCAACCTTGAGACTTTGAAGCGTCGGGCCAAGCAAAGCATCATGCCATTGCTGACACCGCATTTATTAAAGCTGCGCCTTAACACTTATGCACCATACATTGGCGCAGGTATCAAAATCGATCATGTCAGTCTCGATCAGGGTTTGTGCGTGGTAAGCATGGGACTAAACACTCTGAACAAAAATATCGTCGGTACTCAGTTCGGCGGTAGCTTATATTCGATGGTTGACCCTTTTTATATGCTCATGCTGATGCATCAACTGGGTAGCAATTATGTGGTCTGGGACAAAAGCTCGCACATTGATTTTGTTGCGCCTGGTAATAACAAAGTCACTGCACGCATGAAAATACCTAGCTCTGAAATCATCACTATTCAAGAGCTGGCAAAAGAAGGTGAAGCGGTATTTCGTGAGTATAAAGTCGACATCGTGGATGAGCAGCAAAAGCTTATTGCAACTGTCACCAAGACTTTATACATCAGACTGCGCAAATACAGTAAGTCCAAAGAGCAAGTCAATCGCATCGATACATTTGATGCTCAATAAACTTTAGCCTACAACTGGCACTATTAGAGCAGGTAATATTAGAGCTGATAAAACTCAAATTATTAATGCTATACATACAAAAACCCCAATCTAGCTTTCGCATAGATTGGGGTTTCGTCTTTTTTGGTATGGCCCGCTTATTTATAAATAAACCTATGAATAAGGGCTTGTATCTACTATTACCTTGTCTTGAGCCAATCCTAAAATTATAGGACTAACTCAAAACGGCAAACTTGTGCTTAAATACCAGGTGCAGTATCAACGGCATCAGGTACGCCAGCATCAGTCTTTTTCTGAGCTGGACGTGGCGCAAGTTTTTCGCGGATACGTGCTGATTTACCAGAACGCTCACGTAAGTAGTACAGTTTCGCACGGCGAACAGCACCGCGGCGTTTCACTTCAATGCTATCGATGATTGGTGAGTGCAACTGGAATGCACGCTCAACACCAACGCCGCTTGAAATTTTACGTACGGTAAACGCTGAGTTTAAACCGCGGTTACGCTTAGCAATTACAACGCCTTCAAAAGCCTGTAAACGCTCACGCTCACCTTCACGTACTTTTACTTGTACCACAACGGTATCGCCGGGTGCAAAGCTTGGGCGCTCAATCAATTGAGCATTTTCGATGACCTGAACCAATGGATGCTTGTTGCTCATGAGAGTTATCTCCTCACATTAGATAATAGAGGCTTGACGCATATCACCTGTTTGTAATAATTAATCGCATCTCTTTATAGTGAGACACAACGTAAATGGGTTATAACCAACGGCCACTATGCTATGACTCGTTTTATTATTGCTCAAAATTCTGTTTCTTAACTGTTTATCAAACTTGGTAACGATAAAGTTAGATTTTAAAAACCTACTTTTTATCTGCTTTGGCCAATGCTTTCAGCCACTTCGTTTGCTCTACCGTTGGGGTAAACGCTTGCCATAAGTCTGGACGACGCGTTTGCGTACGACTGACTTGCTGACTAAAACGCCACTTGGCGATATTGGCATGGTGACCTGAAAGTAATACCTCAGGAACTGCCATACCCGCAAACTCATGCGGCTTAGTATAGTGTGGACAGTCAAGCAAGCCATCGACAAAAGAGTCTTGCTCCGCTGACTTGTCATCACCCATGATATCGGGCAGACGACGTATCACACTATCCATCAGCACCATTGCTGGCAACTCGCCACCAGTCAACACGTAGTCACCTAACGATACTTCCATGTCGACATATTGTGATAGTAAACGCTCGTCAATACCTTCATAACGACCGCATAATAAAATCATGCCATCGTAATCAGTCATATTGACTACGCTACTCTCACTAAGCGTCTGTCCTTGCGGCGACATATAAATCACCGGACAGTGCTCACTATCGACACGGCAACCATGCTGACTGGCACGCAATCGTGCATCCTCAATGGCTTTCGATAATGGCTCAGCCATCATCACCATCCCAGGACCACCCCCATAAGGGCGCTCATCAATACGGCGATAGTTATCGGTGGTATAATCACGTGGATTAATGCATTCAATCGTAACTTGCTCTTGAGTCACTGCTCGGCCCGTGATTCCAAATTCACGAATCGTGGCAAACATCTCAGGAAAAATACTAATTACGGCAAAATACATCTGATGTCTACTTGCGTTAAGGCTAAAACAATCGGTGTAAGTACTAATAATGTCTGACTAAAAAGCCAGAAACGCTATCAGTAATCACTCGGCCATGCCACAAGCACTGTTTTTTCAGTCATATTGACTTCTATCACAGTCTGCTTATGCCATGGAATCAGGCGTTCTTCATTATCCAAACTGTCTGAATTTGCCGTTACACGCATGATGTCATGGGCACCGGTTTCAAACATTTCAGTGATATTACCTAGATACTCATCCTGCTCGTTCATCACGCGCAGACTGACCAAATCCGACCAATAATATTCGTCTTCAGCTGTTTCAGGTAGAACGTTTTGTTCGACCCAAACGGTAACACCGTTCATAGTCTCAGCAACATTACGATCAGGAATCTGCTCAAATTGAGCCACAATTCCTGTTCCTTGCTCACGCCAAGCCTTCACAGTTAAAGGTTTCATGCCAGTGGCAGTTTTCATCCACCACGGCTTCATGTCGAATATTGCTGTACGGTCATCCGTATCACTGAATACCCAAAGCCAGCCTTTAATGCCATAAGGCTTCTTAAGCTGACCAATTTTCATAAGGGCACTAGTGTTTGGAGTGGATGACATAGCAGCTAACCTAACAATGATTAAAACAGCAATTGCAAAAACAATTGCGTCAAAAGCGATAAACAGTTAATGGCGCACCCTGGTCAGACCAGTTACGCTATGTATTCTAAAGTCTACTGAGTCATGTCATAGTTTTGCTACGAACGTCTCAGTAACAACCAAAACTTAAGCAGTTGCTTCAATTTGAGCTGCAGACTTGTTGTAAGCTTTTGCTAATGAAGCAACGCGATCTGAAGGTTGTGCACCTTTTGCGATCCACGCATTGTACGCTTCCATGTTTAGGCGTACTGCTTCTTCAGACTCTTTAGCGAGTGGGTTAAAAAAGCCGATGTTTTCAATATAGCGACCGTCACGCGCGCGGCGTTGATCAGCAACAACTACTTGATAAAATGGGCGTTTCTTGGCACCGCCCCGTGCTAAACGAATAACAACCATGTGAATTCTCTCTTTCGCAGGTATACCAAAAAGGGCATAATTATATCACAGTCTTTATTTGTTGAAAACATAAACTGTGCATATTTAATTATTTATTAACAATAGCTTAAATGTCGGCCTAAGTAAAATATAACTGATGATAATGGCTCATTTTTACAGTTTTTCTTTAGGTTCTATAGATTACTATCGCTCTCTTTGAAAAATAGATGATTACTAAATACATTTATCCTTAAGCTTAACTTTACATCTATTCCGATAACTATCTGGCTCGCTCGTCGATTGCATACTGTATCAGTACTATTTATTGGTTATGCTATTCTATGATATATCGCTATAGATTGATGCATGGACTAGCCTTAAAACGATTATATTCAGAAAACTACACGCTATATCACAATAATTTTTCTTTTACTCTGTTGGACACATATGATTTCTCCAAACTCAAAGCCACGTCGTAAAAGTTGGCTACCACGCTCTTATTCCAACACTTGGCTAACGACCTTGATGGTTGCCTTTATCGTGCTTATTAGTGTGAGCTTATCAATTTTGTTCTTTTGGCGTAGTCTGTATCTGCCAGAGTTAAAAAACCATGCGCGTTATTTGACGAGTGAGTTGCAGCTGATCAATAGTGTTAATAAAGACTGGCAAGGTCGTCCCGAAGTACGCCAATGGATTTACCAGCACTCTCATGTCGTCGTGGTAAATAATCCGAGCGACTTTCCAGAAGTCGCTGACAAGCCATTCGTGAGCTTTTTCACTGACGTACTACAACGTGAAATCGGTGCACAGCTCGGTCGCCCTGTAGAAGTTTATTTTAAATTTAAGCCAACACCCCAGCTATGGGTACAAGATAGCCGTGATAGCAGTTTTTGGATACGTGAGCCTGTGGTTTACTATTCACAATATAGCCCAACGTTATTAGTCCTATTCTTGATTGGACTGCCTATCCTATCGCTGCTAACGATTATTCTATTAGCCCGTCAGTTAAATCGTCCTCTACGCTACTTACAGCGCGCAGCTACTAATTATATTCGTCTTGGTCATGCAACTACACTGCCAACTCAAAAAGGCCCCACAGAAATACGTCAGGTTAATATGGCGTTTAATCGACTGTTTACGACATTAAATCAAGCTCAGAAAGAGCGAACGATTATGCTCGCCGGTATCTCACACGACCTGCGCACCCCGCTGACTCGTATGCGTTTGACCGCAGAGATGCTACCAGATGACTTTTTCCGTGAAGGGCTGATTTACGATATTGAGGATATGGATGCTATTTTGGAGCAATTCATCTCATTTATGAAAGATGGTTCTGATGAGCCAGTCAGTCTGACCAATTTAGACATCATATTTAACGAAATCATGGTGCAGTTTGCGCCAATGAAGTTTGTATATGAATCAGAGTGCGACAAGGTCGTTCCTGTAAGGCCATTGTCTATTAAACGCTTGATTATCAACTTGGTCAATAATGCCAATCGTTATGGAAAACCACCTATTTATTTATCGGCAACGGTCGTACCGACATTTATAGACACTGTGGAAGACGAAGATACGGATGTGGTCAGCGAAAATGTGGTGAACAAAGAAGCACAAGAACAATTAGTAATTTGTGTGCGTGATTGCGGTGATGGCGTCGCTGACGATCAATTAGAGCGGATTATGCAACCGTTTGAACGTGGAGAAACAGCACGGACTACTCAAGGTAGCGGACTAGGTCTTGCGATTGTTGATCGTATTGCACGATTACATCACGGTACCGTCGAAGCCATTAACCACCCTGAAGGTGGGCTACAAGTATGCGTACGTATTCCCCTACTCTCCAAAGTCGCTGGAGATACTAGGCTAGCGGCTGACATAGACGAAGTGACTGAGGTAGGCAGTACGGTGCCTGAGTCAAAATAGTCATCAGACTTCAAGCTAAATAAGCAAAGAGGTCAAAACTAGTCTTTGCTACCAATAGCCGGCGGGATATACTCAGCACTGTTAGTAAAAGCTAATGGCTGGGTAATTTCAGCCTGAGCTGCTTGTAGTGTTTGGGTCGTTGACGGCTGTTTTAAGAACAAATAATAGCCTAGCGTAATCGCATTCAACACTACCAAGCCACCAAATAAATATGGCATCCTATGCCCTCCTATGACATTGCCCAACTGTCTTAAAAATAGCGACAAGTGCGTCACCTGGCTATAAAGCGCTATCGTGCTATACCATTAAAATGGCGCTGATTGTCTTTAGTATCATGACTAATAATTATGGCGTAGTCTGATGATTTAGTCTGATGATTTAGTCTGATAGCTTGCTCTTATAGCTTAGCCCTATAACTTGGTTTAATCTGACAACTTAGTATCGAAGTCACGCTCGCTTTTCTCTTGCGTTAACTCATCAGCAGCAAGAATTTGCGTCAATGGTTTAATAGGCCATGTCATTACGAACCTTGCACCGCCTAATTCACGACTCTCATCTACCTTCATACTACCATTAAACCAAAAGGCAATGCGCGATACAATAGACAAGCCTAAACCGTAGCCACCTGACGCGCGTGTACGGCTGTCATCTAAGCGTGAGAATGGAATGAATACTTTTTCGCGATCCGCTTCAGGAATACCATGTCCATCATCTTCGACACTGACGAAGGCATTGCCTTTTTTGACACCAGCACTAATAATAATGGTTGTTTCTGCATAGCGTAACGCATTACCTGCAAGGTTCTGAATCACACGGTGTAAGTAGCGTCTGTCCGCCACTGCTGTTACTTTTGCATTTGGCAAACTGGTTACTATTTTAATCGGTTTACCGAGTGCATTGGTTTCGCGCTCGATCTGCTCTAACAGTTCTCTTAAGTTCACTGGTTCTAAATCTAACTTTGGTGACCCTTCCTCAAGCTTAGCATAGGTCAAAATCTCATCAATCAAACCATTAAGCGACTCAATATCTTCATCAATATAATCACGCTGCATAAAACGTGAGTCTTCGTCATCCGTATCAGCAAGCATATCTACTGCAAATCGAATACGAGCCACTGGCGTACGAAGCTCATGTGAAACCGCTCGGGTAAGCTCTCGCTGTGATTCAATCAAACGCTTAATATGCGAGGTCATGGCATTAAAAGTCGCTGACAAACGTGCTATTTCATCTTGACCAATAACCTGTACTTGAATATCAAGGTTACCTTGACTGACCTCATTCACACCTACCTGAATCAATTGTAGCTTACGTTCAAGCGGGAAGATGAGCGCATATACACCTAAGCTAATTAGGAACATGCTAATAAGAATCATACTAATAATTAAGTTAAGCGGGAACCAATTAAATAACGGTATAGGCCCAATCAAAATTGCCATATCATTGATTTCAGAGGGTACTATTACCCTAATCGCAGAGTTACTCGTACTACTGTTAGTATCTTGCAGCGATATGACCACTTCATCACGACGCAGACGAGACATCTGATCTGAATCTAACTCAAGTGTATTGACTGCTTTGAACGCTAAAGGAAAAGAAAACTTTTTCTCCAATTCAGCCAAACGTGCGCGTTTGTCCGACAGTGTCATGTGATAAGACAAATCGTCTAACAAAAAGACCGCGATTGCCCGCACTTGCTGTTCGGTAACTTGAGAGATTCTCGCTGTTAAAACACTCTTGTTATCCGGCAAACGATAATAAACATCTGCATATACAGGCTGGTTAAAATAACGTACAACGGTATTATCATTTTTAAAGCGGCGTAGCTCACTGGCACTAAAGTCTACTTCGTCAATAGGCAAGACTTTAAAAGTAGTACCAAACAAACTGCTCGCATCTGATAACCAATATTCACGCTCTTCCTCGCTATTTTGGTGAGAGATTCCTTCACTCACCAAATGGAACGCCCCCATTGCCATATTTTCACGATAGGACTGCACACGCTCCTTATTGATGGTATCCATCAATAACTGCGCAAAGAGTGCCACACACAAGCATACTATAAGTAGCCCAGCATAGATACGAACAAAAATACTGTGTTTTAAAGAAGAGACTAATGACATACGTGCCGTGACCAACTTAATAAATAGGGATTGCTAATATCATCAAACATATAGATAGTGCTATGTGTTTGATGATATCGAGCATGATCGAATAGAGATAGACTTTTAATTACCGCATTTTAATTCATATGCAGCAATCATCCAAAGACTTATATGTATGACATATATTTAGTCAGCGTCTATAATAATGAGGGGGCTGTCCTAGATAACTAGTTCAAACCCTGTTTAACCCATTGTTTTAATTGTAGTAATTGCGACTTTGGGTCACTGTGATTAAAACGCCACTCACATTCCTTTAAATAGAGGTGAAAATGTTCTT
>NZ_JASDCR010000017.1:0-87140 GCF_030407795.1 Psychrobacter sp. APC 3279 | reverse complement strand
GATAAGAGAATTCAAGGTTATAAGTAGTAAAGGACAAGAATGTACATATAGTGATTATTTATTTTTATATAAAGGAGGTAGTTATATATCAATCAGAGAAGCTGAATATAAGTCTGGTTTTGGCTATAATATAGATAACCCGTATTTCATTATAGAATGGATGTGTAACGAGGAGCTGATCAAGCTAACAGTTAAGGGACTTGCTTCAGATTTTAAAGTAGATCCGAAAAGCAATCTCATTTTCGCTAGAGGCGATTGTATCGATATTAGTAAATCCAATAAAAATTTAATCACTAAAAATAGCTTAGATGAATGGACTTTAAATTTTTTCATCAACGAAAACGGTAGTATTAATCATCAGCTTAATCCCCCTAAATATGTATATTATGAAGATAGAATACCTTGGCATACTTTTGTACCTTATAACGAGATAGAAGCGGAGAAAGCTAATAAAATATCTACAGAAGGAATTCGTAAAATAGAATTTTCTAATGAAAGAGCCAGTTTAGTTGGTTCGTATTATTATATGCATGATTCAGTTCAGGAAAGAGAGTATGACGCTATAAACAGAGAATGGGGCGCTATAGTATCTGCGTGGAAAAGTTAACTGAGACAATAAAATGAAATTCAAATTTATAGGTACACCAAAATACTGAACCGCCCAGCCTTTCCCAAACTTTGTGTAACTGCTTATAATCCACTAACCGGAGAATAAGCAATGACTACCCAATCTGACATTAAAAAACTGGCCGAGCAAATGGCTGGTAGCATGAAAAGCTTTGATGACATCAAAGACTTCCAAAAGCAGCTCATGCAATCCTTTATCGATACTGCCTTAGAAGCTGAGATGGAAGACCATCTCGGCTATCCCAAGCATGAGAAAGCAGATAAACCTAATAAGCGCAATGGGCACACTAAAAAGACCGTCCGCAGTGACACAGGCGATCTTGAGATATCCACCCCAAGAGACCGCGGTGGCAGCTTTGAGCCTGTACTCGTTAGTAAGCATCAAACCCGTATCTCAGGTCTTGATGACAAAATCATATTTCACTACAGGCATAGCCTTCCGTCTTGCGCTTCGGGCAAGTGTCTCCCAGACACTTGCTGATCCTCTCTCATACGCCAAAGGTCAAACCACCACCGAGATTGTAGAGAGGGTAATCCCCCTGTAAATGCCCCATTTTTAACACAACACTATCATAGAATAATTAATTGACCTGTCTATACTCAGCAGGTGTCATATCATTAAGTGAATCATGTGGTCTTTCAGTGTTATATACCTTTATCCAATCTTCAGTCAGTTGACTGACCTCATTCAAATTATTAAAAAGGTAGCAATCTAAAACCTCGTTACGATAACTGCGATTAAACCGTTCAATATAAGCATTCTGATAAGGACAGCCTGACCCCTGCTGTCAATTCCGTACAGTTAAACTTGGGAGATTTTAGTTACGCAGCCTGACGATAATAATCAAACCACACCTGTCTTGGTGATTTATAACCCAAACCCTTTTGAATTCTAGTCTGATTGTAGTACAGCTCGATGTATCTAATAATATCGTTGATCGCTGCAAATCTAGTCTTATAATCCTGATGATATACCAGCTCATTCTTTAATACGCCCCAGAAGCTTTCTATCGGAGCATTGTCGAAGCAATTACCTTTAGCGCTCATTGAACCTGTAAACTGATGCTGCTTAACGATCTTGTGGTAGGCATGGCTGCAATACTGACTGCCTCTGTCAGAGTGAACGATTAGCTCTTTGCTGGGCCGTTTATTTTTAATTGCCATATTGAGTGCACGGCATACTAAGCCAGCAGTCATGCGTTTGTTGATGGCATAACCAACCAGCTCTTTGGTGTATAAGTCTTTGACTCCTGCTAAGTACAGCCAGCCTTCATGTGTCCAGATATAGGTGATGTCACTGACCCACGCCTGATTAGGACACTTGGCATCAAACTGCTGATCCAGCACGTTATCATAGACCAGTTTGTTGTGATTAGAGTCAGTGGTGACTTTAAAGCGCTTATGACGACGACATTTAATGCCGTGTTCCTCTTTGATGCTTCTTACCATATATAGGCTAATGTCATGCCCTTGCTCGCTTAGATGAGCATGCAGTCGATCTACGCCATAACGTTCTTTCGTTTCATTGTGAGCGGCTTTAACCAGTAACTCGCACTGATTACGATGTACCTGCTGACAGCTGATATGACGACCTAGCCAGTCATAGTAGCTTGAAGGTTTAACCTGTAGTACGCGGCACATGCTACTAATGCTAAAGACTTGCTGATTGTCTTTAATAAAGGCGTACTTCACTAACTGTGCTTGGCAAAGTACGCCGTCGCCTTTTTTAAGATCTCGCGCTCCTCTTCAGCCACTTTAAGCTGCCGCTTGAGCTGCTTTATTTCCTGAAGAGCCGTCATAAGATCAGGATCGTATTGTTCAGTGCCCACAAGCTTGCCTTGATTGGCTTTATTCTGCCAGTTAGATAAGGTTTGCATGGCGATCCCGAGCTGCTTTGCAGTAGCTGAAATATTGCCATTATTATCCGCTATCTTCTTGACAGCTTCTGCTTTAAATTCTGTGCTGTAAGTTCTAACTTTCTTGGTCATGGTAAACTCCGATTAATACGCTTAGTTTACCAAGTTTATCTCTACGGTTTCTTCAGCATAGCTCAGCCAGGCTCGATATAGTCTATAAAGATATTATGAGCCGCTGCCCAATCAGCAAACACACTGGATGTAAACTCACTGCCATTATCTACACGGATTTGCTTAGGATAACCGTGCCACTGGGCCAACTGATCGAGATACCGAATCACTCTCAAGGATGGGATGCTGGTACCAATATCAATGCCTAATACCTCACGGTTGTAGTCATCAATCACGTTAAAAGTGCGAAAGCGAATATTGTTATGCAGCTTGTCACTCATGAAATCCATTGACCACATATGACCTAATGCATTTGGTACCCTTAATGGCTGTGGATTGCGTGCTGGTAGACGTCTTCTTGTCTTACGGCGTAGGTTTAGGTTCAAAGCTGTATAGACACGATGAACCCGCTTGTGATTCCATGAATAGCCAAGCTTACGTATGCGCTTAAAACACTTTGGAAAACCCCAACGGTTGTGCTTGTCAGTTAGTTCATTTAAGACATCAATAATTTCATGGTCATCAGGTAGCTTAGGTTTATAGTAGTAAGCCGTTCTACTGATACAGACGACCTGACAACTAACTGCAATACTGACACCATACTGCGCCTGTAGTTCCTGCGCCCAAACTTTGCGCTCAAGGGCAGGCGCTATAGCTTTTTTATAATCTCTTCCTGCATCTGAGATTTTAAGCTTAAATCAGCATACATCTGTTTGAGTCTGCGGTTTTCTTCTTCAAGCTCTTTTAGACGCTTTACATCAGAGGCTTCCATACCACCGTATTTGGACTTCCATTTATAGAAGGTTGAACTAGCAATACCGTATTTACGGCATAGCTCTTTAGCAGGTAACCCTGCATCAGCTTCTTTTAAAATGGATACAATTTGCGTTTCAGTCATTCGTTTGCTCATGTTAAAACTCCTTATGGGTATTTTATAAGAAATTCTACGATTGAGCTGTGTTATTTTAGGGGATAGCTACACCCCCAATAAAACTAAGAATAGTTACGTAGCTCCAATTAAATTTTCCTCATTAAGTGATCTAGCAGAAAAAGCTTTTTTATTAGGACCTAAAGTCAAATCTTCTACTGGAAGAAATAACTTAAGTAACGATGGTGCACTAGGTGAAAGTGTGGCGAAAAACATATTGGAAGCAGCAACAGGTGCTAAATACCGTGGCATACAAAATGGTAGTGGTAACGGTCCAGATTTAATTAGGATAAATAAAGAAACTAAAACTATAGAACATGTTGAAGTTAAATCTAAGATGCCAACATCCAACCCTAATACACATAAGACACCTGTATCATGGCCTGATGGGAAGCCAGATGAAAGGTTTAGAACTTGGATTTTAGAAGCTAGAACTGGTAAGATTTCTGGCAAAAGTGTATCAAAAGATGATAGAGAGTATGCTGAACAAATTTACCAGCTACTATATGGGCCAAATGCTACCTACACTCTTGATAACAAGGTTATGCAAGTAGTGTTACCTAAAATTAACGAGACAGGCAATACTATTGCGAAGCTATTCAAGTGGACAGGAAGCACTAAGCCAAGTGAGAGGTTAAAATAACTATGAAATATACGAGAGCAGTGACTAATAATAAGTTCCCAGACATAAGGTATTTTCTTAAAAAGTCTCATATTGAAGTTGATACGTCTGACAGAAATGAAAGACTTTTGAATTATTCTTCAGGACAAAAGCTTGAAATTCCATCTACAGAATATATTGAAGGATACGCATATACTGCCAAGAAAAATGTTGCTGATGACCTGAGTTTTTCTAATTATATTGAACTCTGTAACTCCTTATATAAAAAACTTTCTGGAGCTAGTAATCAAGATGAAATTAATAGCTTCACCTTAAGGTACTACTGGGGATTACGCCTTGAAATATTTTTCTACAAGCAGAATGTCGAAGAGTTTATTAGGGGTGAGAGAGATTTTGTCAATACAGGGCTATCTTTAGATAGTATCGTATTTCTAATTGCTCATTTGTTTATTCTTGACTGGGAGCGAGAGTCATACCAGTTAACTAAAGACCTGTTTGAGATTATCAATATTAAGTTTGATGTTGTTAGTGGTGTTGAAAATCAAGAAAGACCTTCAGATGCCCAATATTTTGTTTTGAATTTTCTTAATAGACAACAGGGATGGAATATTCCTTGCGTAATTGAATTTGAGCCTACTGACGATGTATACAAAAAAATTATTGAAGATTGGAGTCTTGAAGGGTGTCATACGCTAGAGGAGCTTTTTATTGATGCTTGTAATAGACATATAAATGAAGCAAAGTTCTTTGAAGAAGATAAAAGGTTCCAAAAGTATTATGATTTTGGGAAGTATGAGTTCTTTTACTATCCTTTTGAGGTTTTAATTGTAGAAAAGTCAAGAGAGAAAAATAATTTAAACACTATTAAGGCTGATCATTTTCTATTGAAAACTCCTTTAGGAGTTTTACCTTCTTCGTCGAAGTCAGATAACTATTATAATGATTTTCTTGTTAACCTTCTTATTCGAGTCAAAAGTGAATATCCAGATTTTGCTGAGGATTATAAATTACCTAAAAGCACTGAGCCCAAGAAAAATAGTTGGAAGTTTTGGTAGTTCAAAAAAGACATTTCATTTGTTATTGTGCAAATGATTTTCTTCAATAAAGAGAGCAGGACGCTATAGTATCTGTGAACCGCCCCGGGATTGTCGGAGACCTAATATTCTGAGAGAATACGACAATGAAAAGACAAACCTATACTCCTGAGATTAAAGAACGCGCCGTTCGCATGCTCATTGAAGCGGCAGGTGACTACCCCTCTACCTGGTCAGCCATCCAAGCCATTACCCCTAAAATTGGCTGCATGCCTGAAACCCTGCGCTCATGGCACAAGAAGCATATAGATCAAACTATCCCTGCATCGGTACAAGCTCAAAGCCAAGAGCAACGTATTAAAGATCTTGAACGTGAATGCAGAGAACTCAAACAGGCCAATGAGATCATACGTAAGGCAGCCGCTTTTTTCGCCCAGGCGGAGCTCGACCGTCCACCGAAATAATGGTCACATTTATCGATGATCACAAGCAGAAATACGGGATCGAGCCAATCTGTAGAGTACTACCGATTGCCCCGTCAACTTATTCTCGTGCTCAAGACTTAAGCGACAACCCACACAAGCGTTCACTGCGCAGTCAGCATGACGCCTATTACATCGGTGAGATTAAACGTATTTGGCAGGACAGTAAATGCCGTTACGGTGCGCGCAAAGTCTGGCAGCAGATGAAAGCTGACGGGTTAAAGGTTGCTCGGTGTACCGTAGAGCGTTTAATAAAGCAGTATGGTATGCAAGGTGTCTGGCGTGGCAAAAGCAAGATTACCACCAACAGCCGTGACGACCAAAAGCGCGCTGATGACTTAGTCAATCGTAACTTTAGCGCTTATCGTCCTAACCAGCTGTGGGTTGCAGATTTTACCTATATCAAGACGACAAGCGGCTGGGTATATACCGCCTTTATCATTGACGTGTTTGCCCGTAGCATTGTCGGTTGGAAAGTATCTAATCGCATGAACACGGATATGGTTATGGCTGCGCTAAATCAGGCGATAGCAGACAGGAACAACCCCAAAGATGTGATTCATCACAGTGATCGCGGGGTTCAGTACTTATCCATTCGTTATACTGATAAGATGAAGGACTCTAGCATCATTGCCTCGGTCGGCACGACTGGTGATTCATACGATAACGCACTGGCTGAAACGGTTAACGGGCTGTATAAATCTGAGGTAATTGACTATTTAAAGGAGAATTGGACTGGCGTTAATGATGTTGAACTGGCAACCCTTGAATGGGTGGACTGGTTTAATAAAACACGTCTGCATAGCACGATTGGTTATGTGTCACCTTTTGAGTTTGAAAAGCGGTATTACGATAATTTAATCCTGTCAGGCATTGCTGCCTGACTCAAGTAAAACACTCTCCGATATAGTCGGGGCGGTTCAATCAAATATACTGGAAAGTGCACTATGTACAACAAAAAAGTAAATATTAATAAGTGTCTAAACCCAATTTTATCTATATTGTCAGTTGCTGTACTTGCTACGCTCTCATCAATGGCAATCGCTCAAAGCACACCTAACCAGTCTTTTAACGTATCAAGCGTTACTGACAGCTCATCAAGTTGTGACATCTACAAGCACGTTGAACAGTCTGACACCTCCATTGATCTGAATAATGTCACACAAACGCCAAATGGTATTGAAGTTCATTCTAATGACTTAGATCTTCAAGTGGAAGACTTTCAACCATGCAAAGCCAGTAAGCCATTCAGTAGTGACAAAGAGGCTGTTGCGCTGTACCAGCAACTTGAACACGACTTAGACAAGATAGCGGAGATAATTATTCGTGATGTACCAGAAGGCTTCTCTAAATATAGAGGTTTAGATAATGAAGAACTTGACCAAATAATTAAAAACGTAGAACCGGTAAAACAGAAAAAGCACGATCCAGACAAGTTCATAAACGTATACATCTATATGGCGGTTCATAGTTATTTAGGCGAATTCGTACCTAAAGACGATGCTAAAGCCGTGCAGTATATGAGCTATGTGGTTGACTACCATCAATCCTTTAGCCCTAACGATGTATCACCATTACTTAATTCTATGGTTGCGAGAGCAATCATAGAAAAACAAAGACATATAAGTGATAACAATCCTATTAATTTACAGCATGAGACTGAGAGTAGCGTTGAAGCCGTGGCTGCTTATTTGCTATCCAAAGCCGAGCACTTAGACACGAAGGCTATATTAGTAAAAAGTTACCTCAATCGAATGGATGAGACCCTTGATAACCACACTTTAGAAGTGATTCACCAACTATTTGACCCAAAACTTGAGGAACTCACACATCTTGCCGAGCAAGGAAGTTATATTGCTACAAATGAATTGAAAGAATTGTATAAGGGGCTAAAGACCATTGATTTAAAATATGTAGAGCAAGCAAAATATTGGGAAGGTCGAGTTGACACTTTGCCTCACCCAGATAATAGTTGGAATTAGGTGATATACATTTTAAGTATTTTTAGAAGATAAATAAATACTGTTTAAGCAACGTATACCTATGGTGAACCAATCAGGTGCTTTTATTGGTTCGGCTCCCTAGTGAGGACTTGAATCTTTAGCTGTAGGTTAATGATAGCAATAGTTTGGGCTCCATCCCAGATTCTGTGTAAATTCTATTGGATAACAGGGCATAATGAAATAGGACAGTAGATAAGAGGTTGTACAATCACCAAGACTGGAGAGAAGATATGACCACCAAACGCGGACGCTACAGCCAAGAATTTAAGCTAGAAGCCATTAAACTGGTTGAAGATCAAGGCAGGAAGATACCAGAAGTAGCCAACTCATTAGATATCAGCAAAACCACCTTAGAGAATTGGGTATATAAATACCGTAAAGAACAGCAAGGTGTCATGCCATCAGAAGGCAAAGCCCTAACGCCTGAATTACGGCGTATACAAGAGCTTGAAAAACAGGTCAAGCAGCTTAAGATGGAGCGAGATATATTAAAAAAGGCATCTGCTCTGCTAGCCCAAGACAATCTCAGCGTCTATCGCTAATAACCAAGCTTGCAGAGCATCATAAGCATATTAGCAAACACAAGCTATGTGAACTGTTTGGGGTTGTTAGAAGCAGCTATTACAACAGTACTAAATCTAGGTCTATAAACATTGAACTTATAAGGCTCAAAGCCTTAATCAGAGAAGTATTTGAACAGTCAAATGGCTCGGCTGGTGCAAGGACGGTATCTGCTATCGTCACGCATCAACATGACATTAAACTCACACGCTACAGAGCAGGTAAGCTGATGGCACAAATGGGGTTGATTAGTCGACAGATAAAATCACATAAGTACAGGCGTTGTGAAAAATTCCATAAAGTTTATGGAAACATACTAGACCGTCAGTTTGCGCCCACTGCACCAAACCAAGTGTGGACAGGTGATGTTACTTATATTCGTATCAAAGGCGGATGGTATTATTTAGCCATCGTTATGGATTTATATGCTCGACGTATTGTTGGTTTTGCCTTGTCAGATAGCCCGAATACCCAGCTGACCACATCTGCACTAAAAATGGCATATCACATAAGACTTGAGCCTAAAGGCGTGCTGTTTCATTCAGATCAAGGCAGTCATTATACCAGTGAAGAGTATGCTAAATGCGTAGCCAAGTGCAATGGTATGTCGCATAGTATGAGCCGACGAGGCAACTGTTGGGACAATGCACCTACAGAGAGGTTCTTTAGAAGCTTTAAGACAGAGTGGATGCCAAAAAACGGCTATGACAATATTGATGAGGCTCAGCAGGCAGTAAATGATTATATTTGGGGCTATTATCAAAGTGTAAGACCACACAGCTTTAATGAGTATTTAACACCGAGCGAGAAAGAGAGACTTTATTTCAACAAAAACCTCTTAAGTACTGTCTAAAAATATTTGACCACTACACTCCCATACATACAGAATCTTACGACCACCAAAAGGGCGTATATAGTGAATGTTTTCAATCAAAACGGTGTCTTTCATTTGATTGCGGATAGTACGTGCGTCGTACTTGATACGATCCGCCAATTCTTGAGTAGTGAGGTAAGTCTGTGACATAATAGTTCTCCATGTGAAATAAATTTACTATTAGTGAATGATTAGTTATCACTAATGAGTACATATTATCTGCAAATATTATCACTTGCAAGCACTTTTTTATCACTTTAGGGATTTTATGTATGATTAAGCTTAATTTACCTGTTTTATTTGCACAAAAAGGCATTCGTGTGGCAGATGCTGATAGGATGACTAAACTAGGAAGGTCTACTCTATATCGAATGTATAATAACGAAGTCACTCGCATAGATTTCGATTCACTAAATGAGCTGTGTAAGCTTTTAAATTGCACGCCTGGAGATATTATCCTCTATGAAGAAGATGAGATTAGTGAGGAGTAATTTTAGAAGGAGGTTATAATGCTTATTAAAAGAGTTGATAGCAGAGTATTGAAAGTCATAAAACTTGACGATATTAAGTGTTTTACTCTGCCCAATTATTTTTTAGGTTGGGGTCAATTCGGTATTCGCAGTTTTAGGGCAGGGCACGGTTTGGGCACCAAATGGGCACCGCACTGAAAACGAGCTTTTTAATTGAGTAGATAAACTTAACTATAAGAAAACAAATATTCGAAGAAATACTCTACAAACCCCGAGAATTAGACAAAAAAAAGCCTCACTGTTAAGTGAGGCTTTTTAAGTATTTGGAGCGGGAAAAGAGATTCGAACTCTCGACCCCAACCTTGGCAAGGTTATGCTCTACCACTGAGCTATTCCCGCTAATTATCAATTAACTATCGTCAGTTGATGAAGGCGTATTATACGCAGTTTTTTTTAGGTGTCAACACCTATGACGAAAAAAATTAAAGTTATTAAAATAGGCGTGTCTTCTGGCCATAGATATATGTTATAACGGTTTATTATAATATGTATTCCAAAAGCTTTGTAGTACATAAATAAGCTGGGACGCACTTTATAATTTAACCGTAATTACATTCACAGTTATCAATACTTACAAAGATAAGTCATAAGGATAAAAAATGAGTCAACAATATACCATCGCTGATTATTTGTTTGATCGTGTCGCAGAAGCGGGCGCATCTGAGATATTTGGCGTACCTGGTGATTTCAATTTAACTTTTTTGGATAACGTTCTAGCCTCTGATAAGCTACGCTGGGTGGGTAATACCAATGAGCTAAATGCTGGCTATGCTGCCGATGGCTATGCACGCGAGCGTGGGTTTGCCGCTATGGTGACGACCTTTGGTGTAGGCGAACTATCAGCGATTAACGCGACTGCAGGTTCTTTTGCTGAGTACGCACCTGTATTGCATATCGTAGGTGCACCAAGCACAGCGCTACAAGACTCAAAGCGCCGTATTCATCATTCGCTTGGCGATGGCGTATTCAATCATTTTATTAAGATGGTCGAGCCAGTGACGGTAGCCCGTGCGCAGCTTACTCCTGAAAATGCTGCTTCAGAAATTGATAGAGTGATTCGCTTGATTCTCAAAAAGCATCGCCCAGGTTACTTACTGTTATCACCAGACGTTGCGCGCCAGCCTATCTATCCACCAACGACCAAGCTGATCGATAGCCAAGAAGACATTACTAGCCAAGCGGCATTATCAGATTTCAAGCAAGCACTAACCGAGTTTTTACCAAACAAAACCACGACACTAATGGCAGATTTGATGGTGCATCGTTTGGGCTTACAGTCACAGCTCAAAGCACTAATTGCTGATACCGATATTCCTTATACCACGTTATCTTGGGGCAAGACGTTGCTTGATGAAAATAGCGATCGTTGGGCAGGCACTTATGCGGGTGTTGCTTCGCGTCCAATTGTGAAAGATGCGGTAGAAAACTGCGAATGCCTCATCAAAGTAGGGGTGCAATATACTGACACTACTACCGCAGGGTTTAGCCAAGATATCAATGAAGATGTGGTCGTAGACTTGCATTATGAGCGTGCTTCTATCAGTGGTAAGAACTTTGCACCGATTGCGCTAAAAGATGCGTTGCAAGCCCTACATGAAGTGATGACCTCTGGCATTGATATCGTACCAAAACCTTTCTGTGAAGAAGTTAAGCCGCACGAACAAAAAGGTAAAGACAGTGAGGCTATCCGCCAAGATGACCTATGGCACATTATCGCTGACCGTTTAGATCACAATAACTTGGTGTTTTCTGAACAAGGGACCGCCTATTTTGGTATCAGTGATGTGCGCCTGCCAGAAGGGGTGACGTCATATGGGCAGCCGATGTGGGGGTCAATTGGTTACACGTTGCCTGCCAGCTTGGGTGCGGCAATTGCATCGCCAGATAAGCGCAGTGTGTTATTAATTGGGGATGGTTCAGCGTTGCTAACGATCCAAGAGCTAGCGGTCATGATTCAAGAGCGTATCAACCCTGTGATCGTCTTAATCAATAATGACGGGTATACGGTAGAGCGTGCGATTCATGGCGAAAACCAATACTATAATGACATTCCTAAATGCGATTGGCAAATCATGCCACGAGCTTTTGGCGCGACAGAAGCAAATAGCCTATTACTCAAAGCAGAGACAGCAGGCGAGCTAAAATCTGCTTTCGACAAAGCTGCTGCGACTACCGATAAGCTTATAATGATTGAGGTGATTGCAGACAAGCATGATATCCCACCATTGCTAGCAGACATCAGCGCGGCACTAAAGCCAAAAAAGGACTAAGTCATTCGTAAAAGCTTACTTAATAGAAGTAACAGCCCCATTTAGCAAAATAGCGAGATGGGGTTTTTTGCATTTTTTTATCATAAGGATTAATTAATCAGCGATTGCTCTTATGTCAGTTTGCAGACTTTAGTATCATGGCGGATTGGGCTACGTTCAGCCTTTATAGTCAACAGGAGATAGACACGTCGTGATTTGGTTAAAAATGCTTATCGGCGCATTAATGGTATTGGCGATTCAGTTATTCGCCCAAACTCGCTTTTTTTATTTGGCCGCGCTTGCGCCACTATTTCCCACATTTACTTTAATCAGTCATTTCATTGTTGGTACGGAACGCAGTCCTGCTGATTTAAGAGTTGCGTTGATATTTAGTATGCTGGGCGTCATACCGCATTTGATTTATACCTTCGTGGTGTTCTTTGGCATCAGTTATATGAGCTTATATAAGGCATTGCTATTAGGGGTGGTCGCTTGGACAATAGCGGCGGCTATTCTGGTACTGACATGGCAATACATTCAAGGTTAAGCATCAGCAACATACAAAACCTTTTATCATAGCAATAGCATTTTATAAGATTTTTTAATATTTGAACTTTTTTATTGAAGTATTTTTATTGATTTAATATTGGCTGCTAGTTCTGATGGTGATGCTAATATCATTATAAATAATTGTCATTCATATTTTGAATAATGGCCGCTTATGATAGGCTCACTGGTGTAATATCTCCTAACAGCAAGATAACGAAAACCCCATCGCAATCAATTACTATTCTTAATAATAAAAAATAGGGCTCAAAAAAAATGGATACCTTAAATATCCTGTATCTCGTAGGCGCAGTACTAATTTTCGCCAGTATCATGGCGAGTACATTATCGGCGCGCTTAGGCGTACCATTGTTGTTGCTGTTTTTGATAGTGGGTATGTTGGCAGGCGAGCAGGGTATCTTGGGTATTGAGTTCTCTCAATATGCGCTAGCCAATTTCGTTGGGCAAGCAGCCTTAGCTTGTATCTTGCTAGATGGTGGTTTACGTACGTCTTTTAAATCGTTTCGAGTAGGGCTAAAACCTGCGATTACGCTGGCCACGTGGGGCGTGTTGGTCACGGTCATGGTGCTAGGGGTCTTCGTCACTTGGCTACTTGATGTCGATTGGCGCTTTGGCTTACTGATGGCAGCGATTGTTGGCTCAACCGATGCCGCAGCGGTATTTTCTTTATTACGTAATGGCGGTGTCAAGCTTAACGACCGTGTACAAGCAACGCTTGAACTTGAGTCTGGTGCTAACGATCCTTTGGCTATTTTGTTAGTCACTGGTTTGATTGCCCTAAATGTTGATCCTGATGGTCAGACAGTGTTCGGCTTTTTAGTTTTATTGCTACAGCAGCTGAGCTTTGGGCTAGGCATGGGCTTATTGTTCGGTTATTTCTTATCCCGATTATTGCCCAAGGTACATTTAGCAGAAGGCATGTACGCGATCTTAATCCTCTCTGCTGGCTTGGCTGTGTTCGCCGCGACCAATCTCATTGGTGGCAGTGGATTTTTGGCGGTATACCTCACTGGTGTGTTAATCGGCAACCATAAGGTGCGCTCGACAGAGCATGTCATGCGAGTGATGGACAGCTTTGCTTGGCTGTCGCAGGCCGTGCTATTTGTGGTATTAGGACTATTGGTCACTCCGTCAAACGTCCTCAATGTCTGGCATTATTCGGTTGCGATCGCGCTCTTTATGATCTTTGTGGCGCGTCCTATTGCCGTCTATACCAGCGTAAAACCATTTAAATTTAAAGACAGAGAGATTGGATTTATCTCTTGGGTCGGTTTGCGCGGCGCAGTGCCTATTACCTTGGCAATTTTACCAGTCATGGCTGGAATAGATAACGCTTTTATATTGTTTGATATTGCCTTTGGTGTCGTGGTGTTGTCACTGATTTTGCAAGGTACGACCATCCCTACCATGGCCAACTTGTTTAATGTGCGTATTCCCACCAATAACGATCCAAAAGAAGAGCATGAGGTTTGGGTGTCGGATAAGGCCAGTATCACGCTGTATGAGTTTGAGGCAAAGTCGGGTGCATTTGCCATTGGGCGTCATCCTATAGGTATCTCCAAAGGTATCAACCCAGATGAAATCAGTGTCTTTGCGCTAGTGCGTAACCAGCAAATCGTAGTAGTCGATGATAGTACAAAGCTAAAATTCGGCGATAGTGTCTGGTATGCCATGAGAGGCAATCACGCGAGTAAAATCGCCAAGATTTTTAATGACACGACATTAGATCGCAAAGCTATCGATGATTTCTATGGCGATTGGTTGCTATCACCGAGTGTTAAGCTTGGAGACTTGCCGTTTTTTACAGGAATTATGGCGTCTGAGACATTGGTAAAAACACTCAAAACGTCTGATGAAGACAGCGCAAAAAACATGTGGGAGCAGACGGTGGCCGAGTACGTGAAATCACACTTAGGTACCGCGCCAGTGTCGGGCGATACCGTTGTGGTGAGTGACGAGTGGTCATTGGTCATCAAGGAAGTCGATGACAAAGGGAAGCTAAGAACCATTGGTCTAAAGTACCAAGACCAAGCAGCGACCGCCTAAAATTTTGTCGCAAATTTTTAATGGCTAATTATCAGAATAGTAAGATAAGGCTTAAGTTTTGAAGGCATTACTTTCAAGACAATGCACCAGCTACTAGGACACTGTGATTAAGAAACACTGAGAGTCCGAGTAGCAAAATCTGCTGATAAATTAGGCTTTAGAGTAATTCTCTGACAACAAATTTATCATTTTATTCAAAAAATCTGCCACATGTTTGTGCAAATTCTCTCTGTATGCCCAGTGATGCTTCACCTCGTAACTGGCCTCATCAGGTAGTAATATTTTCATCAGTCCCATCTCTTCGTAGCGCATTGCTAGATCACGTGGCAAATAACCCACATGATGACCTGCTAGGATAAGCTGCGCGGTGGCCTCCATCTGATAAGTAGTCGCGCTCAGTATCTTTGGGCGAATATGATTGATACTGACATCAGTAATATAGCCTCGTTTCACCCAATGATGGTCTTGCTCTAATTCCTCAAATGTTAGCTTGTCAGGCTCATGAAAAGAGCGATGCTCACGCCCGCAGCAGACCACTTGTGTTTCGATAAAAGCAGGTTGAAAGGTCAGTAGCGGTGGAAAGCTACCAAAATACCCCACACCAATATCACTCTCGTTACCGAGGAGCTTCTCTATCATGCTCTCAGGACTTTGCACGTCAATCGAAAAGTGTATTAACGGGTTGTCACGGTAGCTAGCAGCCAAACACTGACGCAGCGCATCGTAAAAAAGCGTTGGCATCTGATCGATTAAGCACAGTCTGATATGACCACCACGCACAGAGTCTAACTGACGGATATAGTGCAACTGATGTTGAAAGCTGGCAACGGCCTCGGTAAAGCTCAAACAAGCCTCATACACTGCTGCGCCGTCCTCTGTGAGTTTAAATCCTGCTCGTCCACGATGACACAGCGTCATTCCTAAGCGGTCTTCTAAATGTGTCAAATGTCCACTGATGACAGAAGTAGTGACATTCAAGCGTGACTGAGCGGCCGTCACGCCTTGGCACTCTACGATAGCCATAAAGCTGCGTAGCGTTTTGATATCTATCTTTATCAGTTCATCCAATATCAAAAGCGGCTCCTTATTTATTAAATCAATATCATCTTTTTTTAATTGATACTTCTTTTCATAAACTTCTGATAGTGACCTATAAGCGCACTTTACTACGAAAAAATAGAAGTTTACTTCTAAATTTTACCATGGTTCCTTCTCTTATATTTATGTATTGTCAATGGCATGTAGCAAATTGTGTACTTAAACCAAATAGAACAAGGAAGTAACTTATGACATTCAATCAACCATTAAGCGGCAACGATATGCCAAGATTTGGCGGTTTCGCTTCTATGATGCGTCTGCCAACTCAAGCCGATGCTGAAGGGTTAGATGTGGCGTTCGTTGGCGTACCTTTGGATATTGGTGCATCCAACCGTAGCGGTGCAAGATTGGGTCCTAGACAGATTCGTGATGAGTCAAGAATGATTCGTCCCTACAATGTGGCCACTCGTGCTGCGCCTTTTGAGTCATTACAAGTCGCTGACATCGGCGATGTGCCTATCAACACATTCAACCTGCTAAAAAGCGTTGATATCATCGAAAAATTCTATACCGATAAAATCGTCAAACACGGCGCGATTCCTCTAACACTAGGTGGCGATCATACTATCGCGTTGCCTATCCTGCGTGCACTTGCCAAAAAACATGGCCCTGTCGGTATGGTACATATCGATGCTCATGCTGATATCAATGATGATATGTTTGGCGAAAAAATCGCGCACGGTACGCCGTTCCGCCGCGCTGTCGAAGAAAACCTTATCGATGGTAATCGTGTGGTGCAGATTGGTCTACGTGGTACAGGCTATAGCGCAGAAGAGTTTGACTGGTCAACTGAGCAAGGATTCCGTGTGGTACCTGCTGAAGAGTGCTGGTATAAGTCGCTAACACCGCTCATGGCTGAAGTCCGCGAAAAGCTAGGCGATGGTCCTGTCTATTTGAGCTTTGACATCGACGGTATCGATCCTGCATTTGCCCCAGGTACGGGTACTGCTGAAATCGGTGGTTTGACTTCTACTCAAGGCATCGAAATCATTCGCGGTATGCGTGGTCTAGACGTGGTGGGCGGTGATTTGGTCGAAGTATCACCACCGTATGATCCATTCGGTAACACTTCGGTATTGGCGGCGAACTTATTGTTCGAGATGCTATGTATCCTACCGGGCGTACGCTATGACGACAAGGTTAAGGCGGTTTATTAATTGACATCATTTATTACCTCTATAATGAGCAGCCTTTGCAGCCAGTAATTAGTGACTAATAATCGGTATGAAAGAAAAAATACAAAGGTTGTTTTGAGGTATTGATAATTATCTGCATATTCAGCGAAATTTTTTAGGATGACTGACCCATGACCCAATTAACGCAAACGCCTTCTTCTTTGTCTGACACATCATCACTGACCTGCGGTGAGCTATTGGTGCAGTGGCTAGAGTATTATGGTGTAGAGACTGTTTTTGGTATCCCTGGTGTACATACGGTAGATCTGTATCGTGGTTTGCCAAATACCAATATTCGTCATGTGACACCGCGTCATGAACAAGGCGCTGGGTTTATGGCAGATGGCTACTACCGTGCTTCTGGCAAGATTGGCGTATGTTTTATCATCACTGGCCCTGGTATGACCAATATTATGACGGCGATGGCGCAGGCATTGGCCGATTCGATACCGATGCTAGTGATCTCTAGTGTCAATAAAGTCAAAGACACGGGTAGTGGCGAAGGGCATTTACATGAGCTTCACGATCAGCAAGGCGTGATTAGCAAAGTAGCATTGACGAGTAAGACCGTTTGGCAACCTGAATCGTTACCGAAAGTCATCGCAGAAGCTTTTGCCTTATTTAATGGCGCACGTCCTGGCCCTGTACATATTCAGCTGCCTATCGATGTCATCACCGCTGATGCGAGTCATGTTGCTAAGCCGCCTAAGTTAAATGCTGTAGCAAATAGCTTGAGCCTACCCCAGGTCACAAGACCATTGCCGAATCCAGCTCAGCTTGATTCGATTGTCGAAACATTAAAAACCGCGAAAAATCCTGTAATACTTTATGGGGGCGGCTGTGTCGATGTCGATCACGATGCACAGCGATTGGCAGAATTGATAGATGCGCCAACGTTTTTGACCATTAATGCCAAAGGTTTGCTGCCACCTGGTCATCCGTTAAGTTTGGGTAGCAACCAGTCATTAGACGCAGGCCGAGCCGTGATTACAGAAGCAGACTGGATATTAGCGATTGGTACTGAGCTTGGTGAGACTGACTATGATGTGTTCTTTAATGGTGAGTTTAAAATCAACGGCACGCTAGTACGTATCGACTGTGATGCTCAGCAATTGCAGCGTCCATTTAGAGCCAATATCGCGGTATTGTCTGACGCACAGATGGCGATTAGTGGTTTATGTAGTCGTTTAGAAGGGCAGACATTCGATCATCAAGCATTATCACGTGTCAATGAGGCAAAGCAGGCCATCTTAAAGGATGTAACGACAGACTTTGCGGGTCAAAATGCATTACTGAAGCTGATTAGAGATGAGGTAGAAGACGTCATTTTCGTTGGTGATTCAACGCAGCCTGTTTATAGCGGTAACCTTGGTCTTGAAGCCTTGGCGACGCGTAAATGGTTCAACTCATCAACGGGTTTTGGCACATTAGGTTATGGTTTGCCTGCTGCTATCGGGGCCATGGTTGGCTCAAATCTACCTGTCATCAGTCTAATGGGTGATGGCGGCATTCAATTTACGATTGCTGAGCTCATCTGCGCAGCCGAGCTTGAGCTGCCATTGATCGTTTTGCTATGGAACAACCAAGGCTACGGTGAGATACGTCGTTATATGGAAGAGGGCGGCCTACCATTGATTGGCGTCAATATCAAAACGCCAAACTTTGAGCCATTAGCAGCAGGGTTTGGCGCTGGCTATCGCAGAATAACCGATAAGCAGCAATTGCTAGACGCATTAAAGACAGACACTAAGGGTAAACAACCAATCATTTATGAGATTGATGAAGCAGACGACTTTCTAAAAGAAATGGCTAAGACAGTGACTTATTTTAGTTAAAGTAATACTGGCTCAAACGCCACGAATAATCACGAGACCGATAGTCACAGGTCTAAAAAAAGACAAAAAAATGACAAACGCTGGTTACGCAAGGAAGCACGTTCATGACGCCCAATGCTAGAGAAATGTCAGAAAGTAGACATGAGCAAATACCGCGTTTGTTGACGGCGCTTGCTGCTGTCGTTGGTACGACCAATGTATTGACAAAATCTAGCCAACAGCAGTCTTATGTGCAAGGTGCGATTGAGGCTGTCACAGACGCTACCGTCGCAGTTGTGATACCGCACTCTCTTGTGGCACTATGGCGCGTCATTAATATCTGTGCCGCTTTTGATGTGATTATCATTGCTCAAGCGGCCAATACAGGCTTAACAGGTGGTTCAACTCCGAATGGAGATTATGATCGTCCACTAGTCGTAATCTCTATGCAGTTACTAGCCGGTGTGCATTTACTTAATGATGCAGCAGAACTGGTTGCTTTGCCAGCCGCTACTTTGCAGCAATTAGAGTCTACCCTTGCGCCATTAGGGCGTGAGCCGCATTCAGTACTGGGCTCTAGTTGTGTTGGTGCATCAGTGATAGGCGGCATCTGCAATAGCTCAGGCGGGATGCTAGTGCAGCGTGGACCTGCTTATACTGAGATGGCGTTATTTGCCAGGCGCAATGCATCAGGAGTGTTTGAGTTAATCAATCATCTGGGACTGGATTTGGGCACACAGCCAGAGGAAATGCTAGAGAACCTGCAAGCTGGCACATTTAGTAAGGTCTCAAATAGTACGAGCAGCAGTAACGCCTGCACCAACCATCATTATCAACACACAGTCCGTGATTGTGAGGCAAAGACACCTGCTAGATTTAACAATGATCCCAACGGTCTGTACGAAGCGTCTGGTTCAGCTGGCAAGGTCATTGTATTTGCGGTAAGGGTAGCGACCTTTGCCAAGCCCAAGCAAGAGCAAACATTTTATATCTCGACCAACGACGCTGACACCTTGACCACACTCAGAAAACAATGGTTAAAAAGCGAGTTGAAATTGCCCGTGTTGGCTGAGTATATGCACAAAGACTATAACGACATCACGATGCATTATGGCCGAGACACTTGTCTGAGTATGCGTAAGCTTCCTGCTAGTCAGATAGGGTCGCTATATCGACTACAAGCAAAGATTGGCTACTATCTAGATAAATGGCAGCTTCCAAAGACGCTACCAGATCGAGTACTGCAACTAACATCTAGGTTTATGCCACCGTCATTACCAGCTACTTTGAGTACGCAGGCGCTATCATATAAATACCATTTGATTATAAAAGTCGCAGATGGTTTTGTTAACGACTTTGATAATGGCATTAATAAAAATTCAGATAAAGATTCTAATAAAAATGATGGCAACAATATCGTCGCTGCGCAGACATTTTTGCAAAATCATATGCAGCAGTATAAAGGTGCGTTGCATGTGTGTACAGAGCTTGAATCGCAATCATTATTGGTATTTCGCAGTGCCGCGACCGCTGCCATGTTTCGTTATCATAATTTAAATCAAGATAAATTTGGCGAGCTGCTATCGACCGATATTGCCTTACCTAGAAATGCCGTAGATTGGGACGAGAATCTACCTGAACACTTGCAAAAACAAGTCAGCAAAACCTTTTATTTGGGGCACTTTTTCTGTCATGTCATGCACCAAGACTATTTATTGAAGCCTAAGACCAATGCCAAGCAATTCAAGGATGAGCTGCTGGCATTTTATGATAAACGTCATATTGAGTATCCTGCTGAGCACAATGTAGGGCATGTGTATCCTGCTAAAACTGAGCTACATTATTTTTATAAAAAACTGGATCCAACCAATTCGCTTAACCCAGGTATTGGTCAGACAGAGAAATGGAAAAACTGGCAATCATCGCCCATCAAGGAGAAGTTAAATGACGAATACTATTGATAAATCGCAGCAGCCGATTTTAGGAAACAATACTGTCGATCCAGAAACGCCAAAAGCAGGACAGTGGCGTGCAGCAATGTGGAAGTTCCTATTGTTTTCAGCACTGGGTATTGCACTTTTTATCATACCGTTTGAGTGGGATGGTAAGGTCACAATTTTATTAGGTGTACTGACCGATACGCTACAAACCGTGTTAGGTGGATTTGTGGCCTATATTGCGATGGCGATAGTGACTATCTCCGCTCTTGGTGCACTGGCAGTCAAAGCGTTAAAGCCCAAGTTGCATGAAGATTCACTGGTAAAAAAGCTCTTTGATGTTGATTGGTTTTGGCTGTCCACACGTTTTTTAGGTATGTTGTTTGTTTGGATGATTTTCCTACAAGTCGGCCCTGAGTTCATTATCAATCGTAATACAGGCGGCGTCATCTTCGAAGATTTGATTCCTATTCTGATTCCGTTGTTTTTCTTCGCCATTTTATCGCTGCCATTTTTGACTGATTTTGGCTTGATGGAATTTTTGGGCACTTTAGCCAGTAAAGTATTTATCAAGCTTTTCAAACTACCTGGTCGTTCTGCTGTCGATGCAATGTCTTCTTGGTTTGGTGCCGCGTCTATCGGCTTGCTAGTCACTATGCAAGAGTATGATAAAAGCTTTTACAGTCAGCGTGAAGCTGCCATTATCGCGACCACATTTTCAGTCACTTCTATTGCCTTTACCTATGTGGTTGCCAAAACCATCGGCGTAGACAATAACTTCGTCTTCTTTTATCTGACCATTGCGCTAACCGGTTTTATTGCTGCGATTATTATGCCGCGTATACCACCATTATCACTTAAGCCTGATACTTATCATTCTGGCAAAAGCATGCTAGATGAAGGCATCCCTGCTGAATATACAACGTATAAGTGGGCAGTCAATCGTGCGGTTACTCGCGCGCATTCTATGCCAAGCTTAGGTAAAGTGTTCAAACGCAGCGTACAAAATCTGTTTGATATCTACTTTGGACTGATTCCTGTTATCTTTGCGATTGGTACCATCGGTCTTGGCTTAGCAGAGTACACGCCTGTCTTTAATTGGCTTGCGACACCACTTGTACCACTACTTGAGTGGTTACAGATTCCAGAGGCGGCAAAGGCTGCACCTGCCATGATTATGGGCTTTGCAGATATGTACTTGCCAGCGCTCGTCGGTAAAAGCATTGAAAGTGAGATGACACGATTCATCGTTGGTGCTGCTTCAATTACTCAGATTATCTACATGTCTGAAGTGGGTGCGCTGATTTTGAAGTCAAATATTAAGCTAAATGTATTAGAGCTATTTTTAATCTTTATCCTTCGTACGCTTATCAGCTTGGTAGTAATTACGTCTGTGGCGCATCTACTGTATTAGTGGCGTGTCTAGTATTCATAAGGCATCTAGCCTAACGATAATATACAAATGGTCGGTTTTTCTGTAGGCAGTTACACCGACCATTTAGCCAATCACATTACGGACGTTACGTACATAAAGACAATTTGATCAAACATATAAGGCGATTGACCATTATGGAAATGCTGAACTCTACAGAATTAACCAGAGAAACTGCCATACAAACGGCTCAAAACGAAGTTGTATTAAATGCCGCTTATATCAATGGTGACTGGGTTACGATTAAAGCCCTCGCGACCGATTCTGGTGATGCAAGCTTTGATAATAGAAATAACCATGCATTGTATGATCCAAATTCAGGCGAGGTGATTGCAACGACGCGCTTATGCACCAGTGCCCATGTAGAGCAGGCAGTCGAAGCGGCTGATGAAGCCTTTGCTAGTTGGTCACAGACTAGTGTAAGCGAGCGTGCCCGCTATCTAAATGCGATTGCAGAGTCTATGGAGCAGCAATTCGATACCTTGGTTGGACTGTCTGTATTAAACAACGGAAAGCCCATTGAGGAAGCGAAGATAGACGTCGGGGACGCCATTGCTTGCTATCGCTACTATGCCAACCTCATCACAGAGCAAGCAACATGGTCTAAAGTATCAACGCTTGAATCGGGCATTCGTTTGTTAAAGACATACTCGCCAGTGGGTATTTGTGCGCTGATTACCCCTTGGAATTTCCCAATGGTGACGACTTCTTGGAAATTGGCCCCTGCGCTAGCGGCAGGTTGTACCGTGCTATTGAAACCGTCTGAGGTGACATTATTACCAGAGCTTATGCTAGGTAATATCTTATCTGAGATTGGCTTGCCGAAAGGGGTGGTTAATATTTTACCAGGTGCTGCTGAAGTGGGCACTGCTATGACCAGCCATCCGCTGATTGACAAAGTGTCTTTTACTGGTAGTAATGTCGTCGGCGAAAAGGTGATGGTTCAAGCAGCAAAAGGCATCAAAGATATTAGCCTAGAGTTGGGTGGTAAGTCTGCTATTGTGGTCTGTACAGATGCTGATATTGATTACGCTTGTGATTTAATCATCGGCGGTATATTTACCAATGCAGGTCAGATATGCTCGGCCACGTCGCGTTTGGTTGTTCATCAAGATATCGCTACACAGCTGTTTGAGACGTTAAAAGTTAAAACGGAAAGTTTGCAAATTGGTGATGGTTTTGCGACAGAGACGCAAATGGGTCCATTAGTAAGCGAGCAGCAATTGAACCAAGTTAAGAAATACTTTGATATTGCGACAGCTGAAAATCTGGATTGCTTAACTGGCGGTGAGTTAGTAGAAGCATCTGGCTATTTTGCGATGCCAACTGTCTATACGGATGTGCCAACGACCAGCCAATTATGGATGGAGGAGGTGTTTGGGCCTGTATTAATCTGTGCAACCTTTACTGACGACGCAGAGGCTATTCGCCTAGCCAATGATAGCAAGTTTGCTCTAGCAGCTACCATCGTTTGCGCCGATGAGACTGCCGCGCTTGAGATGGCGCTACAAATCAAAGCGGGTCATATTTGGATTAACGAGCAACAAATCGTACTGCCAGAAGCAGGATGGGGCGGATTTAAGCAAAGCGGTATCGGCCGTGAGTTGGGCGGTGATGGTTTGTCCGCTTATCAGAAGACCAAACATGTATTGTTGACCGATTAATTGGTTTTTTAACTAGTTTGTCACTAGCCACTGTAGAGACTATTTACTAGCTATCAGCATGACTGTTGAATTATTGTAGAGTGATTGTTGATAGCTAAGTCGCGCCCTAGCATTACGTTTGTTTACCAGACCGTTTCTTATATTAACTTTACTGTCGCACCCATCTAGGATAAAATTGAGCAATCATTCAAGTTTTATAGCCGTGCCCATTTTTATATGAGGTCACGGCTTTTTAAATGGGGCACATTATGTCACGCACCGCACTTTACAACCGTCATGACGCCTTGGAGCGTGCGCTACAGCTTTTTTGGCAAAAGGGCTTTCATGCCACATCTCTAAAAGATATCGAGCAAGCGCTCGATATGCGCCCAGGCAGTATCTATGCCGCTTTCGGTAACAAAGAAGGCTTGTTTCAAGAAGCGCTAGAATACTATGCGCGTCTAGGATTGACTGAGCTTGAGCGAGTGTTGAGCCATCATGAAACGCCTTTATTAGGCCTTGCCGCTTATATACGTCAGCTTGGCGGGATTCGTGATAAAGCGTTACCGAGCCGAGCCTGTATGTTGGTCAAAAGCTTACTAGAGCTGGGTGCGCGTGAGCAAACAGCGTTAACCAAGGTGGAAATGCTGCTGGCAGGTATGGAGGCGCGATTTATAGAATGCTTTAAGGAGGCGCAGAGTGTCGGTGAGATGGATAGTGAGCTTGATCCGGTTAGACTTGGACGCCGTCTACAGGCAGAAGTCATGGGATTGCGTGCCTTTGCACAGCGTGACATAGAGAGCTCGACGGTACACGCCCTTGCTGAAGATATGGCCTTATCTATAGAAGCACTGCGACTCGATGATTCGGTAAATGCTTAGCGGTATTATGGCTGGGTTTCAATATGGTATATATCTTTAGACGCTTACTTGGTAGATTCGAGCTGCTTGAGGGTATGATACCCACCATGTATACGAGTAAAAATAGTAACAGCGCAGGCAGTAGCAAAGATACCAGCAAGTAGCACAAAATGCTGAGGCCAAATGCAAAGAGCAATAAAAAGAGCAATAGTTTCGGTACCTTCAGTAAGACCATTAAGATAATAAAAGCTCTTATATTTAAACTGCGGCTTGTCTAATTGAAACTTTTCTGCAGAAATCGCAAAAGCCAAAAAGCTCGAACCTGTCCCGATAAATGCCGCTAATAACAACGCGCCTGCAATGGCATTTTGGGCAGGATTGGCCAAAATAAACCCAAGTGGCACAGCGGCATAAAACAAAAAATCGAGGGTTATATCTAAGTAGCCGCCAGCGCTAGAGCTTTGCTTTGCGTAGCGTGCCATTGTGCCATCCAGCCCATCAAAGATACGATTCAATATTATCGCTGCCAGCGCGCCATACCATAGCTCAAACGCGAGTAGTGGTAGTGCCAACATACCAACCAAGAATCCAGCTACCGTAAGCTGATCAGCCGTAATACCGAGCTTATGCAATGTCGCTACTATTGGGGTTAGCAGTGGCTTGATGACGGGCGTGATAAACTTGTCTAACATGAGAGCTGCCTTTTATATTTTGCTTATTTTGGTACTTTGATTGGGTATTTAGCGTTGATATTTGACTCTGATATCCAAAGCTATTGTCCTAGGGACGTGTCATCATTTAGATTGTGGAGCTTAAAATGAGAAAAATTGCAGTCAAACAAGGAAGAATTCGCCGTAAATATGGATATATTGACAAGATTTCTGACGATGTTTTACAAAATTTAGCCATTTTAAGGCCACTAAATGTATCAATGTGCTAATTGATGATACGGCCTAGATAAATAACTTTACCATTGGCTGCTTCAGCGTCGCTTTGGTCGTGCGTGACCATAATAGCAGGCAACTTATGAGTACGAATCTGATCGAATACCAATTGCCGCGTATCCATTCTCAATTGAGTATCAAGTTTGCTAAACGGCTCATCAAGTAGTATCGCTTTGGGTTCACTCAGCAGCGTGCGTAGTAGGGCAACACGTGCTTGTTGACCACCTGATAGGTTATCAGGATGACGATCTCCCATCCCTTCTAAGCCCACTTGGGCTAAAGATTGCGCTATTTTTTCAACACGCTGTTTTTTGTTTCCTTTTGGCATGGCAAAAGCAATGTTGCCTGCGACAGATAGGTGCGAAAACAGCAGTGCGTCTTGATACAGCACACCAATACGGCGCAAATGCGCAGGCAGGTGAGTCACATTTTTATCGTTCAACCAGACAGTACCCGTCGCGGTAAAATCACTCGCCAAAGTGCCTGTTAGCCAGTTTAGTAGACTGGACTTGCCACTACCAGAAGGGCCCATCACGGTTAGGATGTCGCCACCAGCGATGTGCTCATTGATACTCAATAACTGCTCGTTTTGACGAAACAGTTGTAAGTCTTTTATCTGTAGAGATGATGGCATCAGGATCCCTTTATTTGTGTTTTTTAAGACTGATTATTTTAATATTTGATAACGTTTGCTTTTGTTTATGACCAGCCTACTACCGAGCGCCACTTCTAAAAAAATGTTTGGGTAGCATCCAAGCCAATATAAAACCGATGAGCGGTAGCGCCATTTGCATGATGGCATAGACGGCACTAGTGCGCCTACTGGCTCCATTTGCCAGTGTCACCGCTTCAGTCGTGATAGTGGCAATACGTCCACCACCTGCCAATAGAGTTGGCAAATACTGACCAAAGCTAATCGCTAGACCAAGAGCAATGGCAATCAAAATAGGAGCAAATAGCTGCGGCAGCTTTATCTGAAAGAATACCTTAATAGGTGCAGCGCCAAGGCTAGCGGCCACATGAGCAAAACGAGGATCTAGGCGTCGATAACTACTGGCCAGTGATAAAAACACGTACGGTAGCACGAATAAAAGATGGGCAAACGCCACATTAAAAAATTCTGATTGATGATTGGCCAACTGCTGTAACCATACTAAGCCGAATAGAAACGCAATACTTGGCACCAGTAGCGGTAAGTAAATAATAAAACTGGTGAAGTGTGACAATGGCCTAGCACTCAGTTGCTCAGCTTCCAAGCATAGCAACGTCAGAAAAACAGCAAAGGCAGTACTAACGGCACCAATGCTAAGTGTATTGACCAATGGTGTGCTCATTTGAGTAAAGGCACTTTGAAAGTGTAATAGCACGAATTGCTCTGGTAGCATCGCTGGAAACCGCCAAAATCCTGCAAATGCCCATAAAACAAGGCCAGCAAGTGACAGTAGCATAAAACCAATCACGCCTACGGTAAGCATAGCGGTGACTTTTTGCCAAATAGCATCTGCATAACGACGTTTGCCATTAACTGATGAAACATTAAATATTGCCTTGACAATTTTTTCGCCGCCCAGCCAAAAGGCGACTAAACCTGCTGTCAGTACGAGTTGTAATAATGCGCCTGCTGATGCTTTGATACGCAATGTCAGGTCAACATCGTTGAACCATTGTATGATAGAGACAGCAAGCGTTGGCGGTGTGTTAGGGCCTAGTATCAACGGCATCTCAACGCTCGCACTGGCATAGGCCAACACGGCCAAAATCGGTAAACGCAGAAAAGGATATAACAGGGGCAAGACCGCCTTAAAAAAAGCAGTAATTGGGTAATAACCAAGATTGAGTGCAACGGTATACTGTTGACGCAATTTTTTGCCAAGCTCAGGCTGAGCAAGCGCGCCTAAAGCCATTAATAGCAAAAACGGCAGCTCCTTTAAGGTTAAACCCAAGATGATGCTGATACCGTATGGATCATGCGGAAACATACCATCGGGTGCCATCTCCCAACCAGTTAGCCACGGAGAGATGAGCCGTGCAAACATACTTGACGGCGCAATCAAAAACCCAACGGCAATGGCTGCGGCTGCATGAGGAATGACCAAGATAGGGCTTAATAAATGCTCAATACGCTGCAACCAAACACTGTTAAAAAACGCAGCCAATATCATCAGGGCAATGACAAAAGCAAGTAGGGTGCTGATCAGTCCCGTAGCAAGACTTAATGCAGCCATCTGCGTGATACCAGGCGTTTGCCATAGAACTATAAACCCTTGCAGGTTTAAGGTTGTTTTTTCTAGGGCAGGAACCCAGCTCAGGGCAGGCAACAGTACACAGATGAGGCCACAGAGTACCGGTAGTATTAATATGAGAATTAAAAGTTTGGGACTAAAAGACACGATACGCGTAAACAGATCTTTTTTCTCAAGCGTAATAGGTCTAGGACTATCACCTTTTTTCGTTATTTTATCAAAACCGTGGCTCATGGACTCACCCCATAATGTGCTTGCCAGCCTTGCTGGATGGCCTCTACCCAGCTTGGATGTGGCTCGCTTACCGTGCGTTTGACACTGTCAAAGGGCAGGGCGCTTGGATGAGGCTGCTTGGTTTTGAATAATGCTTGTTGTGCAGGGCTAAGCGTAGATTGAACCAGTACGCTTTTGTCACCCCATACCGAGGGGGTTTGTTTTTTTGCTTGGGCTTCTGGACTCATCAAAAAGTTGGCTACTAATTGTGCCGCCTGAGGATGGCTAGCGTTATAAGGGATAGCAACAAAATGAGTATTGCTTAAGCTGCCGTCACTCATCGCATAACTGCGAATGCTCTGGGGTAAGTCATAGCGCTGCACGGCTGCAGGAACTTCTGGTGCCGAAAAGGTAAAGGCGAGACTCAGCTCAGTATCATCGACCAAGCGCCGCATCTGCGCACCTGTCTGCACGAACTGCTCGCCATTACGCCATAAGGTTGGATGAAAGTCATCCAAAAATGCCCATAGCGGATCTAATACGAGCTCGGTGTTTTCTTTGGTGGCAGGCAAGTTAAGCTGTGCGCTAATGTCTTTACCCGTTTGAGCGTCTTGTTGCTCATGCAGCATGACTAAGACGTATTTTAAGAAACTCATACCCAAAAAATCAGGTGGTTTTGGGTAGCTAAAGCGGCCAGGGTTTTGTGCTGTCCAAGTGGTCAGTTCAGTTAGCGTTGTTGGCGGTTTACTGGTCGACAAGCTGTCATAATAAAACGTCAGAGAGGCTTGTCCCCAGGGTGCTTCCATACCGTTGGTCGGCACACCAAAATCGAAATTTACGGTTGGATTATTCTCTGGGTCAGTCAACGCAAAATTGGGCAGTTTGTTTGCCCATTGCTTGAGTAGTAATGAGTTCTCACTCATGGTGGCAAAGTTAGCACCATTAATCCAGACCAAATCAACACTGCCTTGATCGTCATTGTGAGCGGACTTTTCTGCGAGTACCCGACTGACTGCTTCACTGGTGTCGCTCAATTTGACATGGACTAAGTTGATATTATATTTATCATCGACTTGATCGCTGACCCACTGTAGATAGGCGTTAATTTGTGGATCACCGCCCCATGCATAAAAGTAAACGTCTTGGTTGCTGCCTTGGGCTTCTATCTGCTGCCAAGGTGATAAGTCTTGGTTAATATTGGCAGTAGTTGGCGATGCTGTGCTTGCTGATATACCAATACAAATGCTCATCACCATAGCGTAGGTGCTATATCGCGTAAGACGTTTGAGCATCGGTAAAGTGGTAATAACGCGCATTCAAGTTTCCGTTATGATTTAAATGTTAGTAAAGCTGGTAAAGATTTCATAGCCTGCCATGTCAAACCAAACAAATACCACAAAATCTAAACCAGCTTTGTTCGGCTTTTTTAGAGCTTTCCTACCAGTCGCATCATTTAACGATGCCTACCAGCAAACTGCCATTAACTAACCGCGACGCCAAGTATGGTATTTCTCCAACCAATTCAATACGGTCTCAGGGGCGTGAGCACGTTTCCACTCACCAGCGGCGTATTTGTTGCCTTCAGCCCAAGTAGGGTAGCTATGAATGGTGCCCAATATTTTATTGAGACCCAGACCGTGTTTCATTGCTAATACAAACTCAGCGATTAGGTCGCCTGCATGTTCAGACACTACCGTAACACCCAATATTTTGTCCTTACCTTTTGGCGTAATGACTTTGATAAAGCCTTTAGCTGCGCTATCTGTAATGGCACGATCCAGCTCTTCAAACTCAAAACGAGTAATCTCGTAATCGATGCCTTTATCAATGGCTTCTTGCTCGTTAATACCGATACGAGCGACTTCTGGGTCGATAAACGTCACCCAAGGAATGACACGATAATCTACTTTAAACTTCTTCAGGTTGCCAAATAAACCATTCACTGCGGCGTACCAACCCTGATGGGCAGCGACATGAGTAAACTGGTATGGACCAACGATATCGCCTGCAGCAAAAATATTGGGATATAACGTCTCTAAATATTCGTTGGTTACGATCGTACGATTGGTTTCGATACCCAGCGCCTCTAAACCATAACCTTCAAGGCGTGCGCTACGACCAACGGCACAAAGAAGCTCATCATACTCGATATCGATTTCTGTTTCATTGTGTTTGACGATAATGTATTTTTTACCATCACGCATCTCGCAGCGCATTGCTTGATGTGAGGTCAAGATATTGACACCGCTATCAGTGAGCGACTGGTGAGCAAAGGTAGACACTTCGAGGTCTTCTTTACCCATAATGCGATCGCTCATCTCAATTTGCGTCACATTAGAACCCAGTCGAGCAAAGCTTTGCGCAAGCTCGCTACCGATTGGTCCACCGCCCAGTACTACTAGCTTTTTCGGGGCTTCTTCTAGCTCAGCAAACTTCGTCCATAGCGTGTCACTGGTTACGTAGCCTGTTTCTTCTATACCTGGCAGAGATGGTACAAATGGACGAGCGCCCGTGGCAATGACGATGGTGTGCGCTGTTAGGGTCTGCATGCCGCCGTCATTTAGCTGAATTTCTACTGTCCACGGGTCAACTAATTTGGCATAGCCTTTGACCACATCGACGCCCAGATTGGTATAACGTTCAACGCTGTCGTGCGGTGCGATATCAGCCACTACTTGCTGTACGCGTGCCATGACTTTTTTGAACGAAAACTGCGGTACGGTGTTCTCTAGACCGTAGTTCTCCCCATGACGAATTTGGTCAGCGATTTTTGCGCTCTTAATGATGGCTTTACTTGGTACGCAGCCATAATTTAGACAATCGCCGCCCATTTCACCTGCTTCAATTAGTGTGACTTTTGCTTTGACTGCGGCGGCAATGTAGCTTGTGACCAATCCGCCTGCGCCTGCGCCAATCACAATCATATTGCGATCGAACTTTTTAGGTTTGGTGTGGTTTTTATAAACACGGCGTTTTTTAAACATGTTCAACACTCCTTTTGCTATTAATGGGAAGAAACCTAATAACGCAAACGAGACAATTAAGTTGAAAGATAAAATACCCGATAAGCTGTCTATCTGTGCCAGCTGTGTCCCTGCATTGACGAAGACAAACGTTCCAGCCAGCATACCGATTTGACTGACCCAGTAGTAAGTCCATGTTTTAATAGACGTCACACCCATCAATAGGTTAATCAAAAAGAATGGAAATATGGGTACCAGACGTAAGGTAAATAAATAAAATCCACCTTCTTTTTCGACGCCTGCATCAATAGCTGCCAACCGCTCAGGAAAGCGTTGTTTGATAGTGTCACGCAGTAGATATCGCGATGCCAAGAAGGCAATGGTAGCACCAATACTCGATGCAAATGAGGCAACGAGTAAGCCCTGAACCAATCCAAATAGTGCACCCGCGGCTAGCGTCAAAATCGCAGCGCCTGGTAAGGAGAGGGCAGTGACGACGACATATAGTAAGAAAAACCCACCGATAATCAACAGCGGTGACTGCGCTTTGTATTCATTAAATTGCGCCATCGACCCTTTTAAGCCATCAAGCGTCAATAATTGATTTAGGTCAAAATGAAAAAAGCTTGCCGCTAATATCAATATTAATAGTATTAAAAATATTCTTTTAATCATGAAAAATCCGGCCAAATAAGGGAGCGAAGGCTAAAATCGTAGTTATTGCTTAAACTGTAGAATACTCATCCCTGAGCAATCCTGTTTAAGTAATGGTGGCGATCAAATCGAATTGTCTGAATCGCTTAACTACGATAAAAAAATGCAGTCGGCAGTCTTGATAGTATATACATTATGTCTTGCTGTCTGATGTTTATACTACTGTAGCAATAAGCACTGCCGCTGGCATTTATACTGGAGACGTATTTTTACCCAATGTTAGGGTGTCATAGTCTCTCATTAAAAACAGCGCTAAACAGGCTGCCAGCATTGGCCATGCAGCAAAAAATAACAAGTTATCAAAAGGCGTTAAATAAAGACCAAAGGATGCAAACGTAGAGGCGGCGTGTAGTAATAAAATGATGCCATATGTCCATTTTTTGAATAAACCCATGACAAACGAGAAGATCAGTATGATTTGTAAGCTACCAATAACGTATACGATACTGGTGCCTAAGCCTTCTAATGCATAAAATTTAGAAAATACATTGGCGGTGTGGTCAGGATTGACAAATTTGTCGAGCGTCCAAAAGAAGAACACAATGAAAACACCAAGGCGAAGGAATAATAGTGAGAGTGGTAAATGTTTTGGCATAAATAATCTCTTGTTGAGAAAAACTGAAAGTGAATTGAAACAAGCTAAGCAAATAAAACGGGCACGATGGCACCGAACTATCAGGTAACAAACACAGGTAAAATATGAACAATGTTGAGTGATTACTCAAAAATAAACAAAGTATTACCACAAAATGTACTAAAAACGCATTGTAGTGGTTATTGAATAACTGTTCAAGTTGATTATATCCATGTTCTGGCAATTAGAGCGCTAGGTTACTTTCTTTAACCAAACCAGCAATGTTAGGTTAAAGAAGCCCGATTTGTGTACGTTTGATTGAATCTATCGACACATTTAACGTTTATTTTGCGCTATAAAAATTTGCCTAACTTGTATAAATGTAAAAAGCCCTTTATAGAACATAAATTCTATAAAGGGCTTTTGAGGGTATGCTTATAACACTATAGTAAAGGCAACAGCAGTAGAATAATTCCTTACCACATCAAGTCATCTGGAATCACATAAGCGGCATATGGATCGTCTTCTGCCAATGCTTCCTCAGCAGTATCATTTGACACAACCATAAAGCCTTCCATTTTTGAATCAATACGATCAGCTAATGGACGAGGCAATAGTGCGTAGCCTTCTTCCAAGCGTGCGATGACTACGTGACCGGCCACGATTTGATCGTAGAGTTTCTGAGTGATAGCGATTTTCTTTACCTTGGACTCATCGACAAACTGATAGCTGACCTCACCTTCTGTCTCAGTAATTTGATGCTGCTTAATCATTTGCACGATGTTGGCTTTTAACGCTTTCTCTTCCAAGACGCGCTGCTTTTCTTGATTAAGCTTTTGATCCTTTTCTAGCTTTTGGGCTTGCGCCTCTGCCAACGCTTTTTTTGCTTCGACGCTTTCTGAGTCACCAGTACGCTTGGCATGTTGCGTTTGCTTGCTGATCTTCTTGGCCTTTTTGCTATCAACCAATCCAGCCTTTAATAATTGAGCCTGTAGGGCATTTTTTGCCATAATCCAATCACCTAAATAACGATACCGAAATCATAAATGCTAAAAAATACATTGTAGCAAACTTTGCTAGCGCATGTGGTCAGACGATGATAAGACTTTATATATAGCTAGGTATCAGTCTGCGGTGAGCCATGCATGATGCTGTCAGTAACAAATTACAATTATTGCAAAAGGGTTGCACACATCGCTGGATGAAGCCGTGTAAATTGGTTATTATCAAATGAAGAGGTAAATTTACTTAATAAGATAATTTTTGAAAGCTAACTCTTATAGGGTAAATGAAACATACCCCAGTCAGAGTATATAAGCCAAAGAGCATAGCTTGGTCAGAACCAACAAGCTGTATAGGATTAAATAATTAAATTTAAGGACAGATTATGACAACATCACAGCACATTTTGGCCTGTATTGACGGCTCGGCAGTGACTGAATCGGTTTGTGACTATGCAGCGTGGTATGCCAGTAAACTAAACGTACCTGTTGGATTATTGCATGTCAGTGACATACCAGCATCGACCAGACGAGATTTATCAGGTGCTATAGGCATAAATAGTCGTCAGTTTTTGTTAGAAGAGTTGTCCCAGTTGGATGAGCAAAGAGCAAAAGTCGTCAACAGCTATAGTAATGCGTTGGTACAAGATGCAAAAAGCCACATTCAAAGCAGTTTCGCTGATGTCAATGTTCGCGTTTATCAACGCCACGGTAAGTTGCTTCCTAGTATTGAGCATTTTAAAGAAGAAAATCGTGCGATTGTGATGGGACGACGCGGAGAAGATCATAAGAACAGTCGGATCAATATTGGTAGTCAGATTGAGACGGTCGCTCGTGGCTCAGATATTCCTATATTGATTTGCTCGGAGAAATTTGAAGAGCCAAACTCTTATATGATTGCCTTTGATGGTAGTAAAACCTCTATTAAAGCAGCACGAATGGTGTCAAAAAGTCCACTATTAAAAGGTTTAAAAGGTCACATCGTGATGGTAGGCAATCATAACGATGCCGCCAAGCAAAGTATGAGCGCCGCCGCTGCACAGTTAGAAGATGCTGGGTTTGTCGTTGAAGCACATCATTTATCTGCTTCTGATGCGGTAGATGGGTTGTTAAAGTTTCAGGTAGAGAACAATGTCGACATTATGGTGGTGGGTGCGTACGGACATTCGAAATGGCAGCAATTGTTTCTCGGTAGTACAACGACAGAAATTATCGCTAGCACGTTATCGCCGGTCATTCTAGTGCGGTAATAACGTCATATATTTGTGTTTATCGTCTAGGGCGTGTCCTCAGTTTTATATTGTGGGTACGCCCTAATCATTTAATACCTTTGGAATATTTTATGCTTATCAATGCGGATTTTTCACAACGCGCTTCACTGACTCCTGAAGCACATCAATGGATTAAGTCACCACAAAACGGTGTAGAGCGTGTGATGCTTGATCGTGTGGGCGCGGAGAAGGCTCGTGCTACCAGTCTTGTACGTTACGCGCCAAACTCTTACTTTCCGCACCATCTGCATCCAGGCGGCGAAGAGATTTTAGTACTATCAGGCACTTTTTCTGCAGATGACACTCATTATCCAGCAGGTTGGTATCTACGTAATCCACCGTCTTCAGGTCATCGGCCTTATAGTGACGAAGGTGCTGTTATTTTCGTCAAGTTACGGCAAATGTCGTCTGACGAAACGCAGCACGTGGCTATCGACACTTATAATGATGCTAATTGGCAGCAACAAGGCAACCGTACTGTCTGCCCGCTTTTTTCCGATGGGGTAGAACACGTTAGTCTACAGCGTATCGATGCAGGCGAGTTGCTATTCACTAAGGCAGTCCATGACGGTGCAGAAATATTAGTTGTAGCAGGCGAGCTAATAGAGGGTGGACAGGTATATCAGCAAAATAGTTGGATACGCCTACCGATAGATACAAATGTACAAATAAAAGCAGGGATGGAGGGCGCAACAATATATCTAAAAACTGGCCATCTTAACCATGTCATCGGTTTAGACATTGAAGAGGCTTGAATGACTTCGTTATTAATAGCTAGTTATTAAAACATACATCATCAAAAACTTTGGCACGTCAACTTTTCAGTCATGAGGTGCCAAATTATCTGTATTAGAACTTACTACACTATGAGAAACTCTTATCTATATATGAGTATCTTTAGGTAAAAGTATCAAAGATCACTTGTTTTGATAGCATCTTTGTTCTCAAAGTCAGCCAACATTTCTGTGATAAGCTGATCCTTTTGATGCCATATTTGCTCTACCCAATCAAACATCTGTGCTTTTATCGCTTCATCTGTTTCATAGCCGCCGTTTTTGATCGCCGTAAACAGATCTTCGGGTATCTCAATATGTCGCACATCGACGCCTAGACGTTTGATGTTACCTTTCCATAGATCACTATAAGTAGGCACACCGTCAGGGTAGACAATCGTCATGTCCAAAATCCCATCGATCTCTTCCCCTAAGGCACTCATAGCCAGTGATAACCCGCCAGCGCGTGGCTTAAGTAAATGTGTATATGGGGATTCTTGCTTATCATGTTTGCTAGGAGTGAAGCGAGTCCCTTCTAGATAGTTCAATAGCGTAAAGGGCTTGTCCTTGAGCAATGCACATGCTCGTTTCGCTTCTTCGATATCCTTACCCTTTAGAGCAGGGTTTTTAGCGATGGCTTCTTTAGAATGACGACGCATCATAGGAAAGTCGAGAAAGTAGAAAGCTTGACCAATGACAGGGATGTATATGAGCTCAAACTTGGTAAAAAAACGCGTTAATGGCAAACGTTTTTCGCTGATATATTGCACGATACTGGTATCAACCCATGACTGATGATTGCTCACCAGTAGATACTTACCGTTGGTATGCACATCATCAGGTAAGTTAATGCGCCAGTCTTTGCGCGGTAATACGTTATCGATCAATGCATTGTTACTATTGATCCAATAGTTCGTCACATCGATAACGGCTTTGTCAGCGATGGCAGCACCGGTGATAGCCTTGGTAGCACCCATTACCCATACAGGTAGCCCAGCTAACATACTATTAAAAGTAATAACGCTGGTTGCCGTCGTCAGTGAGGCAGCTTTGCCCAGTTTTGGAGCGCGTTCATGTAGTTTTTGAACGATTGATTTCAATCGCATATCGAATCCTTTTACTCATGCCTATGATGAGATATTGATAATGTTGCTGCATGATTTTAGCAGAAATCAATCTCAGTGTACGAGTGTTAACAACAAATAATAAACAGCATTGGTGAATTAGAACGTACAATTATATCAAGATTTTGCCAAAGCGAAATACGAACCAGACCATAAACACAGTCTGTTTTATTTATAAAAACTAACCGATAAAAAATGAAATACAGATTAATTAAAAGGGTAAGTGTCTATGATGATATTTCGAGCTCAAATATAGCCCTTATATGCTGGCTAGTCTATGAGTTTCGTCTATAACCTCTTTTTATAGATTCACAGTGCTACTCACACATTAGTACTGAGCAAATACTAATGAAGTTAGATATGAAGCGACTGCGTTTGATAGCAATTAAGTTATCAATAAACAAAAAAAGGGTGTATCAAGAATTATCTCGATACGCCCTCTATAATTTAACCCGTTAGATATCGATCAGCTAAATAATCGAGTGAATCAACACTCTATATTTACTATATCAATTAGCCGTGCATACCACGGATAGGGTAGTTGTTTTCTGGGTTTCTAACAAAAGCCAAACCGTTTGCCAAGGCTTCAAGATCTGGTCTAGAGAACGGTGCGTTTGAGATATCAACGATATGTACTTTTCCTTCAGCATTGATAACGAACACAGCAGGCTCAGCGAAAGGATGATCAGTTTCTTTTTCTGAACGTGGGTCAGATATATATAGAGCTAGCGTGTTCATCTGCTCGATAGTCAGACCATAAGCCATAGGGAAACTGACATCTATCTGATCTAGATGGCCTTCTAACTGTTCTTTGCTGTTTGCAGATACTGCAATGATATCGACACCGACGTCATAGAAAGACTGTTTTACTGTCTCTAAGGTATTTAGATATTTTGTGCAGATTGGGCAATGCTTACCACGGTATACAACAACCAGTTTCCAGTCATGACCGTTTTCAGGTTTGCCTAATGAAGTCATTTCACCGTTTAATACTTGTACTTCCATTTCAGGAAACGTAGTACCGGCTTGAATTTTTTGAGCATAATCTGTTGACATAGTTCTTATCCTTTTTAATAGTATTTTTATGGTTGGTATTTAACAGCCTTACATTAGCAGTCTTAAGTGCAAAAGTATGGGATGTTTACAGTAGTCCCAAGTAGTAACAGGAAAAGTTAACATCACCTTTAAAATTGCTCAATAAGACTACTTAAGTAAGCTAGTAAGTCATAGACAAAGCGTCTATTTTTTCGCTTCTTCAGTTGTCTGAGCATCTAGTTTATCTTGAGTTTTTAGCTCGAAATCTGAGGCATCATGACGTTCGTGTAATTGCTCAGCAGGTTCACCCCAAGTACGGTTTACCTTACGACCACGTTGCACAGCAGGACGCTCTAAAATCTCAGTTGCCCAGCGGCGTACATTTGGATAGCTCTCAACTTGTAGGAATTCTCCCGCATTGTATGCTTCACCTAGTATTAGATTGCCATACCAAGGCCAAGTGGCGATATCTGCAATCGTATACTCATCGCCACCTAGATAGCGATTTTCTGCAAGCTCTCGTTCTAGTACATCTAATTGGCGTTTTACTTCCATCGTGAATCGATTGATAGGGTACTCAAATTTCTCTGGCGCATAAAAGTAGAAGTGTCCAAAACCGCCACCTAAGTAAGGGGCAGAGCCTTGTAACCAGAAGAGCCAATTCATCACTTCAGTACGTGCTGCTGCATCTTTAGGCAGTAGTTTTCCGAATTTTTCAGCAAGATAGAATAAAATAGCGCCACTCTCAAACACTCGGCTACCAGTCTCTGTATCCAAAAGTACAGGAATTTTTGAGTTTGGATTTAGCTTAACGAAACCTGATGAGAACTGTCCGCCTTCACCAATTTGAATCAGGTGCGCGTCGTACTCAGCTTCTGTTACACCTAACGCCAATAATTCTTCGACCATAATAGTGACTTTTTGACCATTAGGGGTGCCCATTGAGTAAATTTGCAAAGGGTGTTTGCCGCGAGGTAGTTCTGCTTCATGCGTTGGGCCAGCGATAGGGCGGTTGACACTTGCCCACTTGCCGCCGCTTTCTGCATCCCATGTCCAGACGCTGGGTGGCTCGTAATAATTAGAGTTTGACATAATGATGATACCTTTTTATATACTGTGCTCAGTAGGGTGTAGTTGGTAAATCAGGTCCAGTTTATTGTTTTTATTCTGGCATGTCTGCTAGTTGCTTTAAGATGTTTTTGTAGTTTTCTACACCTTGCGCGCCGCTCACCAGATGACGACCATTAAAGATAACGGATGGTACGCTTTGAACACCTTGCTGCTTTGAATGCTGTACGGCTTCACGTATCACATTGGCAAAGCGTTGATCTGCGATAACGGCGAGTGCTTTATTACGATCTAGTCCAATATCTGCTGCGACATCTGCCAGTACGGTACTGTCAGCCACGTTTTTATTATCAACAAAATGTGCAACGAATAATGCTTGTTTTAGGTCGTGCATACGTCCTTGCTGATCAGCCCAATGCAGCAACTGATGCGCATTAAAAGTATTGTAGGTACGGAAATCATCGGTAAACTGAAAGTTAAATCCAGTTTCTGCACCTGCTGCTGTCATTCTAGCTCGGCTCTCTTTAACGTCCTCAGCAGTCGTACCGTACTTCTCCATGATATGCTCACGATAGTTTCGTCCTTCGTGTGGCGTATTAGGATTTAATTCAAATGGGTGCCAGTGAATCTCGTGCGGCGTGTTGGTTTGTTTTAATGCCTCGGCCAATTGGCTATAACCGATAGCGCACCAAGGGCATACAACGTCTGACACAATGTCTATTTGTAAGGGTTTTTTTACCTGTTCCATAGGATCTCTCATTAGCGATAAATTAAAATGAAAAACTGCTGCCCGAAGATGTTTCGAACAACAGTATGAAAACATCAAATGGACTGTGTCAGCGTTAGCTGAAAAACGTATTAGTCAGCTTTGTGCCATTCAAATTTCTGGAATGGCTTGTCGACTGGTGTGTTAGCTAGGTGGTTCGTATAGTTACTCATGACTTTTTGAGCTGCACCAAGAATAACTTCAAGAATCTGACGCTTAGTGTAGCCAGCATCTAAAAATGCTTGAACCGCGCTGTCATCAACGTTACCACGACCACGTACGACAGAAAGTGTAAAGTCACGTAGCGCTTCTAGACGTGCAGTTGGTAGCGGCGTCTCATCACGTAATGCATCCGTGATAGCGTCATCTACTTTCATGCTCTTAGCTATACCAGTATGCGCAGGCACACAGTAATGGCAAGCATGTTCAACGTTGATAGTTTGCCATACCACAGTAGTCTCTTCATCATCAAAACTGCTGTCTAAAAACAGTTGATGTAGCTTTTGGTAGCCTTCTAGCAAGCCAGGCGCTTCAGCCATCACGGCATGTAGGTTAGGTACCATGCCAAATGCTTTGATAGAAGAATCAAGTAGGTCTTTGCTTTCTGCTGGGGCTGTGTCTTTATCGTGTAGAGTAAACTCGGTCATAATATAATTCCTAATAATAGGTTTGAGATTTAGTGTGTTTTAGAGTTTTCATGCCCGCTTCAAAGCAATCGCTGATTTACATTTAATTATTAGCTTGAGTAGTTACTCAAAATTAGCAACTTTGCTTAGTAAGCGAGTCAATAGAGACTGCTATAAATGATATTGAGCAATCGCTCAATAATTATTTGAGTAATCGTTCAATTAAATTGTAATGGCTCAATTACATTCCTCTGCTTAATTCATATTATTCTATTAATATCAGCATCTTAAGAAGGTAACACCGTGTAAGTAATAAGAGAAAATAACGGTAAACAAGTGATTGTTAGCGTTAATAACGTTATTTTCTCTAGTATTACGGGCAAAGCTTATTGAAAGGATTGAGTGAATCGAGATTAATTAACTTCAGTCATCTCATGTAGAACAAATGATTCAACCGCGCCGTCTGTTGCGGCAGAGAAGTCTTTTAAGTGTTGATTTTCCATATGGGTTTGCCATAGCTCGCGCGTAGCCCAGCTTTCATGAAACATAAAGTGAGAGGGTTTTTCATTATCTTGGAACAAATCATAACGAATACAGCCTTCTTCGCTGCGAGTAGCTGGTATGAGTCTTTCGAGTTCAGCTTTTACGAGATCGATGCTATCGTCCTTTGCTGTTATGTGAGCGATGACGGTTAATGTAGTCATTTCTAATCCTTTGAATTGGTGTGATGGTTAGGTGAGTTTTGAGGATGTCTGTTGGTAAAAGAGTCTATATGCGAACAGAGTTATATCGACACTGTGTTTATTATATCAATATATAACATTACTTGAACGACCGTTCATTTGTGGTTATAGTGTATATCAGACAATAAAAATGTGCTTCAAATTTCGACGTCTATTTTTGTTATCTCATTACAGCTTTTATAGTCATTAGTATAGTCACTAGATTTGATAGTCATCAAACGACTGTCTTCATATAATAGGATAAAGTTATGCTTAAATTTTATTTTCATCAAACGCCAAACCCAATGAAAGTAGCATTGTTTCTTGAAGAAACTGGGCTGCCTTATGAGCTTGTAGCAGTGGATACGCTAAAAGGCGAGCAGCATACGCCTGAGTACCGTGCTATCAACCCAAACGGCAAAACACCTGCGCTAGAAGATGATGGCAAACGCGTGTTTGATTCTACAGCTATCTTGATGTATCTTTCTGAAAAAACAGGCAAGCTGGCAGGACAGCCAGAAGATCGTAGCGAGATGCTGTCATGGCTAATGTTTGTAGCATCTGGATTGGGCCCTTTTTCTGGTCAGTCTGTTCACTTTAGGCATAAAGCGCCAGAGAAAATCCCATATGCCATTAACCGCTATCTTCGTGAAGCTGAGCGTCATTATAAAGTGCTAGATACGCATCTAGAAGGCCGTGAATATATGGTTGGTGATAGTTACTCAATCGCTGATATTTCTACTTGGGGCTGGATTGATAAGGCGACTGTCGTGCTAGGCGAAGGCGGTTTGGATAATTATCCGAATCTAAAGCGCTGGTTTGATAGTATCAATGCCCGCCCAGCGGTACAAAAAGCCCGTGACATTCCTAAAGGTATTGATTTTAAAACTGAGTTTGATGATGTTGCTGCACGCGCGCTTTATCCGCAAAACTTTGATAAAAACAGTTAATCGAAGCAAAGAGACTTAATAAGTTTTATAATATAAAAAGTGATTAAAACCAGTAACTAAGGTTGATTCTACAAACTTTGCCTTAAAATAGATTTTAAGGCAGAGATATTAAGGTGAAAATTATGAGTGCTCCGATAAAGTTCAATCGTGAGGATGTGATCGAAAAAGCAAAAAATCTCTATTGGGAAAAAGGCTATCACGCGACATCAATGCGCAATTTGCAAGATGTGGTGAATATGCACCCAGGTAGTATTTATGCAGCTTTTGGTAGTAAAGATAAGCTATTTACAGAGTCGCTGAATCGCTATGCTGCAGATGGTGCCAAGAGATTGGCCGACTGTATTGAGCAAAAAGACACAGTGCTGGATGGCTTAAAACATTTTATCCATACGGTGATTGTCTGTAATAGCTCTACTGCGCCTAGTGGTATGTGCATGATCGTCAAGACAGTCGCTGAGCTTACTCAAAACGATAGTCCAGATTTGCTCGCACATGCAACAAATATATTGGAAGGTATAGAGGCGTCGTTTGCCGTGCTCTTTGGACAAGCCATTGATAGCGGTGAGATTAGCGCAGAAAAAGACCCAGTTGAGCTGGCGCGTTATTTTCAAATTCAAATTATAGGTCTTAGAACTTATGCGCAGGTCACTAACGACAATGATGCAGTAGAGAAGTATATTGATGATATTTTTAAAAATATCGTGTAGTAAGGTTGTATAGAGAGTAGGTTTTTTAGTTATGACAGCTCGCGCCTTTTGTCGTTGACCAATCATTATAGTATTACTAAAAACCCTGATTGCTAGTACATTAGCAATCAGGGTTTTTATTATTTATTACTGTGCTTTCGGATTGTCATTGATGAACTTCAGTAGAAGCTCAGCCAACGTTTCGCCTTGGTCTTCTTGCAGGAAATGACCGCCATTAGTGATAGTCGTATGATTTTGACCTTTGCTACCCGGAATTAGCTTTTGCATGATGCGATCGCCGCCACCAGTTACGGGGTCGGAATCACTAAACAATGTGATAAATGGCTTGCTCCATTTGCTCAGCACGACCCAAGCTGCACGGTTGTTTTCTGAAGCAGGATCATCTGGTGTCGTGGGCACTAGGATAGGAAACTGTCTGGCGCCTTCTTTATAGGACTCATCAGGGAAGGGCGCATCATAAGCATCCAGTACGGCTTGAGATAATGTCGTTGTAGTACCGCTTTTAATGGTGCCTGCTACATTAAATTGCGGCGTCTCCTGAGAGAACTTCTGCCACTTGCGAAAACCTTCGCCCGGATCATGATCTCCAGTCGGTAGCATTGTGTTGCCTGCTGCAACGCGATCGAATTTATCAGGATGTGCTGCTACTAAGCGTAGGCCGATTAAACCGCCCCAATCTTGACAAAACAGGGTGATATTTTTTAAATCTAATTGATCAAGCACCGATTGCATCCAATCGACATGGCGCTGATAAGTGTAGTCAATACGCGATGCAGGTTTGTCTGAACGTCCAAACCCAGGAAGGTCTGGCGCAATAACGCGGTGTCCTGCTGCTGTTAGTATGGGAATGACTTTACGATACAGATAAGACCAAGAAGGCTCACCATGTAATAACAAGATGGGGTCGGCGTCGCTTGGACCTTCATCAAGGTAGTGTACTCGCAGCTCGCCACCTTCTGTATCATCGACCATCAAATAGTTCGGTTCAAAATCGTAATCTTGCAAGTTAGCAAAATACGAATCAGGTGTCCTAAGTTTTTTCATATATCATCCTTGGGTTAGAAAAATAACAGTGCATTCTGGCACAGGTGTTAGACAGTCTATTAGAAGTGAGTCTCTGGGTGCTACTCGACTATCACTGGTAATCCTAGCGATAAGGTTATCTAACTATAGGCTATATTGATTAAACGTTCAAAATGAAAACTATACCCTACAAACATTCGATGCTGCAAACATTAATAGTGGATTCGCCAGTAGCATCCACTATATATAGGATAGGTTTTGAGTTTCATTTTATAAGGCTAAACTAATCGTGACGCCAGTAGACCTTTACCACGACATCAGTACGACTTAGTCCAAGTCGGTCTTTCAGCAACGGACGCAATGCTTTGGCAGTATTTGCTTCTAGTGCTCCCCAAATTTTATCCATTTGTAAAGGGTTATTAATCAAGTAATCGCCGAATTTACTGTCGATTAGCGTGGCTAACTCTGCCCCTGAGTTAACCTGATTGGTTACTATAGGCAATACGGTAAAATGATCATCCTTGCGGCTTTCAGTATCGCAATCATTATTAGTGTCACTGTCAGTATTGCTGTTGTCATTACCAATGTTATCAATGCCACTGCGCATTTTTACAGTATCAAAATAGCTTTGATCGTCTGCATCTTGCGTCACACAAATGACCAATGGTGGCGTAGGGTTGTTCCATAGCTCCAGCAGTCGTGCTGCCGTTGGCATTGATGTCTCATCGACAATCAGTACCGCTTGACCGTTTCGTAAGTGCTCTACCTTTTCTGGAAACTCTCGCTTTGTAACGACGGTCTCGCCCGCTTGTAGTGCTGCTGCCCAGTTGCCACCTGGTGTATCTCCATGCAAAAAAACATCAACCCATGCTCGTATTCCATCATCAGCTTGCCATGCTTTTCTCAAAGTGTAATAACAGTGAGGACGAGCAGGGCGTACGTTCTCCTTATCGCTACCATTAGTTTTATAGTCACCAGCTTTATTGCCATCAGTGCTGTCAGTCATCAATGCATTGGTCATTGCATTGTGCTCTAAATCAAACAAGTATGCGTAACCTGCTTCATTGGTAGGTACTGACGTCGAGCTTGTGACGCCCTTAGTATTATTTAACTGAGCGGTATTATTTAATTGCGTATCACTATTTAATGACGGCATGCTCAATTCAAGGCGCAGCATATTTTTGCTGACTCTATAACTGTTTTGTACCTCAAATACTTGTTTGGTCAGTTTGATTGTTTTTTTGCCTAGCTTTTTATCTGCTCTTTGTTTTAGCAAGATATATTGGGCTTGCAAGTCATCAAGCTGGGAGATGGGGGCAGCAAAAGCGATAAAGAAGGTCTGGTCATGAAGCGAGTTATTTTGAGCATCAGTTGGTTGATTCTCTAGGCTTTTTGGACAAGTCTGTATAGCAATACCTTCAGCATAAATATCAGTTATCTGCGCATCGACCAGATCCAATTCGGCGGTAGATAATGAAGTGAATGCATTCAAGAATCCAAGCAGTTCGTCAAGGTGCTCTTCATTAATATGAGCGACCACACTTGCTATTTCAGGGTCGTTTAGAGAGGTGTATTGGCTGTTTTGGTTATCATTGTTTTCTGTAGAAGCTAAAAGAAGGTTGGTCATATAAATACTCGCAATCAACAGAGCGTTGAAATTAAAGTGAATGAGTTTATAGTTAATGATAATTGTTTTTGTTATCATTTACGAGTAAAATCAATTTTTATTGTGGTTTGATCATCAAAAATCGGTCTATAACCGATGGCCGATAAACCATAATTTTTATGACATATTATTTTTATCAACAATGAGTGCTTATATGCTACGTGCAAACCAGCTGACTATCAGCCGTCAAGGAAATACTCTATTAGACAACGTGACTTGTGAGATTGACACCAATCAGTTGGTGGCTCTGGTTGGGCATAATGGGTCTGGCAAGTCGACCTTGATCAAAGCGCTAGCAGGTGAGATGGCAAGTAGTAGCGGCAATGTCACTTTAGATGAGCACAGTATCAATGACTACGGCAGTAAGGAGTTAGCGCGGCAAATGGCATATCTGCCGCAGCAATTGCCAGAAGCTGCTGGATTTACTGTGCGCGAGCTGGTCATGCTAGGGCGCTATCCCCATCAAAAATGGCTGCAAAAGCCAACTCAAACAGATAAAGACAAAGTTGCGCAAGCATTAAAAGTGACTCAAACCGAAGCGTTTGCTGATCGAATTACTGCCACACTATCAGGTGGTGAGCGTGCTCGTGCGTGGCTCGCGATGTGTCTGGCACAGGATACCCGTTACTTATTGCTCGATGAGCCACTTGCTGCACTTGATATGCACTATCAAATCGAAGTCATTCAGCTTATTCGTCGTTTGGTGGATGAGCAAGGCTTAAGCGTGGTAATTATTATTCATGATATTAATTTGGCCGCGCAATATGCTGATCGAGTCATCGCGCTGAAAAATGGTCAAATATGTCATAACGGCGATATCGCCAGTACCATGCAACCTACCGTGCTACACGATATCTTTAATGTCGATATGCAGCTACTCAGTCATCCTATTACTGGACAGCCTGTCGCAGTCGCTTAACGTTTGGTTTCTGCTCCTTCTTTTTAATTCGCCTACAAAGATACGCTTCTATGCCTCCCGTCTTTTATACAGATAAATTATCGAAACGTCCAATAGTGACGTCAGTATCAGTAATGACAACACTGAAATGGTTCGCCCTCGCATGGTGCTTGGTATTGACCGCCTGTAATAGTCAAACATCCACTACCTCAGAAGTAGAAAACAGTCATAGCGATAGGATGAATATCGTGTCTCCCGACTGGGGTAATGCAGCGACTTTGACAGCGATGGGGCACGCACCAATTGCGACAGGTGATGTCAGGGTTTGGGACAGATGGGTGGGAAGCCCCAAACTACCAACATCGATAACAGACTTAGGCATCCGTTATCAGCCCAACGCTGAGCTAATCGCCCAACTGCCTGTCGATATGGTCATAGATAATTATTTTTATGAGCATGCACGCAATTTATACGGCGATGTTCCTGCGAAGTCTGTGATGTTTGCTGCCAAAGGAGAGACGGCAACGTGGGCTGACTATACGGAACCGACGCGAGAGCTTGGCGTACTAATCGATAACCCGAAGATGGCTGAAGACTATATTGTACAAAGCCAGAAAGACATACAGCTGGCCAGTCAGCAATTCCAGCAGCGTTATCCAAAAGCCAAGAAATTTGCAGTGGTACAGTTTGCGGATGCTAATAACATGCGTATGTATGTGGCAAATAGCTTATTTCAGCCTGCGCTAGAGCAGATGGATAGAGAGCTTGTGGTATTGGGCAAGGGCAATCAGTGGGGGTTTGTGCCAATACGAATGGGAGATTTGGCACAATTAGATGATGAGACCTGTCTATTAATTATCGACCCGCTGAGCCCAATCACTAGAGCTGAAATTGATGACAGCTTGATTTGGCAGCGCCTTGGTTATGGTAATACCCGCTGTGTGGGCGAGCTACCACCAGTATGGATTTATGGTGGGATGTCGTCATTGGTCAGCTTAGCAAATAACTTGTCAGAAGTTTCATTAAAAGGCGGGGAAGTACTATGAGCGCCAATGTAGATACTAACAACAAAAACAATAATATCAATAACCACGCCGACAGTTCTCATAACGACAGTGCTCATATGATGACATTAGCCTCTCAAGTAGCAACGGTTTCGGATTCATCTCTATCGTCATCCTCATCAACGTTATCATCGTCGCAATCGTCCAAACAGTCATCACCACTGAATCAGCCACCCAATCAACCCGATTCTCAAACTTCCTTGTTTACCAATTTGTCTTGGCGACTCTGGGCCATGCTCATCGGATTAGCGGCTTTGTCATTATGGAGTAGCTGGGCGTTGCTAGATCAGCAATGGACGCGCCCACTGAGCGACTTGCTTATACCTAGCTCGCAATTGGATATTGCCAGTATGGCGATACAGCTACATATAGTGGCAACCAGCGTAGTGGCGTTGTTGGCTGGCGGGCTATTAGGCGTGGTCAGTATTTTACTACAGCAATTGGTAAAAAACCCACTAGCATCAGATACAACGTTAGGGGTCGGCGTGGGTGCACAGTTGGCCATGCTTATTGTCACGTTATTTTTGCCTAGCTTGGCTATTTATGGTGGTATTTATGTGGCCTTTGTCGGGGCTATCATCAGTATGGGTCTGGTCTTTGCCTTATCAGCACCCAGTCGATTTAATCCATTGATTTTGATACTGGCCGGTTTGGTGGTCAATATTTTGCTGGCGGCCGTAGCCAATGTACTAGTGCTATTTTTTGCTGAGCGTAGCAATGGCATGCTGTCGTGGGCCGCTGGGTTTTTGGCACAAAATAGCTGGCATACCAGTATCGCGCTAGTCATCACTGCTATTTTGATGGCGGTCGTATGTCTGCCATTACTAAAACCATTAACGCTGATGAGTCTAGATGATACGCAGGCCAAACGTTTGGGCGTGCCTATTAATGGGATTCGCGCACTTATTGTATTGGTGGTCGCCGTTGTGACGGCTTTAGTGATTAGTGAAGTTGGCTTGATTGGTTTTATTGGTCTTGGTGCGGCAAGTTTAGTCAATGCGCTGGGCATCTCTGCTATTGGTAAGCGTTTAGCGACTGCCTTTGGGTTAGGGGCGCTGCTGTTATTATTGACTAGCAATGTCGCGTTATTGCTTGAGCCAATACTTGATATGCAGATTCCAGCTGGTGCCATGACAGGTATCTTGGGTGCACCGCTGATTATTTGGCTGATTTTGCGTCAGCGTCGCGAGCGGATAGAGACAGTGACTCCGATGCTTGCGGGTAAGCATACATCTATTGCCTTTTGGCGATGGGGCGTTAGTGTACTCGCTATCATTATGCTGGCTTGTCTTTTTGTACAAGACATCAATGGTTGGGGGCTCAGTACGGACTGGGCACTCACTCAGCAGTACCGCTTACCTCGCAGTTTGAGTGCTGCAGCGACAGGCTTGATGTTAGCAGTCGCCGGTGTGCTACTGCAAACCTTAACGCGTAACCCTATGGCTAGTCCTGAGGTATTGGGTGTCAGTTCAGGCGCGGCACTTGGGGTTATTTTAGGGTTTTTATTACTGCCAAGTTTAGGACTATCTGCGGGAGCAGGGACGTTACTGGTTTCAGGGTTGTCAGGGGCGATGGCCGTGCTGCTATTGATTATTTGGCTGGCACGCAGGGTCAGCTCAGGTTATTTATTGTTAGTAGGCATAGGTATTGCCGCCATGATGGATGGGGTGATGCATATGGTCAAGCTCTCAGGAGACCCGCGTCTAGAAGCGATGCTTAGCTGGTTATCAGGGACAACTTATAGCGCTCAGCCCAGTACAGTATGGTATCTCATTGGCATTGCCGCTATCTTATTTATACTCAGCCTACTGCTGATTAAGCCTTTGCGAGTTCTTGGACTAGGTACAGGTGTGGCGCGTAATTTAGGTGTGGCAGTTACGCCAGTGACTTTGTCATTATTGGCATTAGTAGCAGCACTTAGTACGGCCAGCACGCTTGCCGTTGGACCATTGAGCTTTATTGGTTTAATGGTGCCTCACTTAGCTACCTCACTGGGAGCTGTGAAGCTTGAACGACAATTGCCACTAGCTGCACTTTTAGGGGCAGGGGTGATGGTGATAGCAGATTGGATTGGCCGTTATGTTATTTTCCCTTATGAGCTGCCAGCGGGCACGATTGCAGCGATTATCGGTGGTGGCTACTTCTTATGGCTCATTCGTAAGGTACCAGCCTCAGTAAATAGATAGCTCATGTCTTCAAGCATTGAATAGCCGACAATTTTGACTTTATTCAGCAGAGGCCTATCGAACCTTATTTGATCAGCAGTTTGATACGAATAACGATGCCAAGTTTCAGCGAGATTGGATGACGTGCTCGGCAGGCTAGCAAAATAATAACTAGGAGCAAGTCATGCCGACCGTTACCCAATTTTATGGTGCCACTGCTTAATGAGCAACGCCTCTATAAATAAAGCCCCTATAAACAAGGTATCTACAAATGAGTCTCCTATAAACGAAGCCTCTCAAAGTAGTAGTAATAGCTTGACCGACAAACAAGTACAGCAGATATTACTGACATTACTACTCGGCGGTACGGTGGTCAGCTTTAGCAATAGTGCGCTTAATCCAGCGATTCCTGTCTTCATGTCGGTGTTTGATGTCGACATTGTGATGGGCGGCTGGGTGTTAAATGCTTATGTCTTGGCCATGAGTGTGGGGCTGATGCTTAGTGGCTACTTAAACAAAAAGTTTCTTTTTAAGCATGTTTATTTGGCGGCAATTTTTGGATTTATGCTGGGCTCAGTCATTGGTATGCTGGCGTCTAGTATGAGTTTTGTCATTATTGCTAGGGCTATACAAGGGCTGAGTGGCGGTCTGATAATTCCACTGTCTATTGGTATGCTGTACCAGATTTATCCGCAGACACAGCACGGCAGAGTAATGGCGTTATGGGGCATTGTCATTATGATGTCATTGGCGTTTGGCCCTTTGGTCGGTGCTTACTTGGTTGAGCAGTTTGCGTGGTGGACACTGTTTGCCATTACCTTGCCACTCAGTGTGGCAGTCATGGCGATGGTATAGCGATTAATACCTGACATACGCTCACATGATAAAAAAAGCCCTTTCGATACCATTGGGTTTGTCAGTTTGCTTATGATGCTGTGCCTCTTGTTATTGCCCGTGTTGATACAAGACGTGATGGGCGAGAGTGCTTTATGGACAGGTGTTGTCCTGATGGTCGCGACGTTCGTGGCTAGTATCACCACGCATTACGCTGGCAAGATGGTAGATAAGCAAGGTGCCCGAGGGATTGGCATCGTAGGAATTGCGATTAGTGCGCTGTCTACCTTGATGCTGGCATGGTGCTTGTATCAGCCCACACTTTGGCTATTAATGCTAATTATGAGTGTGCGAGGTATTGGGGTAGGTTTGGCTTACCTACCAACCACAACGGTAGGGTTTAGCAGCTTACCCAAACACGCGGTCACTGAGGGAGCCGCCCTTAATAACATCAGTCGCCGCATCATCTCTACTATATTTATCACGCTGTCCACCCTTTATATAGACAGTCGAAGTGCGCAGTTATTAGCAGCAGGTAGTAGTGACGGCATGGCAAGCGCGATCCAAGAAATACTGGTGGTCATCGCGGTGATTTTATTATTCACAATTCCTTCAGCGTGCAAACTACCACGATCCCCATAAACAAATACCCCGTATCGGGGTTTACTTTAACTTATCAAGACGGAAATATTATTGATTTTTGGCATCAGACATTAATCGCCGCAGAGCAGTGGGCATCATTAATCAATTGTCCTTTTCACCCACTGGCTAAAAGTAAATTGAGTTTTCCTCTATTTGCGCAGGGTATCAGCGCTGTGACCACATTCAAGAGCACTCAAGCACAAGGCACGCTGGCGTCCGATATTGCCTATCGCTTCGGTGAGCAGGCAACGACGATTCGTTCAGGCGATATTGCCATTATGGATAGTGATGATGTATTTATATTATCTGTTGATGTAGCATAGCAGCTATTATCAGGTCGTCAAAATGAATATAGAGAGGATGAGATGGAACTCCAACGTTTCTTCAATGTCTATCGTAACAATGAGCTAGATAAATTATTCAATGACTAATGAAATTATCAAAGATTAAATAGCAAACTATACCTGTGAAAACAACACAAATAAACGCTGCTAACAAGATATTAATACATATGGAAATAAAAACGATTATCATTTACAATGCTCTTCACAAAGTTAGTACACACAGTATTATTAGCTAAATATTACTCATATCACTGTTTATTTATTCAACTAAGTAAAATAACCTAAGTGAAAAAATTATGAAAAGCCATCATCAAGTTGCTCTATCTGTTCTTACCCTTTGTATTAGTCAGCAATTATATGCACAAACCGACAATGCAGTAGACGTTTCATTAAATGCGCAGGTTTCAGCGGAACTGGCTTCAAGTACAGTGTCTAATGAGACGCCTAATGTGACTTTAGACACTATCAATGTTACTGCTAAAGCTAGAACGGGCACGGCACTGGCACAGAAAATTAGTGAGATGCCAGCAGTCACCCAAGTAATTACTGAAAATGAGATTCAGATGCAGGCAACGGGTGACCGTACCACTGGTGATATCTTGGCACAATTGATACCGAGTCTGGGTGCCAGTAGTGGCTCAACCAGTAACTATGGTACGACCATGCACGGTCGCCCTGTACAGTTCTTGTTGAATGGTGTGCCTTTAAGCAGCTCGCGTAGTCTTTCACGCGAGCTCAATAGTATCGATCCTGCGCAGCTTGAGCGGGTAGAGGTGCTTTCAGGTGCTACCAGTATCTACGGTGCTGGTGCAGCAGGTGGCCTAATTAACCTTGTGACCAAATCTTTAGTAGGGTATGGCCCTATCAGACAAACTAGAGTCGGTGTCAGTAGCAGTCGTAATTTTGAGTCAGACTCATTGGGTTATCACGTAGGGCAAACATTAGGATATGGCGGCGAGCAAGTGTATGGTCGTCTAGATGTTGATTATGATAATAAAGGCGGCAAGTTTGATAGCAAAGGCAATCGAATCAGCCCAGATGTCAACCAAACGGACCAACAAGATACCGAATCGCTAAGTGTGAATGGTAGCTTGGGTGTAGAGCTCACTGACAGCCAGCGTCTTGATCTTGCAGTGACTTACTACAAAGATGAGCAAGACACCGACTATGGCCCAGATTATGGTGATGGTTTGGCAGTGTTATTTGGCGCAAAACCTTCTTTGAAGGCCATTGATGGTGCCAACGTAGAAAATGAGCCATATACCGAAAAAAGCTCAGTAAATTTGAGCTATAACGACGATGATTTTGTAGGCTCAGGGTCTAGCCTAAGCTTGACGGGTTACTACCGAGATGAGAAAGGCCGTTTTTACCCTTCTGGTAAAACTGCAGGAGACCAAGCGACTGAAGTATGGCAAAACAATGGCCTAACTGATACAGCCACACTGAAGAAACTGGCAAGTGCTGCAACATTTGTCACTCAATCAGAAGCTGATATCGAAGTAATGGGCTTACGTGCCGCCATGCAAACCGAGACGGAAGTCGCAGGCAAAAAGACACTGTTTAGCTACGGTGCTGATTTCGAGCGCGAAAACAGTGAGCAAACTTACTACGGTCAAGATCTAAATACGTTTCTTGCTAGTAATGGCTTAAGTGCCCAAACAAATGGGCTTACTTATAATGGTGGACCAGATACTACCATCGATAAATGGGGCGCTTTTGTCAATGCAGATGTAGATATAACTGACAAGTGGCATACCAGTGCTGGTGTGCGTTACCAAAAGCTAAAATCTGAGACTGATACCTTTACGCCCATCTATGAGCAACTGCTTGAAGAGTATTTTAATAGTTCTGCTATCAGTGGAACAAGTGCAGCTTACGGCATTGACTATCAAGCTGGCAACGTAGAAAAAGGTAGCACAGATCACGACAAAACCTTGTTTAATCTCGGTACTAGCTATCAGATAACACCGAATGATCAAGTTTTTGCTAATTTTTCACAAGGGTTTACGACAGCCGATATTCAACGGGCGCTACGTGATGTACGTGCCGGTTTCGTGGTTAATTCAGACAATGTACAACCGATTACAACCAATAACTACGAGTTTGGTTGGCAAGGCAAGCACGGTGATACAGCGGCACGCTTGAGTGGTTTTTATAACGAATCAGATAAGGTGGTGCGCCTTACTGATACCGTAGAAGTCATCGATACTGATGAGCGTGTCTATGGGGTGGAAGGCTCGCTTAGTCACGATATTAATGATAAGTGGCAAGTGGGCGGTAGTGTAGCTTATACCCGTGGTCAATATGACTATAATGGTGATTGGTTGGAGCTGGATGCTGTACGCCTAACACCACTAAAAGGCACCGCATTTGCCCAGTACCAATTTGATGAAGGCAGCAACATACGTCTGCAAGCATTGGCCATCGGCGGTGATGATAGAGCTTTTAAAGATCAACAACAAGACCCTAATTCTAGGGAATTTGTACAGCCAGTTACAGGCTACATGACTCTCGATGTATTGGGCCAAGTGAACATGCCAGTCGGCCGAGTAGGTTACGGGGTTTATAACTTGCTTAATAAAGACTATCTAACGGTCTATCATCAAACCACGTTTACGTCTAATGACTTGAACCGATTACCTGCATCAGGCACGACTTATGGCTTAAGCTATACCGTTGATTACTAAAAAGCGCCACGCATTAAAAAACCCTTCAGGCTATGAAAATTTAGCGTGAAGGGTTTTTTTTATGCTCATAATTCTCTAAATCATTTATCTGCTCCAAGAGTATTTGCTAGCGTTTCCAACTTTACGCTTTATCAGATGCAAAAATTATTTTTTGGCATTTTATGATTGACTTATAGCGTATCAATGCTAATCTAACCTCTCTTTGGGGAGTAGCCTGCTTTCGTACTGCGAAAGCGTTCGTATCAACATACTTGGCCACATGCCATGGTGCGAACACCTCTCGGTTGGCGAGACCATCGATATATCTACACTGCAGGTCGGGGGTGTGGCTATGTCGTGGACTCTATACTCGACCAGAGAAAATCACATGAATCCTATCGCACTTCTATTACTTGCTTTTTCTATGTCCACGGATGCCTTTTCCGTGGCAATCAGTAAAGGCGCAAGTCTCAAAAACCCTCGTTTTACCGAAGCTTTCAGAATGGGTGTTATTTTTGGCACCATTGAAGCGATCACGCCTATTATTGGTTGGTTAATTGGTCATTCTGCCACCTCTTTTGTAGACGCAGCGTTCATTGAAGCATGGGATCACTGGGTCGCATTTGTCATTCTTGCTGCTCTCGGTATGCATATGCTGTATGAGGGCTTCAAGCCAAGTAACGAATCAGTAGAAGCACCGCGTAGACATTCGTTCTTTAAACTTGCCATAACTGCGTTTGGTACTAGTATTGATGCAATGGCTGTCGGTGTAAGCTTGGCATTTATAGAAGTCAACATTTTATTAGCAGCAGGTCTGATAGGCTTGGCCACTACGGTAATGGTCACGCTAGGCGTGATGCTAGGAAAGGTGTTAGGCTCATTAGTCGGTCATAGAGCTGAAATATTTGGTGGTGTGATGCTAATTGCCATCGGTGCATGGATTTTATTAAGCCATCTTCAATGATTATATAAAAGCTGTCTACTACGAACAGATAGTCATTACGTGTATAAATTTATTACTGACTTGTAAGGGCAAAGCACTTGTTTACCTAAGAAAAGCCTATCTATATTAATAGTTAGGCTTTTTGGGTCTAAAACTAGCACATTACGCTGTAGCGGCTCGCAAGAGGTCTGAAAAAAATCAGCACTACAAAACCATCAATAATTATCCGTTGTCAGCGAAGAGGCTTGAATAAAGTGCCTATATCTATGCTTACACACATAGTTGTTATTTACTAAAAAAACAGTAGACAATAAAAAAGACCTCCAATCTCTTGAAGGTCTTTTTTATTAATACTTAAATTTGGTGGGCCCAGTAGGACTTGAACCTACGACCAAAGGATTATGAGTCCTCTGCTCTAACCAACTGAGCTATGGGCCCTAACGTTAGACGCACAATGATACCTGATTTTTTTAATTTTTCAAGTAAAAGATAGGCAGTAATCAAGATATTTTTTATTGAGCAGTATTTTCGTATTACAGGTGACCACCAGCTATAGTTAGACTACGGCCTCCATCCACGGTGATAATCTCTCCTGTGACATAATTTGCCTGCACAAGATACAGTACGCTATGAGCAATCTCATCAGGTTGCCCTATTCGCCGCATAGGGATAGCATCGATGATACTTTGTTGTTGCTCATTATCAATAGCTTGGTCACTAGTAGGGTCAGGTAAAATGTTGACCCCAGGAGCAACCCCGTTGACCCGTACTTCTGGCGCCATCTCTAACGCTAGCGACTGTACCATCATTCGATGCGCAGCCTTGGCCATGTTATAGACAGTATAGTTGTTAAACGGTCTATCATGCGCGTGTATGTCCAATAAACTGACAATACAGCCTTGTTGTTGCTTTAGATAAGGTAGTAGGGCTTGGCTTAATAATAGAGGGGCCTTGGCGTTGGTCAAAAGCAACTCATCCCACTGTGCATGATTGATACTACCGAGTGGGCTAGGATAAAACCGCGAGGCATTATGCACCAGCACATCAAGCTGTCCAAATGCCTCTACGATATTTTTAACAAAGCGGTGTAAAGCCATCCCATCGTTGACTATCGTTAAATCAGCAACGATAACTTTTGCACTATTAGCACGGATGTTGTTCAGATAGTCAGCCAAGTCATTAGCGTCTTGTTCACTACGATGACAATGAATAATGACGCGGTAACCTTGCCTATGAGCCGCTTTAACAATAGCCGCCCCAATGCGCCTAGCACTACCTGTGACAAGCATCACTGGCGCTTGGTTATTTATATTTTCTGCTTGGTAGGCATTAAGTTCTTGGTCCATAGCAATACTACTTTTTTCTCTAGTGCGCTTGTCTATATCATTGTTGCGCTTGCAAGTGTTCAATCCTGCTTTGGCGTAAGGCTGTACCAATAGCGGGGCCTTTAAGGTCTGGCGCAATGTCAGTCATGCTGACAGCGTGAAAGCTATTTAGTGTTAGCATCATTTGGCGATGCTGTGTTGCTAGCTGTAACACATGACTGCACACTAGCAGTTGAGAGAGCTTATCAGGCTCCTTATGCGCACCGCAGGCTTGGATTAGGTCGATTTTTTCAGCCGAATTTAGACTTTTTATTGTGCTTAGTTTTTCAGCTTGCTGAGCGAATAAAGTCGCGAACTGAGTATGTGCTTTTGGGACTTTGGCTTTATTACCGATAGCGTTAATATTTTTTATGGCGGTTGATACGGTAGAGGTAGACTCAGAGTTTTCGCTATTAAATAATGATGAAGACAGGCTAGTCATTAGTAGCGCCCAACGCTGTGATAAATTTAAATGCATCTGTCCTGCAAAGTATAACGCTGTCTGCACTGCTTCTCTTATTTGGACATTGTCCCAAGCGTGATGCAAAGGCGCGAAATACTCTGTGAGTGCACCAATTTCAAACAGTTTTTGCCAATAGACTTGCGGTGATAGCTGCATAGTCGCACGGCTCGATTCTTGCCAAATACGTTCGGCGCTCAAGTGAGCCAGCTCTCCTGTATCAACCAATTGACGCATCAGCGTTAAAGTGTCATCCGCGATGGCAAATCCCAAATCGTAGTAACGGCTATAGAAGCGCACCGTTCGAAGCACACGTAATGGGTCTTCACTAAAAGCACTGGACACATGACGCAATGTCTTACTTTTTAAGTCTTGCAGTCCGCCATAGTAGTCGATGACTTGTCCATTAATCGGGGTATCATCGGTTAAGCTGGTAACTTCGATTGCCATCGCGTTGATGGTTAAATCACGACGGCGCAAATCATCCTCTAGACTAATATCAGGGCTGGCATGTACGCTAAAACCTTTGTAGCCTGAGCCTTGCTTGCGCTCTGTACGTGCCAACGCATACTCTTCATGACTGGTCGGATGCAAAAACACAGGAAAGTCAGCGCCCACTTGTTGAAACCCAGCATCAATCATCTCTGTAACAGTAGCGCCAACGACGACAAAGTCCTTGTCCTTGATAGGACGCTTAAGCAGTCGATCGCGTACAGCGCCGCCCACAAGGTAAATTTGCATAAAAGCCTCTTATTATTATTGAGCTTTATATCACTAGCCCAATTTCTATAAATCAAAAAAACAGCCAATGCTTTATAAGTTGCATTGACTGGTTTTAGTATAGCAGAAGGGCTCTGTCAATGGATGACAGAGCCCTTCTTAATATGGTCAATCCTTTATAAATTGGGTAGGGTGTCAGCCTCGCTCAGTCTACTATTTGTAGTACTTTCACTCGGCTTCCTTGCATCCAAATTAACTTGAACCGACTACAGTGCATTCATACTGGGTATGATATATGACTATTTTTCGTTTTCTAGGTCTTGCGCTTCAGTGACGGTCAATGCAGTCATATTGACGATACCACGTGCTGTCGCTGATGGCGTCAAAATGTGTACCGGCTTATTAGTACCTAATAGGATAGGGCCAATAGAAGCACTGCCAGTCGCTGTTTTAAGCAGGTTGAAAGCGATGTTTGAGGCATCAAGGGTTGGCAAGATAAGCAGGTTCGCTGCACCTTTCAATGGGCTTGATGGCATATCGTTTAGACGAATATTTTCGTTAAGCGCGGCATCACCTTGCATTTCGCCTTCAAACTCAAAGTCGACGTTCATATTGGTCAATAGCTCATGAACCTTACGCATTTTGACAGCGCTGGCACGATCTGAAGCACCAAAATTAGAATGAGACACTAGCGCGACGCGTGGCGTGATACCAAAGCGACGTAACTGATCCGTTGCCAGGACAGTCATTTCAGCCAATTGTTCAGCCGTTGGGTCTTCATGGACATAGGTATCGGCGATAAAGATATTACGATCTTGCATGAGTACCGCATTCATTGCATAGAAGTCGTTCATACCTTGTTTTTTGCCAATGACGCTTTCAACGTATTTTAGATGCAATTGGTAATGGCCAAAGGTACCACATACCATGCCATCTGCTGCACCGTTTTCGACCAGCAAAGAACCAATCAAAGTCGTCTTACGGCGAACATCACGACGCGCAAGCTCAATGCTTACACCGCGGCGTTTGTTCTTCTCGTAGTAGCCCTGCCAGTAGTCTTTGTAGCGAGGATCGTCATCAACGTTGACGATGGTAATATTCTCACCAGCTTTTAGACGTAGGCCGAGCTTTTTGATATTGGCTTCGATAACTGAAGGGCGACCAACCAAGATAGGTTGTGCTAGCTTCTCATCAACGACGACTTGCACAGCAAGCAAGATGTTGTTGTCTTCACCTTCACAGTACACAATACGTTTTGGATCGGCTTTAGCACGAGCAAAGATTGGCTTCATCACAAACGCAGAGTTATAAACAAACTCAGACAGACGCTGACGATAGGCTTGCATGTCATCGATAGGTAGCGTGGCAACGCCCGAATCCATCGCTGCTTTGGCCACAGCAGATGCGATTTCAATGATTAGATTTGGCTCTAGAGGGCCTGGGATCAAATAATCACGGCCAAAGCTCTGCATCTTTTCGATGTTTCTAGCGCTGGTAGTTGGAGTGGCTTCAACGTGTGCCATCGCAGCGATTGCTTTTACGCAAGCGACTTTCATCTCTTCGTTAACAGTGGTCGCACCAACATCCAATGCACCGCGGAAGATATACGGGAAACATAGCGCGTTGTTTACTTGGTTTGGATAGTCTGAACGACCAGTTGCCATGATGACGTCTGGACGTACCGCATGGGCCAATTCTGGCATGATTTCAGGTGTTGGGTTGGCAAGTGCAAAGACGATAGGGTCTTTTGCCATACGGCGAACCATATCTTCTGATAGTGTACCTGGCATTGATAAGCCTAGGAACATATCGACATCGTCCATGACTTCTTCGATAGAAGTAGCTGTAATATCACGAGCATAACGCTGTTTGGTTTCGTCAAGGTTTTCACGGCTAGTACTGATGATACCGCGTGAGTCTGAAACAATAATGTTGTTCTTATTGACGCCAAGCGCGCAAATGATATCTAGGCAAGAAATGGCTGCTGCGCCTGCACCTGAACAAACAATTTTAATCTCTTCGATTTTTTTGCCAGTAATCAACAAAGCATTTAGCATGGCTGCGGCAACGATGATTGACGTACCATGTTGATCATCATGGAACACAGGAATGTTCATGCGCTCACGTAGTACGCGCTCAATTTTGAAACATTCTGGTGCTTTGATGTCTTCTAGGTTGATACCACCAAAGGTAGGCTCAAGCGAGGCAACCGCTTCGATGAATTTGTCTGGATCATTTTGAGCAATTTCAATATCAAAAACGTCGATACCTGCGAACTTCTTAAATAGAACGCCTTTACCTTCCATGACTGGCTTCGATGCCAATGGACCGATGTTACCCAGACCCAATACAGCAGTACCGTTAGTGATAACACCAACTAGGTTATTACGTGCCGTGTATTTAGACGCAAGTTTTGGATCTCTTTGGATCTCAAGACAAGGTACAGCAACGCCTGGAGAGTAGGCGAGTGCTAAATCACGTTGGTTGGCTAGCTGCTTAGTAGGGGTTACCGAAATTTTACCTGGGCGTGGAAACTCATGGTAATGTAAGGCAGCTTGTTCAAACTGCTCTTTTTCTGTATTGAGGTTATCCGTATTCGAAGTGGTATCGTCATTCATAATAATTGCCATGGTTGGAATAAATTGGAATAAATTAAATGGTGATAAAAAACAACGTCTAACCCTCCAAAGATCATTGAATGATAATAATTGAAAGGTACAAAGACGTTAAACGACTCACGACCATCAGAATCATGGTCGGCGATCAAAGATCAGGTCAAAAAAGCAAACTAGCTAAAATATTCATTCTAGCATTATTGCCAATTCACTGCCTAGTCAACAACAATGAATTATGCGAATAATATAATAAAATGATATTCGTTATTTATCTCGTTGATAATGCCAAAAAATGCAGCTAGATATCAACCTTAATTTCATAATATTTCAAAATATTACAGAATTGAAAGATGTTAAGACGGGCAGCTACTAAGACGAGCAACTAATAGGCATCTGCAGTGTATCAGGTGCAGGCGCAATAGTATCTAAATCACTAGCAATATCTTGCACGCTATAAGGACTGGCTAATAAGCGAAACACCCGATCAACTTCTTCGAACTGACCTTGCTCTGCGGCAGTAATCGCACGCTGCGCCATGCTATTACGAAGGACATAAACAGGATTGTTGGTTGTCATGTCATCAACTGCCTGCTCAAGGGGCAGCTGCTCGATGCTTGCAAGATAACGTGCTGACCAGTCTTGCCATACTTGCTGCGCGTCACTGCTTAATTCAGAGGTCATAGTAGCCAGTATTTTTTGTTCATAAGGATGATCTTCTGGTGCGACCAAACCGAGTAGGGCGCGGAAGCTATTGGTATAGTCGAGCAAATTGTCTTCTAATAGTGTCAACCATTCAAAAGCCAAGCTGAGACTCTCTCTTTGATGCGGTAGGCCAAGCTTACGGCACAGACCTTGCTGATAGTGCTGCATAAAGGTTGCTTCATAAGGTGCTAAGCAATCAGCAAGCGTCTCACGAGTAACGCCTTCTAGGCGCATAAAGTGTGGCAGCCAAACATTTAGATTCCAGTGCCCGATAGCAGGTTGGTTCTGATAAGCGTAGCGACCCGTATGGTCAGAGTGATTATTAATCCATGCAGGATTGAAGCGCTCCATAAAGCCAAACGGCCCGAAGTCCAAAGTACTGCCTGTGATAGATAAGTTATCTGTATTCATGACACCGTGAGCAAAGCCAATCAATTGCCAATCAGCAATCATACGGGCCGTACGCTCAACCACTGCGGTCAAGAAAGCTAAGACAGGCGTTTCTCTATCGCGGCACTCTGGATAATAAGTGTCAATCATATAGTCGGTGAACTCACCCAGTACATCAGGGGCAAAGCTGGCAATCCATTCGACATGACCGAGACGAATATGACTGTCTGCCACACGCATTAGTGCTGCACCTGCTTCGATACGCTCACGGCGCACTCTCGTATCAGATACCACAAACCCCAATGCGTTAGACGAGGGAATGCCAAGCTGGGTCAATGCATGACCGCACAGGTATTCGCGAATAGTACTACGTAAGACTGCGCGTCCATCACCCATACGTGAATAGGGCGTCAAGCCAGCACCTTTAAGATGCAAGTCTTGTGGCTGTCCATCAACATCGAGTACCTGCGCCATCAATAAACCGCGTCCGTCGCCCAATTGCCCAGCCCACTGTCCAAACTGGTGACCAGCATACGCCATTGATAATGGTTTAAAGTCAGCTGGCACGTATTGACCGCCCAATATCTCAACCCAATTGGTCATCAAGTCCTCGTCGTTTGTCCAGCCTAACTGCTTAGCAACTTGAGTGTTGAAGTGACCGACACGAGGATTGTCTAGTGGCGTCGGTGGCTGCTCATGATAAAGGCGCGTGTCTAGGTTGACGTAAGTGTTTTGATAACGCATACAGGCCGTTTCCATTAAAATATAAAAGTGAGAATGTCACTATAGCATAGCTCTCATATGGCATCGTTGCACTCTGTCCGTCTCTTGTAATATCTGACCGGAAAATGAACTTTTCGGTCTTTACTTAACTGAATGTGATGAACGAGATTTTTATTGTTTTTAGATTACAGGTCGTCACAGTTTAGCCGATGTATTTGACCATTTATTATGATAATAAAATTATTAGAAGTAGCTGGAATGACATAAGCGATAAACTATAAGCAAAAAAATCCCCCTATCTAGGACGGATAGGGGGATGGAGAAGCTTCAAAATTATAAAACAAATCAGAGATTAATTAAGCAGCTTTTTCGTTCGCGCCGATAGAGCGGAAAGCGGTTTTTAGATTGCTATTATGCTCAAGGATTTTTTGTTCAATTTTGGCATAATCGTGCTTTAACTTATCATCAACTTCATGCAAACGATCCGCAAACTCTGTCTTCTTAAGCTCGATAGTTTTTGCTTTTAGCGCTTGCCATTCTTCAACAGTCTGCGTAAAGGCATCATATTCGAACTTAATACGGTCTTGGAAACTCTTCATCGCATGAGGAAGATCAATGCCGCTGACTGCCGCTGTATCGATTTGCTGCTGAGCCTTCTTAAACTGCATTTGTACTTCTGCATGTTTGATGGTCGTATCATCAACAGTACGTAGCTCAGAGGTTAAACCAAGTTTTGATAAACCAGCGATTAACCATTTGGTTGGGTCATATTGCCACCATTTCACGCCATTACGATAGTCGTATTGGAAGAAGTGATGGTAGTTATGATAACCCTCACCCCACGTAAAGATAGCCAAGAAGAAGTTATCACGAGCACTGTTGGTATCCGTATAAGGACGTGTACCAAACATATGACAGAACGAGTTGATAAAGAACGTAAAGTGATGCGTCAATACCAAACGTAGTAGGCCTGCGATAACCAACGTACCCCAAACATCCCCAAGCAACCAACCGATAGCGGCAACCATACCAATGTTCATGGCAACTACCCATAGACCGTAGTATTTATGCTGAATCTGTAAGACTCTATCTTTAGTCAAATCAGGAATGTTTTTATAATCAAATTTGCCGCTAGGGTAGTTACGTAGCATCCAGCCAATATGACTGAACCAGAACCCACGCTGTGCTGAATACGGGTCATCTAAACGATCATCTACATGACGATGGTGAGTACGGTGACCAGAAACCCAATCAAACGCAGAACCCTGTACCGCTAAGGTAGAACCAAGCAATAAAAAGTTTCTAACAATTGGATGCGCTTTATAAGCACGATGCGCCATTAGACGATGGTAACCTGCCGTAATACTGATACCAGTCCATACCATAAAGGCACCAAATACACCCCAAACAGGTGCGCTCACTTGATGAGTGAACAAGTACCATGGCGTAATGATAGCAGCAGCAATCGGCGTCGCTACCAAAATAGTCGCCGGAATCCAATTGATCGGTGCTTTGGTAAATTCAAACTCGCGCATATCAATGCTTTGCTCTTGCGCAGAAAGATCCGCTTGCTCAGAAGCTTTAGCATAATTGCGTTTGGCAACAGGCTGCTCATCAAGCGCCATTTGCGCTTTTTTCTCATCAAAACGAGTCTTAAAACGCGTTACTTGAGTGCTGGCGGTCTTTACAAGCGTGTCACCAGATTTGATAGCGAAACGTAAGCCTTTAAGCGGTAAGCCAAGTGCTTTTTTTGCAATCATATAATATCCCTAACGGTATTAATTTAAGCCACCATAGTACCTTAAAAAGCGTGTAAAGTGAACACTTATACACTATAAAAATATTGCTAAATAACAATAACTTGTATGGATTATAGAATGTATTGGTCAAAAATATGAGTGACTTATCAGACATGAAGGAGAAGTGTAACAAGGAGGGTAGATATGTAGGAAAGAATGCGTTTAACGAAAAACTGATTAAATATCAAAAAAGTACGGATAAGTCAGTTAAGGCAACAGCAAATGACTTGGAAAATCCGTAATGATGACATCGGTCTGCCATTTTATGAGCTGTTCAATGGTGGGAATATCATTAACCGTCCAAGCACTTACTGGCAATCCATAACGGTGGCTATGCTTGATGACAGCTTGGGTCAAAAGCGGATAATGAATGCCCAGTTGAATACAGCCGAGTTGCAATGCGGTATTAGTCGCGCTTGCCAACGCTTCTGGCGTACGAATAAGCAGGCCGCGAGGCATATGAGATAATAGTCTGTGACGTTGCAAACGGTTGTGTAACTCGACATCGAAGCTCGTCAACACAACTGGTAAGCTGGCAAGAGGTGTATTAATAAATGCCTGCCGAAGCGCTGCAATCAATACTGCATAGTTGGTACGGCTATGCGTTTTAATTTCAAGCTCAATAACGTTAAATCCACTAAGTGCAGGCGCTATGCTTGCCAATGTCATAATGGGTTGGCCAAACTGCAACTGGCATTGAATCTCTGTGAGCTTTAACTGATCAATACGTGATTGCCGACCGCACATACGCTCTAAATCATCATCGTGGAATACGATTAAGTGACCATCAGCGTTTAGTTGTATATCAAACTCTACGCCTGCTAAACCTCTTGACTTAAGATTTTGAGAGTATTGAAAGCCTGAAAAGGTATTTTCTAACGCTTCACCGCGTGCGCCTCGATGACCTAGTAATAACGTATCTCTAAAATTTATCATATGCACCAATTATCGATGATTTTTATGCCCAATCATATAGCGTCATATCAACGACGTCTAACAAAAACTGCGATGCAATCCGTACTTTTTTGAATATGAATTTTTAGGGACCAAATCTGCGAATGTTTGTTATGTTTTTGCAACCAAACGCAGGTTTTTCCCATAATAAGGGGCACTATTTGTATATCCATGGGCTACACTAATGACCATTTGATTTAAACACCGTATAATAATGTGGTTTTCATATCTGTAGCAGCTAGCGTTGCATTTGAATGTTGAACACTGTCAGTCAGTGGCGGTACGAACCTGTAAATTGGGAGTAAAGTTAGTATGAGCGTAGCAAATATAAGTTTGAGCAAGTGGCATAAAGTTGCTGGGATTGGATTGGTATGTGGTTTGGCGCTTGCAGGCTGTGATCGCTCAGATAAAGAAGACACTACTGAGCAGGCAGAGCTAACAGAACAAGAGACGGTCGATGCTGAAAATAGCGTTGCGCCTGCGATCAGCTGTGATGATCCAATGGTGCAAGATCGCCTTAAGTCAGCTCTGAAAAATACGCTCAATCAACAAGCACAGTCATTGGCTGCCAATTATGCAAATGATGCTGAAATCAGTTTAGCAAATGGTGTGGTTAGCGAAAAAACCAATGGCGTTGTCATTGATGTCCAAAACGCTGCCATCTTGCAACAAGTCAATGAAAACGGTATGACCACTTGCCAAGCAAGTGTCAGCATGACGCTACCAAGTGAAGACTTGTATCAAGCCAGTCAGGTACAAGCGGCCAATAATCAGCCAAGTCTACAATCGCGTTTAGCGCAAGACAATATCCGTATCAATAACAATATGCTCGTTGATGACGCTTTCACTTACATCGTCGGTACTCAAGGCGGTCAAGTGCGTACGCGTATTGCAGGTCAGCCTGCTTTGATTACTGTTGTTGCAGATGTGATGGCAGGTTCTGTCTTTAAAACTGCAATGGATGAGCAACGTGCCCAACGTGCTGCTGAGCGCCGTGCAACACAGAACAACGATACGACTCAAACAGCCCCAATCCGTCAGCCACGAACTGTAACGCCAGTTGAGCCAATTCGCCCAACTGAACCAACGCCGCCGCCAACCATCAATAAGCCTGCTGAAAGTCAGAGCAGTTCGACTGCAAACACTCAAGCAGCAGCTGCTGAGCCTAGTAAGCCCGCCACACCAAAAGCCGTACCTAAAGATGAAACCATCGATATGGTCATCATTGAAGACAACAGCGCGACTTACTAATTGGTCATTGTAGTAAGAGATAGCGATTTCTAGTAAGCCGAATTGCTATCGCTCAATAATAAAAACCCCGCAACAATCATGTCGCGGGGTTTTTTGTGTTTAAATATTTATTGCTAAATACTTAGTTTGTATTATTGACTGTCAGTGAACGTTTTCAATGCTTGACTGTCCCACAACACCTCAGAGACTTTTTCTGGGTCTGTACAGAAGCGTGCAGCGACAAATAACCAATCAGATAAGCGATTGATAAAGCTGACGGCAGTAAGACGAATCGCTTGTGGACGCTGCTGCTGCAATATCACAGCTTGACGTTCAGCACGGCGACATACACTACGCGCCACGTGTAATTGACTCACCAATATAGAACCTGTCGGCAAAATAAAGTCTTTTAGCGGTGGCAATGTGGCATTCATCATATCTATTTGCTGCTCTAACCATTCAATATGAGTGGCATTAACCCCTTCATACTCTGGCATAGCAAGCTCGCCGCCTATATTGAACAACAAGTGCTGAATGATGACCAAAGCCTCAGAGAACTCTTTCTCTATAGATTGCCCTTTATTGTGTTTTAGTTGCGCACGTACCAAGCCAATATGCGAGTTGAGCTCGTCGATGTCACCCATGACGCTAAATAGATCGTCCGCTTTACTAAGGCGGCTGCCATCAGCCATACCAGTGCTGCCGTCATCTCCAGTACGTGTGTATATTTTGCTTAAGCGATTGCCCATCTTTACATCCTTAACGGTTTTTATGATTGAATAGCGTTAGTTGCACGCTCATTGTAGTATTTTACGCCTGTTTTCGCTAAGATAATGGGTTACGTTTTATATCACGACGTTTTTTGGTCTGAATTTTTATTTTTTTGATTTATAGTCATGGTCGTTGGTATGGCTTATTCATACATGACGGCTGAGATTTTCCATTTCTCTATTTTATTTACGTTACAAGGCTTTTTTACTATGACCACACCACTTGCAGATGCGATGTCCCAACTTGCCATTTACGATTCATTGACTGGCAGCAAGCGTCAGTTTGTACCACTCAAAGCAGGGCAGGTTGGCATGTATGTGTGCGGCATGACCGTTTATGACTATTGTCATATTGGTCATGCGCGAGTGATGGTCGGTTTTGATATGGCCGTTCGTTGGTTGGCGCGCTTGGGTTACGACGTGAATTACGTACGTAATATCACTGATATCGATGATAAAATCATTGCTCGTGCTGCTGAAAACGGTGAAGAGATTGGTACATTGACGCAGCGTTTTATTAAAGCGATGCATGAAGACGCAACAGCCCTTGGTTGCGAGATGCCAAATGCTGAGCCACGTGCGACCGATCATATCGATGATATGCAGGATATGATTGAGACGTTGGTCACTGGCAACTATGCGTATGCAGGCGTCAACGGTGACGTCTACTATGCTGTTGATAGCTTTGACGGTTATGGTAAATTATCTAAGCGCAATCTGGACGATATGCAGGCAGGTTCGCGAGTCGAAGTTGAGAATGATAAGCGCAATCCATTTGACTTTGTACTATGGAAAGCTGCGAAACCTGACGAGCCGCAGTGGGCGTCACCATGGGGTCAAGGGCGTCCAGGCTGGCATATTGAATGTTCAGCGATGTCGACTAAGTGCTTAGGTAGCACCTTTGATATTCATGGCGGTGGTCATGACTTACAGTTCCCGCATCACGAAAACGAAATCGCCCAGTCTGAGGCAGCGACTGGTTGTGAGTATGCACGCAACTGGATGCATGTTGGTTTTATCAATGTCGATGGCGAAAAAATGTCTAAATCATTGGGCAACTTTTTTACCATTCGTGATGTCATGGCAAAATACCTACCTGAGACGGTGCGTTTTTTCTTATTATCGAGCCATTATCGCAGCCAAGTTAACTTCTCTGATAGTGCTTTAGATGAAGCGCATAATAGCCTAAGCAGGCTGTATAATGCACTAAAATTGGCTGAGCAACAAAAAGGACAGTCAATCGTAATCAATGAAGACTTAATGGCTGAAGCTTACAATAGCACGATTGGTCAAAACTTCATCAAGGCGATGAATGACGACTTCAATAGCTCAACCGCCATCAGCGTCTTATTCGGATTGGCTCGTGATATCAATAAAGCTATCAAGGCGGAAGACGTCGATACGGCATGGCAATTAGCCCAGCAACTAAAAGCATTGGCTCAGGTATTGAATATTTTACAGCAGCCAGTGCAGCAGTTTTTGCAAGCAGTGACTGGTGATCAGGCAGAAGATGGTCTAACGGATGCGGTTATTGATAACTTAATTATCGAACGTGCAGGGTCTAAAGCCAACAAAAACTTTGCCCGTGCTGATGAGATACGTGAGCAACTAAAAGAGGCGGGTATTGAGCTCGAAGATAGCCGTGCTGGCACGACATGGCGCCGCGCTTAAAACAACTCTTGCCGTTTATAGGGTAAATAGCTACAAATCTCGTAATAAATCAAGTCAGCTTTAGGCTGGCTTTTTTTTGCTTACTGAATTAAGTTAAAGCAGCACCGATATATTTTTTATACTTTCCTTTTGTAGACTGATGGCTTTGAAAACATGAATACACTTAAAGACAATCCTATGAACCATCATTGTGCCGTTTTGCGCTCAGATGATAATCATCAAGTAGATGTAGAGAAAAGTCGTTTTAAAAGCCATATGCTGCAAATATTGTTGGGCTTTTTGATTGTCGCTATAAGTGTCATCTATGTGCCTGTTTATGCAGCAAATAGTGAGAGCGGGCAGAGTACAAGCGAGCCAGAAAAACAAACACCTAGTAAACCTGATAGTTTTACTGAATATGCAGCTCAGCAAGTCAATGCGCTTAAAGATGAGAGTGTTAGTATTTCTGGTATTACTGAAGAGATCTTCGATCCTACTGAGCGTAACGCAGTGGAGCAGGCAGGCAGGCTACAAGGTGATACGGCACTGACCGGAGAATACAGTGAGAGCTACTATATACTCGATAAATTAAATGCTGGGTTGCCGCCGTTATCTGAGCCAGCTAACTTAGAAACACCGCTTGCAGCTTTAGAGTTTTTTCAATCAGCGTTAATGAAACAGCAGTATGATTTGGCCGCTTACGCGCTAAACATGAATTTGATTGATGAGAAAAGCCAACGGAGCCGTGCGCTTGATCTCACAAAACGACTGGATTTCTTATTGTCTGAAAAAGAGCTCTATGTATTCGACGATATGCCAGATCGTCCCGATGGCTTAATTGAACCACCGCTTGGTAATAATAGCAGTGTCATGGGTATTGCCAGACGTTCTATTCAGCTTGGCTATGTTGATTATCGCGAGCGCCGTGTTCCTATTTATTTGCAGCGAGTGCGAGTAGGGGATAAAGCCCCTGTTTGGGTGTTTTCGGCGCAGACAGTAGGCAATATTGATAATCTCTATGAGCAGTATCATCCAGCCGAGTTCGAACGTTATTTGCCTACTTGGTTAAAGCTAAAGTTTTTTGGGATTGCGCTATGGGAATTCTCAGCGCTGATATTGTTCTTTTTATTAACCATGGGTATGGGTTGGCTACTGAGTAAAGGTACTGCAAAAATCATCAATCATTATATTGATGAAGAAAAATACAGCATGTATGTTGGCAGTACCAACGGCGTCGCCGATTTGGTTAGCAAGCTAACAGTACCATTAACCTTTACCATCAGTTTTTCACTCGTTTTCACCTTAGTTTCTGGTGGTTTTCCTTATTTAGATGCAGTTGCCTCATCTACGCGTCCACTCATTTGGATTGGACTGGTATTTAGTACCATGTGGTTGGGTATTCGTATCATTAACTTTTTTGCCAATCGTTATCAAGATATGCAGATTGAAAATTTGGCTGCAGAGCATTTTGATAAAGAACGTCGTCGCCGTACCTATGTATCGATATTCCGTCGTGTGTTTATTTTCGCGATGATTTTGGGAAGTTTCTGGATAGGTCTTAGTGAATTTGCCAATATGGAAGGCCTTGGCAAGACGTTACTGACTTCAGCGGGTATTGCAGGTGTGGTTATCGGTATTGCAGCACAGCCAATATTAGGGAATATCATCGCTGGTGTGCAGGTAGCAGTGACGCAGCCAGTACGGATTGGCGATAGTGTGATAATGGATGGTAATTTTAGTACGGTTGAAGACCTGCGTTACACGTATGCCGTGCTAAAAACATGGGATGAGCGACGATTGATCGTGCCGATGCGTGAGCTAATCACTGAACGGGTAGAAAACTGGTCGCATACAGAAGTTCATCAGACCTGTCCTGTGTTTTTGTATATCGATTATGGCGCAGATATCGACGCTATCCGAGAGGCGTTTATATCGATGGTCAAGGACAATAAACTTTGGGATGATAAAACAGAACCTGAAATGTATGTGGTTGATGTGACTGAGAATACCATTCAGCTGCGCGGCGCTGTTTCATCAGTAGGGCCTATAGAAGCATGGACGCTTGCCTGTGAGATACGGGAGCAAATGCTTGGTTATTTGCATGCACAGCAAAACAAATATCTACCCACAGAGCGCTTTACGTTAACAAAAAGCGAATAGGATTCAGGAGTAACAATGGACTTTGTGAGCTTAATTAGCTTTAAAAGCGAGTTATTAATGGTTTAAGACATGACTGACGTAGATAAAGACGCACTTGTGTAAAATAATCTGACAAATATAGTGTGTCAGCGAGGCGCTTATTTGTTATAATGTGGCGTTATTTTTATAGGATAACTGAGTGGTTAGCCATGAGTCGGCACTGTGTATGCAGCTGCAATGATTGATACGCTTAACCCTGAGCTCCTACCCATCAAAATAACCACCACTAGGGGTCTGTATGTTGCGAATTGTCGATGAAGCCTTAACCTTTGATGACGTTTTATTATTACCAGCCTATTCTGAAGTTCTGCCAAAAACTGCTGATCTGTCTACTCGTTTGACCAAAAACATCACACTTAATCTTCCGCTAATCTCTGCGGCGATGGATACTGTGACTGAGTCTGAAATGGCTATCACTATGGCACAGCTTGGTGGCATGGGTATTTTGCATAAGAGCATGGACATCGAAAAGCAGGCCACACAAGTACGCCGTGTCAAAAAATTTGAAGCGGGTACCGTCGTTGATCCTATCACTGTGCATCCAGAGATGACGATCGGTGAATTGCTGCGTTTGACTCAAGATAATAATATCTCAGGTGTGCCAGTAGTCGAAAGAGGCACAGATAACGTTGTGGGTATTGTTACCCATAGAGATTGGCGTTTTGAGACCAATTTGTCATTGCCAGTTAGCCAGATCATGACGCCTAAAGAGCAGCTAGTAACTGTACATGAAGGTGAAAGCAACGAGAATATCAAAAGATTGTTGCATGAGCACCGCATCGAAAAAGTCATCGTCATTGATGATAACTTCCGCCTGCGTGGTTTAATTACTGTTAATGATTTTGCCAAAGCTGAAAACAATCCAAATGCGTGTAAAGACGAGCAAGGTCGCCTACGTGTTGGCGCAGCTGTTGGTACTGGTGCTGATACGCAAGCACGCGTTGAAGCATTAATCGCTGCTGACGTTGACGTTATCGTCGTTGATACTGCGCACGGTCACTCAAAAGGCGTGATCGATAAAGTCTCTTGGATCAAGAAAAACTACCCGCATGTACAAGTAATCGGTGGCAACATCGCAACAGGTGAAGCTGCAATCGCTTTACGTGACGCAGGTGCTGATGCAGTAAAAGTAGGTATCGGTCCTGGTTCTATCTGTACCACGCGTATTATCGCAGGTATCGGTGTGCCACAAATATCAGCCATTGATAACGTTGCCAGTGCTTTAAAAGACAGCATTCCATTGATTGCTGACGGTGGTATCCGCTACTCAGGCGATATGGCAAAAGCAATCGCTGCAGGTGCATCATGCATCATGGTTGGTTCACTCATGGCTGGTACTGAAGAAGCACCAGGTGAAGTTGAGCTGTTCCAAGGTCGCTACTATAAAGCGTATCGCGGTATGGGTAGTTTGGGTGCAATGTCAGGATCAAACGGTTCTTCAGATCGCTACTTCCAAGATGCAAAAGACGGCGTAGAGAAGCTAGTGCCAGAAGGTATTGAAGGCCGTGTTCCTTATAAAGGACCAGTTGCGGGTATCGTTAACCAGTTGGTTGGTGGCCTACGTTCATCAATGGGTTATACGGGTTCTGCCACGATTGAAGATATGCGTACCAATCCGCAGTTTATCAAAGTAACCTCAGCGGGTATGAAAGAGTCGCATGTGCATGATGTGCAAATCACTAAAGAAGCACCGAACTATCGAGTAAACTAGATCGTTCCGTAAAATGCTTCTCTTTTATAGTTTTAAATCGTATTGATGTTAGCTGAGACGTAAGGCTGCAGCGAGCTTAAGATACAAACAGCCAACAATGCTCTGTTATTGTTGGCTATTTTTTTGTAAAATACAGAAACAGATTATTACAACAATAGTATTGCCTGCGTATACGTTTGGCCTTTTATTTTTTGACTTGAGGAACACATAATGAGCTATTTTGGCACTGATGGAATTCGCGGAAAATTTGGTGAATTACCAATTACACCAGACTTTATTTTAAAACTAGGCTATGTCACTGGGCTTGTTCTCATAGAAAAAAATGAAAATCCTACGCGTAAGCCAAGTGTGGTAATTGGTAAAGATACGCGCCTGTCAGGCTATGTGATAGAGGGGGCATTACAAGCAGGTTTTAATGCGGCTGGTGTTGATGTTTATATGCTTGGTCCATTGCCAACCCCAGCGATTGCACATTTAACCCGTAGTTTTAATGCAGATGCTGGCGTAGTTATCTCAGCCTCGCACAACCCTTATTATGATAATGGTATTAAGTTTTTCTCAGGTGATGGCAAAAAACTTACTGATGAGATGCAAACTGCAATCAATGATAAATTGACGGCAATTATGAACGACGTTGGTAATGACGTTGCTATGATGCCTATTCTTGATCCTGCAAATTTAGGTAAGAACAATCGTATTGATGATGCTAAAGGTCGCTATATTGAATTTTGCAAAGGCAGCTTCCCTTATCAATATGATCTCAGTCATCTGACGGTAGTAGTAGATTGTGCCAATGGCGCAGGCTATAGCGTAGCACCTAGAGTCATGCGCGAGTTGGGGGCCAACGTGATTGCCATCAATAATACGCCAGACGGTATCAATATCAATGCTGAATGTGGTTCTACCCATCCTGAAAGCTTACAAAAGGCTGTGCTTGATCATGAAGCAGATGTTGGTATTGCACTAGACGGTGATGGCGACCGTATCGTAATGGTTGATGAGACTGGCAAGCTGATCGATGGTGATGGTATCTTATATGTGCTTGCTACCCAAGGTAAAACCAAAGCTGAAGGTGTTGTCGGCACGCTTATGAGTAACATGGGGTTAGAGCTAGCACTAAAAGATGCAGATATCCAATTTACTCGCGCAAAGGTGGGTGATCGCTATGTGATGCAGGATTTAGAAGCTAATGGCTGGATATTGGGCGGTGAGCCATCTGGTCATATCTTATGCTTAGATAAAAGTCGCACAGGGGATGCTATCATTGCTGGCTTGCAAGTACTGGCAGTGATGCAAGCTAGAGAGCGTGCGCTAAGTGAACTTGTTGAAGGTTTTGAGGTGTTACCGCAAAAGCTAGTCAATGTACGTTTGTCTCAAATGCAAGACCCATTCAAACATGATGAGTTGGTTGCTGCTTTTGATAAAGCACAGGCAACGCTAGAGGGTCGTGGTCGTCTTCTGATACGTCAGTCAGGTACAGAGCCTATGATTCGCGTGATGGTAGAGTCAGATGATGAGATAGAGTGTGATGTAATGGCTAACGACTTAGCTGATCTTATAAAATCGGTACTAGGCTAATAGCATTCTAGGCAATAAGTGGTATTCAAGATGATGATTGATATCTAAATGATTGGAATTTAAGACAACAACATTATAGTTTTCAAATAAGGAATTGCCATGAGCATGGACTTTACCGACCAACGCCTCTCATACGAGAAAGGTGAGCTTGACCAACAGTCAGTACCAACGTCACCATTCGAGCTTTTTAAAGCTTGGATGAATGAGGCGCTAGCGCAAAAGGTGCAAGAGCCTTATGCAATGAGTTTGGCGACATGTGGCGCAGACAATAGGCCTAGCGTCCGTATTGTGTTATTACGCGAAATTACTGAGACAGGTATTGTTTTTTATACCAATTATGAAAGCGCGAAGGGGCAGGATATCGCAGAAAACCCTAATGCCGAAGCGTTATTCTTTTGGCATGAGCTGGAGCGTCAAGTCCGTGTCAGCGGTAGTATCGCCAAAATTGCTGCTGATAAATCGGCTGCTTACTTTCAAAAGCGTCCACATGATAGCCAAGTAGGCGCTTGGGTCAGTCAACCGCAAAGTGGTGAAGTGGCCAATCGTGAAATCATGGAGCAAACGTTTGAACAGCTGCAGGCTACACATCCTGACAATACTACTGTACCAACGCCAGAGTTCTGGGGTGGGTATGAGATTACGATTGAAAGTATTGAGTTTTGGCAAGGTCGAGCCAATCGGATGCATGACCGAATTGTGTATACGCAGAGTAGCGGCGATGACAGTGAAGGCAATGAAGGTCAGATAAATTGGACAACCAAACGCTTATTACCATAGTTGTTATAGTTTGAAGCTATAGATTATACAAAACTAAAAAAGCCACTCTAAATCCAGTTTTTCTGGTGTCTAGAGTGGCTTTTTTACGTTAGCTATTGACCTTAGTTGGCATTATTTTTTATTTAACTTTTTATTCAACCTTTCATTTAATATTGGTATCGACATCCACTGAGACTGACATGCCAGGGCGTAAGCGTGCAAGCTCAGGCTGGTTCTGATCTAGGTCGATGCGTACAGGAATACGTTGAGCAATTTTTATGTAGTTACCTGTCGCAGGGTTGGCTGCAGCAGCACTAAACTCGCTACCAGTGGCTGGTGAGATGTTGCTCACATGACCTGTGAATTTGGCACCGCCAAGTGCATCAACATGAATGGTCGCAGGCTCGCCGATTGCCATGTTGGCTATTTGAGTTTCCTTAAAGTTTGCAATAATCCAAATGCCTTTTGGCACGATATACATAAGCTGCGTACCAGCGCTAACGTATTGACCTTCTTTGACACTGACTTGGCTTAGCTGGCCAGATTCAGGCGCAGTGATGATAGTATTGTCTAGATTGATTTGCGCTTGCTTGACGCCTGCCTCAGCATTTTTGATATTTGCGTCCAGCGATGAGCGACTGCCACTGGTCTTTTCACGATTTTCTTGGGCGGCTTGTAAATTGGCTTCTGCCTGTTGTACACCTGCCTGTGCTTGAGCCAACTGCGCCTTGATATGAGCAACTTCTGCTTTCGATACTGCACCAATAGCATCTAAACCTTGATAACGGTTTACATCTTCACGCGCGCTTTCTACATTGATTTTGGCACTATACAAATCGGCTCTACGTGCTTCGATTTGTGCTTGGCTGGTTTGCGTATCCTGGTCATTGGTAGAGCGGTTAGTAAGGGCTACTTCGGTATTTGCCTGTGCTTGTTCGAGCTGCTGCTGAAAGGTTCGATCGTCAATCTTTATGAGTAAGTCGCCAGCTTTTACGTTAGCGAAGTCTTGCACGGCTACCTTGGTGACATAGCCAGAAACTTGCGGACTAATAATAGTCGTCTGACCTTTGACAAAAGCATTATTGGTTTGCTGTACCGTTGGGGTAAACGGCGGGAGCTTCCATGCATACAAAATCAATGCCACGCCAATGACAATCAATAAAATTAATAAGCCTAAGTTTAGATAGGATTTTTTCTTGGGTGACCAACCAGTAGTATCGGGTATTGGCTCTTTTGGCGGCATCGGTGGTTCATTGCTGTCTGAATTGCTTTCTACATCACCTTCTGCTGTCTTAGTTGCTGATAGCGAAGAAGTTGCAGCAGCCTCTTCTTTACTTATATCGGACGCTATAGGTGTGTCTGTTGCTGGAGCGCCAGTGGACGTCTGAGGTATTTGATTAAGCTCATTTGGTTTTTCTTGGCTCATGACGTGCTCCTAAATTTTTAATAAATATTGAAATGGACTGGCTATAAATGAATGGGGTGAAACATTATTAATAGAATAAACTGAGTTATTTTGACTCACGCATTTTTGCAATAACGGCAAGCTCTTTAGCCAATGGGTTGCGCTTGTGGTAACGGTTATAAAAATAATTGATCAATAAAATGGCTGTAACGAAAGTAGCAAAACTGGCCATTAAAAAGAACAGGTCGCTATAAGCGGAGACAGTTGCTTGGCGTTGAATCCCTTGCAAAACTTGGCTCATCGCGGCCACATTCGCTTGCGCTGTATCCGTCGTTTGATTTGATAATACACTGCGAGTACCAGCAATTTGAGCGCTAAACGTAGGATCACCCAAATTCAGTGAGCTGACCATATCTGCATAATGGACCTGTGTACGAATGGTCGTAAATGCCTGAATAGCCGCTGCACCTGCCAATCCGCCAACCGTTTGGGAAATACCAAAGATAACCGAAAAACTAATGATATAAGCAGGGCCACTAGCAATAGCTCGCAAGAATCCTTCGAAAACCAAAGGTCCCATGAAATATACCGCGGCAAATGCAATCAAAAACTGGCTAATATAAAACATATAGGGAGCGGAGTTGATAGAGACCCCAACGTCCATCCAAGAGCCCAAGGCAATCAATGCCACTGCAAAAATAACAGGACGGCGCAAGTCCATCGGATTGGTACTAAAAATACTAATCACCAAAGCCAACACACTGGCAGCCATTATGACAGCATAAAAAGTAACTAACTGATCGTTACCATAACCCAAATTAGCAAGTAGGCCTGCAGCACCGACATTTTGCTCAGATAGCAAAATTCGCATGACCGCGCCGGTAATCATAAAAGCAATAATATTGCGGCTACGCATCCAGCGCACTTGTAGCATCGGGTTTTTGCGATGTGTCTCAATCCATAGAGCGACGCCAATTCCAACGATAGCAATCATCAGTGGATAGACGAGCCAAGGTGTCGTCCACCATAAAATCCTACCTTGTACCAAAATAACAGCCAATGCCGCCAGCCCGCTCGCAAAAAAAGCAAAGCTTAAAAAATCGAGTTTCTCAAATACTTTTTCTGTATTGCCTGGTGGTAGCTCCAATATATTAATCAGTCCAAAACAAATCAGTGCCAAACCAAATTGAAATAAAAATAAATTCTCAAGCTGACCATCGATGGCGAGATAGGGCGAGATGATTCGTGATAATGGAATACCAAACTGTACCAAGCCAAAACCCAATATTAAGCCACTAGTACGCTTGACGGTTGGCATACCTTGCAGACAGTAGAATAACCCCAAGATGGTCATGCCACTTGCGACCATACCACTAAGTCCTCTGGCGACAATTTCTAGGTAATAAGGCTCAATTCCAATATTAGGCGTATCTAGCAAATGACTACTGATTAGCCACTGTAGACTCGTGGCGGCTAACAAAAAGAACAGAGTGATTTTACTAAAAAGTGACATACCAAACTGCTGGCGAATCTTGTACAGCAGAACGGTAATACAGGCATTGGTCATATTATAGCTAACAGATATCCAACCGCCTTCAGCTGGTGTCAAGCCCAGTTGACCTTGAATTTGAGTAAGATTTGCGACGAGCAGACCGTTTTGGAAACTGGCAGTGAGACCAACGAAAATTCCAATCAGTAAGTAAAACAATTTGCGGCGTGCAGGATGATCAGGGTTGGCAGGAGAGCCCACCATTATCGGTTGTTCGTGGGGCTTAAACTGATATTCGTTACTCATGGACGTACCATAATATGTATAAGGAAATAGAATGGCATAGAACAGATTCCAGACGCAAAATCAGGTCAGTACGATGAATGTTTATAGCTTAAAACGCAGTGAGGCTACTGATATAAATGCTGGTCAAACTGGAAAGACAACCCAAGAAATGCAGGATATATTTTATCATAACTTCTACAACGCTTTTGTCATCACCGCGTAACTCATCAGCGCTGCTGAATAAAGATATACCAGTATTTCGTGCAATTTAACGAACATTAAAACAAACGATGCAACAAGTAAAAAATGCTATAGGCATAAAAAACAGCTCTATACAGAGCTGTTTTTGTGTATCGAAAAATTAGGTGGTCAATTACTACGTAGCATTTTGACTAACACCATAGTATCAATTAATACCAAATACTAAATCGATTCATCATATTTTGCTTCTAGCTGCATCGCACGCTGATAGCTATCAAGACCGGCCAGCTTTTCAGCATACTGTTTGATATGCGGATAAGCATCAAGTTTCTGACGCTTAGCAAGAATAATCAAATCGAATGACAGCATAAAGTCGGCACCACTTAGCTTGTCACCCACGATAAACGACTTACCTTCAACCGAAGTATCCAGATATTTAAATAGTCTGGTTTTCTCTGTTTCGATATAGCCATTTAAAAACTCATTGTCATTAATGCCCGCTTTGTTAGTAAATAATTCAAGCATTAATGGCAACATGAGCGAGCTTTCTGCAAAATCAATCCACTGTAGATAGTAGCCGTAGTCTGAGCTTCCTGTAGCAGGGCGCAGACGCTCTGGCGCAAACCGTTCAATTAACAGCTCAGTGATAGCACCTGACTCAGCATAAATCTGTCCATCCATTTCGATAACCGGAGACTTACCGAGTGGATGTACAGCTTTTAGAGAATCTGGTGCTAAATGAGTTTTGGCATCGCGCTGATGACTAACGACTTCATAAGGAACGCCTAGCTCTTCTAAAAGCCATAGCGTACGTAATGAGCGTGATTGATTGAGATGATGTAAGCGAATCATGGTATCGACCTTATTGCGTAGTGAATTTGACTAACCTTGCAGCTTCGCCATTAGACGCTTAGCAGCTTCTTCTGATGATGCAGGGTTTTGACCTGTGATTAGCAGACCATCTTCAACAACAAATGATTCCCAATCAGCCGCTTTTTCGTAGTTACCGCCATTGGCTTTCAATGCGTCTTCTACTAAGAACGGTACTACGTCTGTTAAGCCAACTGCGTCTTCTTCAGAGTTAGTGAAACCAGTCACTGTTTTGCCTTTTACTAAGTACTCGCCATCGACTTTAACGTTTTTAAGTGCTGCAGGAGAATGACAAACAAAAGCAACAGGCTTGTCTTGCTTAACAAAAGTCTCGATCAGATTGATAGAGTTTTTATCTACTGCCAAATCCCACAACGGGCCATGACCACCAGGGTAGAATACTGAATCAAAGTCTTCAGCGTTCATATCAGCAAGTTTTTTGGTATTAGCCAAATGCTCTTGAGCGTCTTTATCCTCTTTAAAACGAGTGGTGTCTTTGGTTTGCGTGTCTTCTGTGTCACTACTAGGATCTAGTGGTGGTTGACCGCCAGCTGGAGAGGCTAGAGTTACATTTACGCCAGCGTCAAGAAATGCGTAGTAAGGCGCAGCAAATTCTTCTAGCCAAAAGCCAGTTTTCTTGCCAGTATCGCCTAAACGGTCATGAGAAGTTAGTACCATTAAAATGTTCATAATTATCCTTGTTTATTATTTATGTGTTAGTAACGATATAGCCAACAGTCATAAGTTTTCCGTTGCATCACTAGCTGTTTTTACTTAATTAGCCTAAATGCAAATAATGACTGTTAGCATTATTCCTGCTTTGTAATCAATTTTCAGTAGTGATATTAGCAATTTATGTTGTTAAGTAGTTATTCACAACGATTGCTAACTGTCAGTAGCTACTTAACTAGCGAATGTTTAACCAGTAACTATTTGACGTCAGATACTTTGATTACAGTCTTACCAAAGTTATCACCGTTTAACATACTGACAAATGCATCTGGGGCATTATCTAGACCGTCAATAATGTGCTCTTTGGTTTTTACTTCGCCTGACTCCACCCATTTGCTCATGGTTTCTAAGAACTCTGGGAAGTGATCGCCGTACTCTTCAAAGATAATGAAGCCTCTGACAGTTAGGCGTTGGCTTAAGATAAGACCCATTAACATACCTAGGCGATCTTTGCCATCCGGTAAATCAGTTGCGTTGTACTGTGATACCAGACCACATACTGGAATACGTGCGTGGTCGTTAAGTAATGGCATTACCGCATCAAATACTTTACCGCCAACGTTTTCATAGTAGATGTCGATACCATCTGGACATGCTGCTTTTAATTGCTCAGCGAAGTCGTCGGCTTTGTGATCGATACAGATATCAAAGCCAAGCTCATTGACCGCAAAGTCGCATTTCTCTTTACCGCCTGCCACACCGACAGTGCGCAGACCATATTGATTACCCACTTGACCGACAGTGGCACCGACCGGTCCAGTTGCTGCTGCCACAACTAAAGTCTCGCCTTTCTGTGGTTTGCCGATATCAGTCAGACCCATGTAACCGGTGAACCCTGGCATACCTAACACGCCTAAACCATAAGAAGGGTTTGACATGTTTTTGTCCAGTTTCAGGACGCCTTCGCCATCACTGACACTGTAGTCTTGCCAGCCTGAGTTTGATACGACTAAGTCGCCTACCGAGAAGTTGTCAATATTTGACTCGACCACTTGCGCTACGGTACCACCCATGATGACGTCACCGACTTCTAATGGGTCTGCATAGCTTTTTGCATCGCTCATACGTCCACGCATATATGGATCTAGTGACAGATATACCGTGCGTAGTAGCATCTCGTTATCTTTTGGCGTAGGAATGTCGCTAGTCGCCATGTCAAAGTTGTCAGCAGTTGGCTCGCCATTAGGACGGCTAGCCAATTTGATTTGACGGTTTGTTTGTTGATTCTGTTGTTTGTCGAAGCTCATTGTAGGACTCCTTTATATTTATTAATTGTCATTATTATAGTGGTGTTAAGTGTAGCAGCTACTCAGCATGGAATAGCTACTACTATAAATAGCATAACGATATGTACTTATTATTACTGTCGCGATTTTTCTTATAATTGTTCTGACAGTTCTTACTAGAGCGCTTATGAAGACGCTTTGCTAGTTACAGCGCGCTGCAAGATACGACGTGATACTTCTAAATCGTTGTTACCATGTTCACCAAGCTTAACCATGTTATGCACTTCAAGCTGCTTGATGATTGGATCAATCGCTGATTCCGTCAAGTCAACGTCTTCTAGGCTAACTGGCAAGCCAAGCTCGCGGAAGAAGTTTTCAGTGTAGACAATAGCCGTTTCGATGATGGCATCGTCGTCTAGGTCAGTATCGGTAATGTTCCATACGTTACGTGCATACTGAAGCAGTTTTTCTTTTTTGCTTTCTTTGAGCTCACGCATGACTGATGGCAATACGATGGTTAGCGTACGTGCATGATCGATAGCGTGTAGTGACGTCAGCTCATGACCGACCATATGGGTTGTCCAGTCTTGTGGCACACCAGTACCGATCAGACCGTTCAATGCCATGGTCGCTGTCCACATAATGTTCTTACGTGTTTCTAGGTTTTCTGGATCTTGCTTAACAACTAGACCTTCATCAATAAGGATTTTAAGCAAGCTTTCAGCAAAGGCATCTTGTACTTTAGCGTTTACTGGGTAAGTCAGATATTGTTCCATTACATGAACAAATGCATCAGCAACACCATTCATAACCTGACGTTCAGGCAGGGTAAGTGTTTTGATTGGATCTAGAATCGAGAATTTAGGGAAGGCAAGTGGGTTACCAAACGGTAGTTTTGCTTGACGTTCACTATAGTTGATCACGCCGCCTGAGTTCATCTCAGAACCTGTTGCTGGAATAGTCAATACCGCGCCCAAGTCGACAGCAGAATCAATGTTTTTGCAATAACCAGTTAAGGCATCCCAAGCTTGGTCACGTGAGACAGTGCCGTCCTCTTCAGTCAATGAAGATACTAGTGCCACAAATTTGCTGCCGTCAATCACAGAACCACCGCCAACTGCTAATAAGAAGTCGATGTTGTGCTCATTAACCATATCAGCGGCTTTAAGTAGTGTGGTGAATTCTGGGTTGGCTTCAATGCCACCAAATTCAAATACCGTACGGTTACCGCTTGCCGCTAGTGCAGTCTTTACTTCATCTAAAGTACCAGTACGCTGTGCTGAACCACCACCGTACGTAATGAGGACACGCGCATCAGTAGGGACTAGATCGGATAATTGCTCGATTTGACCTTCACCAAAAACGATACGGACTGGGTTGTAGTATTGGAAGTTATTCATAAGATTCCTAATTAGTAATAAAAAGTGATTAGTAAAAACGGTTCAATTAAATGGTTTTGACATGGGATATTGTCTGATATCAATGAATGAATGATAAGCAATGCTCGTATAGACATTCATTCTTAATATTTGCGCATTGTACACCAATTAGACCAGTCGTCTAGTTATATTTACAAAACTCTCGTATAACTGTCTAAGCCGTATTCAAATGTCTTTAAGAAATTCGTTTAAAAAAGAGAAGGCAATGAAGCACACTGAATAATCAAGCATAGTACTGACAGCTACTATCTATGAGCGTTATGAATATTCAATGTGCCTTAATGGTTACGTTAGAAGTGCAGTCGCTAGAAATCCGAACAGTTGACGATTAGCGTCCCATTTGGGTCGTGGTCATCTGCCAAATTTCTGCTAAAGGGGTATTGGTTTGGCTAATCTTTGCAATCAAGCTTGCGCCAAGCCATGCAAAATACCAACGCTTGGCCATACTCTCAGCCGAGATGTTATCGTGACGAGGGACGGACTCATCGAGCCAGCCAGCTTTGATCTGCTTAGCGAGCCACATGGTCGTCTGCTGATAGCCAGTATCGAGTGCCTTACGCATGGTTTCTGACATATCGGCTACCTCTGCGCTGAGCTTCACTACCAAGCATTTCTCATGGTCACAGCCATTCTGCTGGGTGTCATACCAGTTTTGAAAATAATCATATAGCTTTTGCTGTGCACTGACATCTTGTGCATCGATGACATCCAACCGAGTCTTATATAAGCTAAAGTAATGATTAATAATGGCTTCACCAAAGGCTTCTTTAGAAGCGAAATAATGGTAAAAAGAACCCTTTGGCACACCTGCTGTATCTAAAATTTGCTTTAAACCAACAGCGGTAAAACCTTTTTTGGCGATTAATTGGTAGCCAGTGGCAAGTAAATGAGCTTTAGTATCTGGTGTCGTTGCGTCTGTATTAGACATAAACAGGATTATCTCCCTTAGTAGTTGCTTGTATTAGCGTATGCATTAGATAGTCAGTTAAAACAGTTAGCGTTCATTTGAACGTCACGTTGATGGCGTATTGTAATAGGATATAGTTATATGTGTTACGTTTTATCAACAATATTCACTGACAAAATAGTCTTGTTTTATTAGTAGCTATGGTAGCATTAGACCAGTCGTCTAGCAAGGTAGGTTTTGTTGTTATCCGTTACCGTTAGTATTTATTGCTAAAGATCATTTTTCATTAGAGCTTTTTTTAATTGATGACTATTGATTGATAGCTTGGTAACGATTTCAGACTTACTACCTGCCAGATATTTTCTCATTAAGATATTGCCGACTTAACAATTTTATTTTAATAATCGAAAACCAATACTTAACATAACAAATTAAAAATAAGGATGATTATGTCAACCAATACTACGAGTGCATATAGTGACTTTCATTTACAGTTCATCGCTGGTGAATGGCAAACCGGTAAAGACGATAGCACCAACACCAATACCAACCCATATAACGGTGATACGCTTGTAGAGATCCAGCAAGCGACCAAAGATCAGTTGAACGAAGCCTACGATGCGGCGACCCAAGCTCAAGAAGCATGGGCCAAGCAGACACCAGCAGAGCGCGCCGCAGTGTTGTATAAAGTAGTCAACATACTCGATCAGCGCAAAGAGGAAATCGTTGATTGGCTAATCAAAGAGTCGGGCAGTACTCGTATCAAAGCCATGGTCGAGTTCGGTGCGACGCGCGCGATTACCCTTGAAGCAGCGACATTCCCTAATCGTGTTCATGGTGAGATTCGTCCATCAAATACCCCTGGTAAAGAAAACTTCATTTATCGTGAGCCAATCGGTGTGGTAGCTGTTATTAGCCCATGGAACTTCCCACTACATTTAACGCAGCGCTCTATCGCGCCTGCCTTAGCGCTTGGTAATGCCGTGGTACTCAAGCCTGCTAGCGATACGCCAGTGACAGGTGGTTTGCTATTGGCCAAAGTGTTTGAAGAGGCAGGTCTACCAAAAGGTCTATTAAACGTCGTGGTCGGCTCAGGTAGTGAGATAGGCGATGCAATCGTTGAACACAAAGCGCCAAGTCTAGTGTCGTTCACAGGTTCGACTTCAGTGGGCAAACATATTGGTGAGTTGGCCAATGGTGGTGAATACATCAAACAAGTGGCGCTTGAGCTAGGTGGCAACAGTCCATTTGTGGTACTAAAAGATGCTGATATTGAGCAAGCAGTAAAAGCGGCTGCCTTTGGTAAATTCTTGCATCAAGGTCAAATCTGTATCGCGATTAACAGAGTCATCGTAGAAGACGAGATATATGATGATTTCGTGGAGCGTTTCTTAGCGCACGTTAAAACACTAAACGTCGGTGATCCTAATAAGCAAGATACCGCTGTTGGCCCAATCATCAATGAAAAACAAGTTAAATCGCTCAAAGAAAAAATCGTTAAAGCGCAGGAAGAAGGCGCAAAAATGATACTCAGTGGCGAGATTGAAGGCCAAGTCGTACCGCCGCACATCTTTACCGAAGTGACTCGCGAAATGGATCTATCACGCAATGAAGTGTTTGGACCATTGGTTGGTATCATCCGTGCTAAAGACGAAGACGATGCGCTATCGATTGCCAATGATTCTATGTATGGTCTGTCTAGTGCCGTGTTCACTGCTGATATGCAAAAAGGTCTGCGTTTCGCTCGCGGTATCAGAGCTGGCATGACCCACATTAATGACATCTCAGTTAATGATGAAAGCAATACGCCGTTTGGTGGTGAGAAAAACTCAGGTATCGGTCGCTTCAACGGGGAGTGGGTACTAGAAGAGTTCACTAGAACACATTGGATCTCAATGCAAAATGAGCCACGTGAATATCCATTCTAATTGTCTTAAATCTAGCTAATAGCTAATAAAAAAGACCGCTTTGATAGCGGTCTTTTTTTTGTATGATATTTGGCAACTTACTGAAAGCGATACATCTGAAAGTCAGTCAATTATTTATCTAGCATGAAAGCCAAGCAACCCTTCAATCTCTTCCATCGTCATCCGTCTTACCAGTGCTTGCTCTTCTACTGACAGGCGATTGGTGTGTTCTTTTATCATCGTATGAATACTCCGCGATATCTCAGAGGTAGTCGCGTAATACATTTGAGGCTGTTCCTTTGTCAATCTCATCAAAAATCGATTGATAAGTTTACGCTTTTCATCTGATTTATTTTCTTCAGTCGTAGTATTATTTTGAGTCATGGTGTTCTCCTAGAGGTAAGCCATTTAAGCAGTCAGACACATGAGAGTCAGTGCTTATAAGTAGTTTCTGGGGCTGAGCGCATTGCCTTACAAGTATTAGGCTAGCATCATGGTTGGATGCTAAGGATTTTTTACACTGTATATGATATTTCAAGATTAAAAATAATAAATTATCGCTAAATAGCTAGAGGATAGGGTATGTCAAATCAAGCAGCGAACAACTCAGATAACAGAAATGTCACATTGGTGCTATTCCATAATGACTTGCGGGTAGCGGACAATGCCACTCTATTAAAAGCATCTGAAATTTCCACTGATGGAAAGCTGCTATTGGTTTATGCCTCATCGTTGACAGATATATTAGACGATAAAGACCATTACGACGCCTATTGTTATGAGGCTATGGGTCAAGCTCGTCAGCAGTTTTTGCATGAGAGCCTAGCTGATTTAAATACGTCATTGATGCAGCGGGGTAATAGGTTGCTGTATTTACAGAAAGGCGATAAAGCATTGGACGTCTTTACTCAGTTGAGTGATCTAATAGCGCAGCAACGAGTGACAGATATTTGCATCAGCCAGACGGCAGATTATAATCAAAACAAAGTATATGAGCTTCTACAGGCGAAATATCCAAAGATACAGTGGCACATTCAAACAACAGCGACTTTGTTTGACGAGTTACCGCTAGAGAGCTTACCCAAAAGCTTTACGCAATTTCGTAAACAAATTGAGACTGATTATGATTTGCTGCATGCAGAAAAAGATATAGCCATTTCTCCAACGCCAGAATCACTTGCTCCATTGCCTGAAAGTGTGCAGAGTAGGGACGAGTACTTTTTTGAATCGCAGTTGTCTGATCATGCAGGGCTTGATAAGCCATCACAGCAGCTATCCAGTTTTACAGGTGGTGAGTTAAATGGCCTCAAGCACTTAGATAGCTATTTTGATTCCGATGCGCCGAGCACTTATAAAACAACCCGAAACGCGCTTGATGACTGGACACATTCTACGAAGCTTTCCGCTTGGCTGGCAAACGGCTCACTGTCTGTAAACACAGTATTGAATCGTCTGCGTCGCTATGAGCGCGATATTATCGCAAATGACTCTACCTACTGGATATGGTTCGAGCTGCTGTGGCGTGAGTATTTTTATTGGTATGCTGTCACCCATCGGCAAAAGTTGTTTTGGTTTAAAGGCATCGCTCAGCACGCGCCTTCAACTCAATTGGACGAAAATCTGTTAGCGCAATGGAAGAGTGGTACAACACAATATCCTATCGTCAACGCATGCATGAACCAATTGCGCACGACAGGTTATATGTCGAATCGCGGACGACAACTGGTTGCCAGTTGCTTTATCCATGAGCTAGGCCTTGATTGGCGGTATGGTGCAGCTTACTTTGAGCAACATCTTGTTGATTATGATGTCGGCAGCAATTGGGGCAATTGGCAATATCTGGCAGGCGTCGGCGCTGACCCAAGAGGATGCAGACAGTTTAATCTCGACAAGCAAACCCAGCAATACGATCCAAACGGTGATTTTATTCGTCAGTGGCAAGGCAACACTCAAAAGAGTGATTAATGTATGTTGAAAACTTCCACTCAACAGGTGACAACTATTATTAGACTAATCATAAGATAGGTTTAAACGATGAAAAAGCCCAGTCCTTATCTCACTTTTGCAGGTACTATTCCCTTTATAGCCTGTGCATTTTTATTGATGGTAGACGTTGTTACCGTGGCTATACTTGGCTCAGTAGCCAATATATTGAGTGCTTATGGCCTAGTGATTGCATCGTTTATGGCAGGTGCGCATTGGGGTAATCATTTGAGCTTGGCTGATGACAATAAGTGGGCAGTTAGGCTTCCACTGTATAGCAATGTCATTGCGCTTGGCCTTTGGCTTGGTTTTTTAATCTTATCAGCCATTAGTTTTATTTGGCTATTAGTGATCGGGTTTATAAGTCTGTTGGTTATCGATTATAGTCTGCATCGAGTGCAGATTATCAGTCATGCTTATTTTAAAGTAAGGCAGTATGTCACGGCGATAGTGGTCATATCGTTAGTCATCGCGGCATTACAGTTGTAAGTGATATTAACTAGGGCGTGTCATCAATTAAGCCAAATGACACAAGAAACCAGATAAATAGCACTCAAGAAATGACGGGCTAACTTATCATAGCGAGTAGCAATCGCACGATACTGCTTAATCTTGGCAAAGAAGTTC
>NZ_JASDCR010000016.1:0-94446 GCF_030407795.1 Psychrobacter sp. APC 3279 | reverse complement strand
CAGTGTTCATCTTTGAGCATGGTGCGAGGCATAGCGAACGATATCTTTTTTGTGTGAGAGCTTAAAGATTAACCGTTCGCTATTTTTTTTGCCATTAATTTGTCGCCAATGTTCAACACGCCCTAGTGTGCAATACCATTTAGTTCATCAGTTTCCATTAAAGACCAGCTTTATCTAATCCTCATAACTGGACTTATTCATCTTGATATTCTTACATATTTCTCTTAAGCAGATGATCTATGATGTTTTTGAATGTTGATATTCATATAACTAGCACTATATAGAAGCTAAGTTATTCGGGGTTATATGATGCTTTCAATATATTGTCCTATATAGTTCAGTATTTGATACTACCTTTATCATAAGATATGGCTCTTATATTAGTCGTCGCGCAATCCCTTGATATCTAGTGTTGAGAGACGGTTTTTGCTATAATAGGTACTTTGCTGCATTACTTATATATGTTGGCTGTTGTATTATTCATATAGCGAAATGCATTTTGCTGCAATGCTATTGATTAACTGGCCTTAAGCCTTACATCAGCCCCAACATATATAGTCATAGTAAGACTCTAGGTAATGCGTCCCTTTCACAACATATCACGATGATTAGATATAATTGATGTGGTCTCACGGTTATATGATTGATGGTTGCAATCATCACTGCCAACGGACCCAATAATAGGCGAATAGATTATGGTAGCGATTACTTTACCCGATGGTAGTGTAAAAGACTTTGAAGGTCATACAACAGTCATGGAGGTGGCGCAAAGTATTGGGACAGGACTCGCTAAAGCGACGGTTGCTGGACGTGTAAATGGTCATCTAGTAGATGCACATGATCCTATCGTCGCTGATGCCAATGTTGAAATCGTAACGCCAAAAGACGACGACGGTGTCGATATTATCCGTCACTCATGTGCTCATCTATTAGGTCATGCTGTTAAGCAGTTATATCCTGATGTGAAGATGGTCATTGGTCCTGTTATTGATGATGGTTTTTATTACGATATCTTTAGTGAAACGCCGTTTACGCCTGAGCATATGGAAGCGATCGAAAAACGCATGATGGAGCTGATCAAGCAAGATTATGACGTTATCAAAAAAATGACGCCACGTGCCAAAGCGATCGAGATATTTGAATCACGTAACGAAGACTATAAGCTAAAACTTATTAATGATATGCCAGGTGAAGAAGCCTTTGGCTTGTATCATCACCAAGAATACGTGGATATGTGCCGTGGCCCGCATGTGCCAAACACGCGCTTTTTGAAAGTATTCAAACTGACCAAAATGTCAGGTGCTTATTGGCGCGGCGATGCGAAAAATGAACAGTTACAGCGTATCTATGGTACTGCGTGGGCTGATAAGAAACAGTTGAAAGCTTATATCCAACGTATCGAAGAAGCAGAAAAGCGTGACCATCGTAAAATCGGTAAAGCGCTGAACCTATTTCATATGCAAGAGCAAGCGCCAGGTATGGTGTTCTGGCATGCTAATGGTTGGACGATTTATCAAGTACTTGAGCAATATATGCGCAAAGTACAATACGATAATGGCTACGAGGAGATTAAAACACCTCAAATTGTTGATCGCAGCTTGTGGGAGCGTTCAGGACATTGGGGCAACTATGCGACCAATATGTTCACGACTTCTAGTGAAAACCGTGATTATGCGGTAAAACCGATGAACTGCCCTTGCCATGTGCAAGTGTTTAACCAAGGACTAAAGTCTTACCGTGACTTACCACTGCGTATGGCTGAGTTTGGCTCTTGTCATCGTAACGAGCCATCGGGTTCACTGCATGGTTTGATGCGTGTGCGTGGCTTTACTCAAGATGATGCGCATATCTTCTGTACACAGTCGCAGATTCAACAAGAAGTTGCTGACTTCATTAAGCTAACGCTTGCTGTCTATGAAGATTTTGGCTTTGACAATATTATTATGAAACTGTCTACCCGTCCTGAAAAACGTGTTGGTAGTGATGAGTCTTGGGACTTTGCAGAAAAAGCGCTAGCAGATGCGCTTGATAGCTCAGGGCTAGACTGGGATTATCTACCTGGTGAAGGTGCATTCTACGGTCCAAAGATTGAGTTCAGTCTAAAGGATTCATTAGGTCGTATTTGGCAGTGCGGTACCATTCAGGTTGATCCAAATATGCCTGAGCGTCTCGATGCTGAGTTCGTCAATGAGCAGAACGATCGTGAAGTACCTATTATGTTGCACCGTGCAATCTTAGGGTCATTTGAGCGCTTCATTGGTATTTTGATCGAAAACTATGCTGGTTGGATGCCAGTATGGCTAGCACCGCAGCAAGTTGTGGTCATGAATATCACTGATAAGCAAGCTGATGCGTGCGAAAACGTGGTTAGCGAGCTCAAAAATGCAGGTTTACGCGCTATTAGCGACTTGCGTAACGAAAAGATTGGATTTAAGATACGAGAGAAAACATTAGAACGTATTCCCTATATGCTAGTATTAGGGGATAAAGAAGTGGAATCGGGCAGCGTCAACGTCCGAACTCGCGAAGGTGAGAACCTTGGCGTGATGAGTGTTTCTGAATTTATTACATTAGTACAGACCGCTGTCAGTAAAAAAGGCCGACAGACCCCAAAAACAGATGAGGAGTAATACCTATTAAACAGTCCAACCGTTTGAACATCAACGAAGATATCAATGTCAAAGAAGTCCGTCTCGTTAAAGAAGATGGCGAGCAAATGGGCGTGGTTGATATCGCAACCGCGATGAAAGCGGCACGTGATGAAAATCTAGATTTGGTCGAATTAGTTCCTGAAGCTAAGCCGCCAGTATGTAAGATCATGGATTATAAGCATTTCCTCTATGATCAAAAGCAAAAGGCTAAAGAAGCTAAGAAAAACCAAAAGCAGACTCAGCTTAAAGAGATGAAGCTACGTCCTAGTACCGAAGAGGCCGATTATCAGGTTAAACTGAGAAAAATCGTGAGCTTCTTGGAAGATCAAGACAAAGTTAAAATTAGCATCCGTTTCCGCGGACGTGAAATGGCGCACCAAGACATCGGTCGCAAACAACTTGATCGTATCATTGAAGATACTGCTGATATCTCAAACGTCGAACAATATCCTAAGATGGAAGGTCGTCAAATGGGTATGCTGCTTGGACCCACTAAGAAAAAGTAATCTATCTATTGGATTGCTTTGAGTGGTGGCTGTTAGTCTATATAGCTATTTATAACTCTAACCATCAATATGCTGCGGGATATTGATGGTTTTTTATTATTTGGACTCAAAAACCGCTGTAATGAACATAGCTATACTGAACATAATAGCCTAGCATCATTGACTGACGCTATTTTACAAAATCTACCTTCTCAACTTTCTGATTACACGGTAATCTAAAGGTTTAGTTATATTTACTAGTCGGCATTTAGCAGTAACTAATGATCATTTGATAAAAATTAGTATGAGCTAAAGACGTTTTATAAATGTATAAAAGCTAAGTGTATAAATAAAAACAATGTATACCACGACTGTCAGAGTCGTTGACAAAAAACACTTCCCTTCTCCGATATCAGAGGATATTTCATGCAAGAATTGACGCCACCAGAAAACGCTACAACTCCCAGTATCTCTCTAACAGCACCTGAACCTGTCAAAGAAATACAGAAAAGTGAAGCAGATCAGATGGTCAAATTGGATGAAAGCCAAATTCCTGAGCTCGATGCCAAGGTTGATGCTTTTGTTGATCATGTGCTGACCAACTCTGTGCATAGCGATGAGTTTCGACAGAATGTGCAGTCTATTCATAATCTAGGTACAAAAGAGATTCGCGAATCTGCACAAGTATCTAATCGAATGTTGGATTTGCCTGCAAAAAGTCTCAATGACAGTTTATTTGATAACTCCCCGATTGCTAAATCACTAACGGAACTACGCGGTATTGTCGAAGATTTAGATCCTAGCAAAAAAGAGCTGACCAGCTCACGCAAGCTGTTCGGTCTCATTCCATTCGGTAATAAAGTACAAGATTATTTCCGTCAGTATGAGTCAGCCCAGTCACATATTAATGCCGTTGTGACCAGTCTCTATAATGGTAAAGATGAATTGCTCAAAGACAATGCGATGATTGAGCAAGAAAAAGTCAATATGTGGGAGCTGATGCAGTCTATTCGTCAGTATGTCTACGTTGGCAAAAAGATTGATGAGCAACTTGAACAAAAAGTCTATGCGATAGAAGCAACAGATCCAGAAAAAGCGCGCATCATTAAAGAAGAGATGTTGTTTTATGTCCGTCAAAAAAACACTGACTTTTTGACCCAGTTAGCAGTGAATGTACAAGGTTACTTGGCGCTTGATACCATTCGCCGTAATAACTTAGAGCTGATTAAAGGTGTCGATCGTGCAACCACGACTACTGTGTCTGCATTACGCACGGCTGTTGTTGTTGCCCAAGCAATGACCAATCAAAAACTGGTACTTGATCAAATCACTGCGTTGAATAAAACGACTAGTAGTTTGATTGAATCAACCTCAGCCATGCTCAAACGTCAGTCAGGTGAGATTCACGAGCAGGCGACCAGCAGTAGCATTGAGCTTGATAAACTGCAAAATGCCTTCAATAATGTCTATGACACTATGGATATGATTAGCAATTATAAAATTGAGGCGCTAGAGAATATGAAGCAAACGGTCAATACACTGACCACGGAAGTAGATAAAGCACAAAAATACTTGGATAAATCAAATCAGACTACAGTATTAGAAGTCTCGAAAGAGTTGGATAGTAAAAAGATCACTAACCAATCGAGCAATGTCGATATTGATATTTGATTTATCCCTATAGCGGTCGCCAGAAAACTGACCGCTTCCTGCTACCGAATACACATAAGACAATTGACGCAAGATATTGCAACGTCGTTCGTGTTAAGATAGCCACTATTAATAATTTTAAAAATAGATACGGTAATTTATGAGTTGGAATGATCCAAACGCCTCAAGTGAGGCAAAAAAATATGACAACCCGATTCCTAGTCGTGAGCTGATACTCAGCACGATTAATGAACATGGGGAAGTCACGCATCAACAGTTGGCAAAAGCCTTTAACATTGATGATCCTGATCAGTTTGATGCTTTGGGCAATCGCCTAAAGGCAATGGCGCGTGACGGCCAAGTGAATCGTGATGGTCGTCCTTATCGCTATCGCACGGTGACTAAGCAAGATATCGTCTCAGGTACAGTTTCTGCCCATCCAAAAGGTTTTGGTTTTGTGGTGCTAAGTGACATGCCAGATTTGTTTTTACATGAAAAACAAATGCGCTGGGTATTTAATGGCGATACGGTAGCAGCTGTCGGCACTTCGACAGACAATCGTGGACGTACCGAAGGGCGTATCGTTGATGTTGTCGAACGTCGTCAAAACAACTTTATTGGTACACTTGCTCGTGATGAGGACGGCTATTGTGTTGAGCTTGGTAGCCCAAACAATCATCAACCGATTACGGTTACTGATGACAATGTTCAGGCGTTAAATATTAAGCAAGGCGCTCCTGTCAAAGTCGATATCATTGACTGGCCAAACCAGCATGAATTTGCCACTGGTAAAATCACTGAAGTGCTGTCTGACGATAATGATCGTGAATTAATTATTGAGACTACCCTGCTCAACTATGATATTCCATCAGATTTTAGTGAAGCTGCGCTTAAGCAAGCTGATGATTATCAAGAGCCAACCGAAAAAGATATAAAAGGTCGCACAGACATACGTCATCTACCGCTTGTCACTATCGATGGCGAAGATGCTCGTGACTTTGATGATGCTGTATTTGCTGAAAAGCGCTCTGGTGGTAACTACCGTGTTGTGGTTGCGATTGCGGATGTCAGCTATTATGTGACACCGAATTCACCACTTGACCAAGATGCCTATGAGCGTGGTACTTCAGTATACTTCCCGCATCGCGTGATTCCGATGTTGCCTGAAGTGTTATCTAACGGTCTATGCTCATTGAACCCTAATCTAGATCGCTTATGTATGGTTGCTGATATCAAGATATCGCGCGCCGGTAAAGTGACTGGATACGAGTTCTATCCATCAGTGATGCACTCACAAGCCCGTCTCACCTATAATCAAGTAAACGATTATCTTGTGAACCCGAATGATAAGAGATTACCTACATCACTAACAGGTAATAAAGACGTTAAAAAATCTGTTGATACGTTACATCAGCTGTATGAGCTACTACTTAAAAAGCGTGAAGAACGTCATGCAATGGAATTTGAAACGGTTGAAACGTATATCAAGTTCAATGAGAAAGGCGGAATCGAAGCGATTTTACCACGCACTCGTGGCGACTCTCAGAAGCTAATCGAAGAATGTATGTTGCTTGCAAATACTTGTGCTGCAAACTTCGCGCTTAAACATGAGTTACCAGTTTTGTATCGTAACCATGATAAGCCTGATAATGAGAAGTCGATGCGTATTCATGAATATGCGAAAAACTTTGGCTTACCATTCCCAGAAGAGAACCCAACTCAAGCGGATTATCAGCGCATTATCGAAGCGACTAAAGATAGACCAGATGCCATCAGTATTCATAGCATGCTGCTGCGTTCAATGATGCAAGCGAACTATGCACCTGACAATATTGGTCACTTTGGCTTGGCATATGACGAATATAGCCACTTTACCTCGCCGATTCGCCGTTATCCAGATTTGATGCTGCATCGCGCGATTAAAGCGAAAGTCACTAATAGCCAACAGCCTGTTATGGACTTTTCTCTTGAAGGTGCTGGTACACAAACGTCAGATACAGAACGCCGTGCAGAAAAAGCATCACGTTATGTAGAATCTTGGCTCAAGTGTCACTATATGACCGATCATGTCGGTGAAGAGTTCGAAGGCGTTGTGACTACGGTTACTAGCTTTGGTCTATTCGTCACATTGACTGACTTATATATCGATGGTTTGGTTCATATCTCAAACGTTGGCGATGACTTCTTTGTCTACGATGAGCAGCAACAGCAGCTTATCGGTAAAGATAAAGGCACGCTATTTGGACTCGGCGATTCAGTTAAAGTGAAGGTTGCGGGTGTTAACATGGACCTGCTACAAATTGATTTTGATTTGAAGGCTAAATTGCAGTCTAGTGCAATGAACCAAAGCAAAAAAGGTCAACCGAAGAAAGAGCAGCCTAAGAAAACTCCAGCAAAAAGAAGCAGCAACCGCAGAGGCGCTGCCAAAAAAAGCTAAGCTAAGTTTAGACTGATACTTAGATACTGATGTTGTAATACAATAAAAAAGGCTAACGCAATCGTTAGCCTTTTTTATGCTGTATACTTTTCAATCATCAATGATATAGCTATTTATTGTGCCTATTGCGCATCGTCCAATTGCTCTACACGGTCTTGCTCGGCTTGCTGCGCTTGGTCAATTTTACTGGTCGCACTATCTACGATAGCTTTCGGCTGTTGACTAAGTGGCTGGCTAGTAATATCTGTATCAGAGGTAGCTACTGTAGAATCAGGCTGTTCAGTCGCTACACTACTGGTTGCAATCTCTCTATTTTGTTCACGACTATTGCCATTTATAATGTTAAAGCCCAGTAATGCCACAATACCAATTACTGCAAAGATAATGACGTGTTTCATTTCCATAAAAAGCCCCGTATTTGAATAATCACCAAATATAGATTCTGTTGCACTTTTTATGCCTAAATTTTATTTAACGTCTAGTACCTATTCTTGCGGGCTATTATTATTCAATAAATCAGTCTCATCTGAGCTTTGAGCAATCTCTTGCTCGACTTTTTCCATCAGCTTATCGTCAGGACGGGCATCGAGAACTTCATTCGCACTGCGACCTTGTAAAATGGTCTTGGCTCGAGCCTTGGCTTGTTTTTTATCTTGGTCATCTATATGACTTTCGTTGACCTGATTTGTTTCAGCAGGCTTAGGGATAGTCGGAGTAATCGTCATATCAGATTGAATATTATTAGCATTGCTGACACTACTTTGCATGTGCTCAAAGGCTTTTTCTAACTTGTTGTTAAAGCGCAGACGATAGATAGGCTCAGGTAAGCTAAAGCCTTTATCTTCTAGTGCATGCTTGGTCTCTCTGATGGCGATACTGCGTGCTTTGGCAAAGTCAGTCTCTGATTGGTCTACCCAAACCTGAAATTCCAAAACAATATTAGAATCGCCCACATTGGTAATGACGGCAATTGCCTTGGGCTCATCCAAAACAAATGCTAGTGTATGTATCGCATCCAATCCGACTTTGATTGCTGCTAATGGATCATCATTGGCATCAACGCCCAATTCAAAAGTAAATCGGCGCTCAGGGTTTTTGGTGTAATTTAGAATGGTACCTTTAAAGACTTCAGCATTAGGAATGCGCAGCTGATTACCATCCAGTGTCATCAGTATTGTCGCACGTGAAGTCAAACGAACCACGATGCCCTCTTGTCCATTAATCACGATATGATCACGGGCACGAAAAGGTTGGCGAATGCTCAGCATTAATGAAGCGATATAATTTTCAATGGTATCTTTGACTGCGAAACCAACCGCAATACCAATGACACCTGCCCCACCAAGCAATGTACCTAAAATAGTCTCTGCACCTATTAGACTTAGTCCTAGAATCAGACCAAAGATAACAAAGATGACTTTGACCGTTTGTGACAGTAGCTCAGCGACAAATGGATTGGGCGTCAGACGTTGCCACATCTTTTTGCGATTAGATAACCAACTGCCGAACCATGCTACCAAGGCAAATATAACGATGCCGACCAATAGTAGTGGTAGCGCCTTCACTAGATTGGTCACCTGCGCTTTTAAACCTTGATAGACCGTTGAGACATTCTCTTGAACATCTAGCGTGCGGTTAATTCTGTCTTCTACAGTGACGACATCTGTTAGTCGGTTGGTTAAGTTGATCGCTTGTTGTGCTTTTTTTTCGTTGGCTGTTTCTCCCGTTAGGGTAACAACCCCTTGGTTGACACTAACGTTGACGGCTTGTAAACCTTCGATTTCAGAGAAAATACCGCTGATACGTTGACGAATATCGTTGTCTTTTTGCGGAGTGGGTGTGGTCTCGATTTGAGCATTATTAGTGCTTTCGCCACTGATTACTGGCGGTGGATTAGGCGTTGGCAATGAGCTGGCGGGTTCTGTGGTATCACCTGTTGATGCTTCATTTTCTGATATGGCAGAATTATCGTTAGATACGCTTTTCTCTGTCGTCTCTACATCTTCAGTTGTCTCTATACCAAGCGCTGCTGCGATACCAGAAATTTCTTCACTGGCAGCATGCGCTGAAAACGCAAAAAGGATGCTTAGTAGCAACACCATTTGACCCCACGCTTTTATAGAACTGCGTATTATTGGACGGTCAATGTAAGTGGCCATAAGCATCCTTTATTTTTTACGGATTTTTCTCGCTTAGCTTGTTGCTGATAATTAGCTGCCTGTTTTTAGCTGACTAACTTTGGCGGTTTTTAGCTATCTAAATAAAGCTGTGCTTCGCTCAAGTTCAGCGTGCCTTCATAGATAGCGCGGCCAGTGATGATACCTTCGATACAATCACCATACGGCTTTAACAGCTCGATATCTTTCATATCGGTAACGCCACCTGATGCAATCACAGGTAGTCCGCCTTCACGCGCCAAATTAACAGTTTGTTCGACGTTGACGCCTTGCATCATGCCATCGCGGGCAATATCAGTATAAACGATTGAAGACACGCCGACATCTGCAAAGCGCTTAGCAAGCTCGGTCGCTTTGGTATCTGTCACGTTTGCCCAGCCATGAGTGGCTACCATACCGTCTTTGGCATCGATACCGACGATGATGTGCCCTGCAAATTCGCGGCAAGCTTCCGCGACAAAATCAGGATCTTCAACAGCTTTTGTACCGATAATGATATATGTCAAACCTGCGGTAATATACTGCTCGATGGTGTTCATGTTACGTACACCGCCACCCAATTGAATAGGCAGGTTCGGATAGGCTTTGGTGATATCATTGACCACTTGTCTATGTACTGGCACGCCATCAAAAGCACCATTCAAATCGACCAAATGTAAGCGACGCGCGCCTTCATCTACCCAACGCGCTGCCATAGCAACTGGGTCATCAGAGAACACCGTATCATCTTCCATACGGCCTTGTTTTAAACGTACACACTTACCATCTTTTAAATCAATAGCCGGGATAATGACAGGCACAGCACACATATAGCATTCCTTATAAAGCACAAGATTGGCAATAAATTTAGTAAATTAAAATTTTGAGAATGAAACGTTATCGAAGCATCAAATAACGAGAGAAAACGCTGCTTAAAAGTAGCATAAATTATGGACAGATCGAAAACCAAGATACTGCTAAGTTAGCAATCTGTTTGAATATAAATAAGAAAGACAGAAACTAGACAATCATAACCATAAGTTTTAGTACGTAGAATCACTACCAACAATCGTTAAATTCTATTACTGACTGGCAATTTTAGGTCAATTTAGCGTATAATCCTAGGTAAATTTTTATTTGTTTCTATGTGATAGTAACCATGCGTTACGCTTTTTGTTGAGTTGTTACAACTCACTAATACAGCATGGTAATCAGGATGGATCGAGCAATCGCTCAATACGCCAATAAAATATTGGCCAAGAAATTGCTAAAAAGGACTATCTGAAAAAATCTCAACCAATAGTCTCTAAACCATCGATTCTGCGGTATTTAACCTCAATTAGATGTCTTGCAAGTCCCTATCACTAGCTAACTATATTAAAACCGTTACGATTAAAACTATAGCAGCTTATAATAAGTGAAGTTTGCTTATCAGTTGCTTAGCTAGTTTGTCTTTTAACCAGTATATCATCTACCTTAATAGATCGTTATTTGGCCACACTCTTATTCTATCGAATATCTGTAAACGGTATTAGTGAACGAGAGATGGTCAAACATACTGGTGTTACAAGTTTTAAATTTCAATGAAACGTGTGATAAAGCCATTTGTATTTAAACCAGTCTCTTTTAGCCATGTGCTGTAGCGATTGATTTCGATGAAACGGTTTTAGCATACACCTTGGTAGCCAGTCGCCACTTTGGTAATTCGAATAAGACATTAACGTGTTGTTAAGGAGTCTAAGGTCAGCGTTAATACTCTTACTAGTAGTTATGATCATGTATTGTCTTCACAGAGCTTTCATCCCTATTTCACTACAAAGGAAATAGACGATTGAAGGCTTTGTTGAGTGATACAAACGTTCATGCTACCGATATACCAAACAGGACGTCTGGTATCGTTTTAGACTATGGACTAAGTTTTCGCTTATGATTACCATCAAAAAAGGTTTGGATTTGCCCATCACTGGTGAACCCTCCCGCGAGATATCTGAGCACCAACCGACACATGTAGCACTTGTTGGCTATGATTATGTGGGTATGAAGCCCACTATGAATGTCAAAGAAGGTGACATTGTAGCCAAAGGTCAGCCCGTTTATGAAGACAAAAAACGTGTTGGCGTGATCTACACTGCCCCTGCTGCCGGTAAGGTCGTCGCTGTTAAACGTGGCGAACGTCGAGTGTTTGAGAGTCTTGTGATTGCGGTCGACCCAAATGGTGAAGAAGTAGACTTTGAGCGCTATGACTCACAGCAGCTTGCTGACCTAGACTCTGAAGTCGTTGAAACCCAACTGATTGCCTCTGGCGAATGGACCGCGTTCCGTACGCGTCCTTATAGCCGCGCACCCGAAATCGGCGCTCGTCCACATGCTATCTTTGTTACAGCAATGGATACCAATCCACTTGCCTTTGACCCGATGCTTGTGATCAATGAGCAGCTACAAGCGTTCAATGATGGACTTGCTGTATTATCTACGCTTAGTCCAAAGACCTTTGTCTGCCATCATGGCGATACCCAACTGACACCAGTTGCAAAAACTGCAGCGAATAACGTCACTGAGTATCATGGTTTTGCTGGTAAGCATCCAGCTGGTCTTGCTGGTACGCACATTCATTTCTTGCATCCTATCAGCCGCGGTGTGACCGTATGGACAATTGGTTATCAAGACGTGATTGCCATCGGTAAATTGTTCACGACAGGCCGTCTATATACGCGCCGCATGGTGAGCTTGGCAGGTCCTGCGGTCACTAACCCGCATTTGGTTATGACTGAGCGCGGTGCTGATATCACTGCATTGACCAAAGGTAAGCTGGCTGCTGGCGAGAACCGTATCATTTCAGGTTCAGTATTGTCTGGTCGCAAAGTGTTTGAAAACATCGCCTATCTGGGTCGTTTTCACAATCAGATCAGCGTATTGACTGAAGGTCGTGAGCGTCCTGCGTTCCACTTCTTTACTCCAGGTAAAAACCGCTTCTCAAAACTGCCTATCTATATTTCGCAGTTCTTTGGTGGCAAAAAGTACGACTTTACTACCACAAGTAACGGCTCACCACGAGCGATGGTACCAATCGGTGTCTATGAAGAAGTCATGCCACAAGATTACCTACCAACTCAATTACTACGTGCATTGATCGTCGAAGACATCATTAGCGCCGTAGATTTGGGCGTGCTTGAACTGGACGAAGAAGATTTGGCACTATGCACCTTTGTATCTCCTGGCAAATATGAATTCGGTGATATTTTGCGTGATAACTTAACGCGCATTGAGCTGGAGGGCTAACCACGATGAAATTTTTACACAATATGTTCGATCGTATGGAGCCATCTTTCACCAAAGGCGGCAAACACGAAAAGTACTACGCTATTTTTGAGATGTTTGATACGTTCTTACGTCAACCAAGCTCAACCACTTATGCGTCATCACATGTACGTGACGGGATTGACCTAAAGCGTATTATGATTACCGTATGGCTATGTACCTTCCCAGCGATGTTTTGGGGTATGTACAACATTGGTCATCAAGCACTAACCGCTATCGCTCAGCTTGGCTTACAGCCTGAAGGCTGGCGTACTGTGATCACTAGCATGGCAGGCTATAACCCAGACAGTATCTGGGCAAGTTTCGTCTATGGTGCGATGCAGTTTTTGCCTATTTATATCGTGACGTTTGCAGTGGGTATTCTCTGTGAGATTATCTTTGCTGTCGTCCGTGGACACGAAGTTAACGAAGGTTTCTTTGTAACCTCAGTTCTATTTGCATTATGTCTACCACCTGATATTCCTTTATGGCAAGTTGCCCTAGGTATTATCTTCGGTGTGGTTGTCGCAAAAGAAGTGTTCGGTGGTACTGGTAAAAACTTCCTTAACCCTGCCCTATCGGGTCGTGCATTCCTATACTTTGCTTATCCAGCCTATATGTCTGGTGACTCAGTATGGACGGCAGTAGATGGTTTCTCAGGTGCAACCCCTCTTGGCCTTGCAGCCCTTGGTGTGGTTCCTCAGGACTTCGTCGACGTTTATGGTAATGCCATCACGTGGAGTGATGCATTCTTAGGTAATATGCAAGGTAGTATCGGTGAAGTATCGACGCTAGCCATCCTAATGGGTGCGGCAGTGTTGCTATGGACGCGTATTGCTTCTTGGCGCATTATGGCAGGTTGTGTGGTCGGTCTGATTGCGACGTCTCTTGTGTTCAACATGATTGGCTCTGAAGACAACATGATGATGAGCTTGCCGTTCTACTGGCACTTAGTTATCGGTGGCTTTGCTTTCGGTGCTGTATTTATGGCAACCGATCCAGTATCAGCTGCGCATACAAACAAAGGCCGCTGGGCTTACGGTATCTTGATTGGTTTTATGACCGTATTGATTCGCGTCATCAACCCTGCTTTCCCAGAAGGCATCATGCTGGCCATTCTATTCGCCAACTTATTTGCTCCATTGTTTGATTACTTTGTGACTCAAGCAAATATCAAACGCCAAACCGCTCGGAGGGTTCGCTATGTCCAAGCCCAAAAGTAATAACGCGAAAACCATCAGTGTGGCCTTGACGCTATGCTTGGTGTGTTCAGTGTTGGTCTCAGCAGTGGCTGTTGGTCTAAAACCTGCACAAGTTGAAAACGCACGTTTAGACCGTAACAAAAATATCTTAGTTGCGGCTGACTTGTTTGATGCTGAGTCTGATACAGCAGATGATGTTGCCGAACGTTTTAAAGACTTTGAAGTAAAAATCATTGATCTAAACGAAGGTACTTATCTCGATGACGATGCGCTAAAAACTGCTGGCATCCCTGATCGTAACGCTTATGACGCCAGTCAAGCAACAAAGAACCAAGCCCTAAGTGAAGACTTGGGTGATAACGATCCTGCTGGTATTGGGCGTAAGCCAAAATACGCCAAGGTCTATGTCAAAAATGATGACGCAGGTCAGCCAGAAACGGTCGTATTGCCTGTTCAAGGCTATGGCCTATGGGGTACGATTTATGGTTTCTTAACACTTGAGAGTGATATGAATACCATCAAAGGCATCAGTTTTTATGAGCATAAAGAAACTCCAGGTCTTGGTGCACGTATTGAAGAGCCAGAATGGCGCGCACAGTGGACCGGTATCCAGTCTTATGATGAAAATGGTAACGTGGCAACTGGTGTGACCAAAGCTGGTACGCCAAAAGACAATTGGGTTGATGGCATCAGTGGTGCAACTTTGACCAGTCGCGGTGTCAGTAACATGATCCAATTTTGGTTGGGCGAGCAAGGTTATAAGCCTTATCTAGATAAGCTACGTGAACAGAGCGGTCAAACAATTGATAATGCAAAGACACAAGCAAATCAATCAAAGCTGGCAGCTCAACCTAAAACCGAATTGGCAGCCAAGCTACCAGTAGCAAACGGCAAGGAGGCATAACATGGCTGACACTAAAAGCATTTTAACCACGCCTATCTTTGATAATAACCCTATTGCCCTACAGATCCTTGGTATCTGTTCGGCATTGGCTGTCACTACCAGCATGGCTAACGCTATGGTCATGTGTGTGGCATTGACTTTGGTAACGGCATTTTCAAGCTTCTTTATCTCGATCATCCGTAAACAGATTCCATCGAGCATTCGTATCATCGTACAGATGACGATTATTGCTTCGTTGGTTATCTTGGTTGATCAGGTGCTAAAAGCGGTGGCTTATGACGTTAGTAAAGGTTTGTCAGTTTTCGTTGGTCTGATTATCACTAACTGTATCGTTATGGGTCGTGCTGAAGCATTTGCTATGAGCAACCCACCAATCCCAAGCTTTTTAGACGGTATCGGTAACGGTCTTGGTTACTCAGCAGTATTGCTATTCGTCGCAACTATCCGTGAGCTATTGGGTGCTGGTACTTGGTTCGGTGTTACGATTCTACAGCCAGTCACTGATGGCGGTTGGTATATACCAAACGGTCTATTACTATTGCCACCATCAGCGTTCTTTATCATTGGTTTGTTCATCGCTGTTGTCCGTATCTGGAAACCAGAACAAGTTGAAGAAGCTGAGTTTGTAATGAAGCCGCAGTCTAAAGGCATGGCACATGGAGGCGGTCACTAATGGGACATTATGTTAGTTTATTTATAACCTCAGTCTTTATCGAGAACATGGCGCTTGCCTACTTCTTAGGCATGTGTACTTTTTTGGCCGTATCCAAAAAAGTCTCTACAGCGATTGGTCTAGGTGTTGCGGTTATTGTCGTGATGGCAATTACCGTTCCACTAAACAATTTACTATTCCAGTTTATCCTAAAAGATGGTGCGCTGGCATGGGCAGGTTTCCCTGATATCGACTTGAGCTTCTTAGGATTGCTAAGTTATATCGGTTTGATTGCAGCCACCGTACAGATCCTAGAGATGTTCTTGGACAAGTTTGTACCGAGTCTATACAACGCGCTTGGGGTATTCTTACCACTAATCACCGTAAACTGTGCCATCTTGGGTGGTGTATTATTTATGGTTGAGCGTGACTATAACTTTGGTGAATCTGTTGTCTATGGTGTGGGTGCAGGCTTCGGTTGGGCACTTGCTATTACAGCATTGGCGGGTATCCGTGAAAAGCTAAAATACTCAGATATTCCAGCACCGCTGCGTGGTCTTGGTATTACTTTTATCACGGTTGGTCTTATGTCGCTCGGCTTTATGTCGTTCGGTGGTATGTCCATCTAAACCGCTAAGCTCAAAGCTTTCATTAGCTATTTGACTTATTTAATTCATTTATTCGGTAGAGGTTTGGGTACAGCATAGATGATGCCCCCACACCCCTACCCCATAGATTAAGGATACCTACCATGGATTACGCTACGGCGATTGGTGGCGTTGCTATGTTTACCTTGATCATCATGGGCCTTGTCGCTATTATTTTGGCGGCGCGCTCAAGACTGGTCAGTTCAGGCGATGTCACTATCCATATTAATGATAATCCCGATAATGATGTGGTGACACCAGCTGGCGGCAAACTACTACAAACGCTAGCGGGCGAAGGTATATTTTTATCTTCAGCTTGTGGTGGTGGTGGTACTTGTGCGCAGTGTCGTTGCCGCGTTATTGAAGGTGGTGGTTCTATTTTGCCCACCGAAGAAGGCTATTTTACTCAAGGTGAAATCCGCAATCACATGCGCTTAGCTTGTCAGGTAGCTGTTAAGCAAGACATGAAAATTGAGATTGACCCTGAGTTCTTTGATGTACAGAAATGGGAATGTGAAGTTATCTCTAACGATAACGTTGCCACTTTCATTAAAGAGCTGGTACTAAAAATTCCAGAAGGCGAAGAAGTAAACTTCCGCGCTGGTGGTTATGTGCAGCTTGAAGCGCCACCGCATGAAGTGCACTACAAAGACTTTGTGATTGATGAAGAGTATAGAGAAGACTGGGAAAAATTCGGTATCTTCAACTATGTCTCGAAAGTTGATGAGCCAGTTATCCGTGCTTACTCAATGGCCAACTATCCTGAAGAAAAAGGCCTCATCAAGTTTAATATTCGTATCGCAAGTCCACCGCCACGTGGTCCTGACGGTATTCCACCAGGCAAAATGTCTTCATGGGTCTTTAGCTTAGTACCTGGTGACAAAGTGACGGTTTCAGGTCCTTATGGTGAGTTCTTTGCCAAGAAAACCGAAGCTGAAATGATCTTTGTCGGTGGTGGTGCTGGTATGGCTCCAATGCGCTCGCATATCTTTGATCAGCTCAAACGCTTGAACACTGATCGTAAGATTAGCTTCTGGTATGGTGCTCGTTCTATTCGTGAGATGTTCTACGTTGAAGACTATGATCAGCTAGAAGAAGAGTTCGATAACTTTGAGTGGCATGTTGCACTGTCTGACCCATTACCAGAAGATAACTGGGAAGGTCCAACAGGCTTTATCCATAACGTATTGCTCGAAAACTATCTGAAAGATCATCCAAACCCAGAAGACTGTGAATACTACATGTGTGGGCCACCGATGATGAATGCTGCCGTAATTGACATGCTACATAGCATGGGCGTGGAAGACGAAAACATCATGCTTGATGATTTCGGTGGTTAAGTTAGATAATTAATCTGACAGCACAAATCTAAGAATATAAAAAAGAGTCTCAATTGAGGCTCTTTTTTGTTTCCAAAACCTTACAATAATAGATGTTTATTGTTATTATTAAATAATTGTTGGTTCTTAGAACTGGTATCAGTTTTAATTGAACAATAGATTATTATTTTTGAATTCAATAAAAGGTTTTAGTATGAAAATTAGTATACTTACAAGCATTCTTGCTTCTATTCTAATATTGTCGGGTTGTTCAAGTGCGCCTAAGTCGACTTGGAAAAAAGCAGGAATATCTCAACATGATACACATAATGCAATACAAAAATGTCGTTATCAAATTGGAATTGCAAAGGTAAAAAGTGAGAGAGAAAGCAGCTTGTTCAGTTCTTGCATGGAGTCAGAGGGTTATCGTTATACGAACAGACGAGTTTCTTAAAAGAGATCTATTTTCTGAGGATTATATTTAATCTATTTTTCAAGGTACCTTATTAGGTACCTTTTTTCTTTTAGATTGACTATACGATGCTATTTAGCTCATAGTCTTGAATAGAAAAAACACTTATCTGAAAAATATGATATCTCAAACATGCACAGAATTTTAACAAATTAAGAAAGGACTTTTATGAAAACGAAATACAAAGATTTGACCATTTGGATCACCGGTGCTTCTAGTGGTATTGGACAAGCATTAGCCGTTGCCTTCGCCAAACGCGGAGCTAGAATTATTCTAAGTGGACGTGACAGTGATAAGTTAGAGGTGGTCAAAAATAGCTGCAAACGCGCTAACAAACATATCGTCGTTCCTTTTGATATTAGTGATGCCAATCAAACCAAAGACGCTTATGCTACTGCTAAAGCTCAGGCGGGAAAAATCGACTGGCTTATCAATAATGCTGGTATCAGTCAGCGTTCGCTCATCATGGACACGGCTGAAGAAGTTGAACGCCAAATCATGGAAATAGATTACTTTGCTCAGACGCGTCTTACCAGACTTGCATTGCCTGATATGCTCGCACAAGGTGGTGGCAAAATAGTAATGATCTCAAGCGTGGCAGGTTTATTGGGTACACAATATCGAGGTGCTTATGGGGCAGCCAAGGCAGCGCTGCATATGTGGGCGAATAGTTTACGTGCTGAATTACATGATCAAGGTATCGAAGTAGCCACGATATTCCCCGGATTTATTCAGACTAATATCTCTATCAATGCGTTGACTGGTGACGGTAGCGCACAAGGTACGATGGATGAGGCAACCAATAATGGTCTGACTGCGACTGAGTTTGCCAAACAAGTCGTGAAGGCGCTCACCAAGGGAGAGGAATATATCATCGTCGCTGGTCGTAAAGAAAAACTGGCCACACGGGTCAACCGCGTCTCTCCCCCAAAACTCTATAAACTCATACGTGAGTCACAAGTGAAGTAAGCTACTTAACCTAACGAATTGTCGCTGAATGGTGCCTTCATTAGTATTTTTGGGTTCAAGGGGTGTAAAATAAGCGTGGCTTGTTTTACACCCTACTCATTTCTACGCCATACCGAAAATATTATGAAAAACACTATATCCAGCTTATCTTCCAAAAAACCTCTACACCTTACCTTAGTAGGCGTCGTTGGCCTTGCTAGTACTTTAGGTCTCAGTGCTTGCCAGCAAACCCCAGACTATAACTATCTGATCGGTGAGACGATGGGGACGAGCTATCATATTAGCTATCAGTTGCCTGATGATGCGGACGAAGCTGCCATACAAGCTGCGGTAGACGAGCGCCTAAAACAAATTAACGATAGCATGTCTACTTATCAAAACGACTCGACTATATCTACATTTAATCGTTTGGGCAAAGACAAACCTATCACTATCGATGCTGATTTTAGTCGTGTGCTAGACGTATCACAAATTGTCTATCAGCAGTCTGGCGGTGCTTTTGACCCTACCGTTATGCCACTCGTAAATACATGGGGCTTTGGGAGCACCATGACGGTCGAGCGCCTACAAAGCCCTCCGACCGCCGTTGAGATTGCGCAAGCAAAAGCATTGGTCGATTTTGAGAGCATCATAAAGAAAGATGACACCATCTATAAGACCAAAGACGGCGTTGGTTTAGATTTTTCTGCTGTTGCCAAAGGTTATGGCGTCGATGTCATCGCTGATGTGCTGAGAGAGGATTACCAAATTCGTAACTATATGGTTGAGATCGGCGGTGAAATTGCCACTTCTGGTGTCAACAATCAGCAGCAGCCATGGCAAATTGCGATTGATGCCCCTATTGAAGGCAGTACTGTCAGCGAACGCCAAACCATATCTGCTATTCGCCAACCAAAGAATACGGCTAGCCAAATGCATCTAGCTACCTCTGGTAACTATCGCAACTCTGTTATATTCGATGGCAAACGCTATAGCCATACTATCGACCCGACAACGGGTACCCCTATTGCAGGCGGCGCACCTTCAGTCACTGTCGCAGCTGATTCTGTCGCGTTGGCGGATGCGTGGGCAACTGCCCTTACCGCGATGCCTTATCACAAAGCACTAGACCTCGCTAAAACACAGAATCTAGCAGCCATGTTCGTGGTACTAGCTGATGATATAAAAGCAAAGGGTTCTGACGATATGTCTAACGAAGCTACTGACGACAATATTGATGACTGGCAGGTGATACAGACACCAGCGATGAAAGCACTACGCGCCGATAAAAAACCCTAGTATTCATACCCATGTGTACGAGAACACACAACGAATGATGTAAAAATTTGCTATACTATGACCATGGTTGTGACCAAAGATACTTAATAAATCCTGAGTGCAACTGTCCATTTTTAAAATGAGGTTTCCTCTATGCTTAGCCAACTGCTTCCTATGCTTGCCATTACTTTCACCGTATTTGTCCTATTCTTCATTTTTATGGGTGTCGGTTATATGGTCAAAAAAAAGCCGCTTAGAGGATCTTGTGGCGGTGTTGCCAAATTGATGGGCGACGAAAATTGCTCGTTTTGTGGTAATGATCCCAATAAGTGCGATTCATTAATCGCTGAACAGCAAGAGAATGCATTAAGAGCTGCTCAATTAGGTAAATCGGTTTAATAGCCTATTGGTTACCATACGCTGGTAGCATTTACCTGACATATGTTCTTATAATAGCGTCAAGTCATTCAAAAGTGACTTGGCGCTATTTTTATTGTGCGATAAAACATCTTATTTAAGATGCCTTATTATCGCCATCTCTTATTATCACTGTTCTATAGCCGTAACTCGAAGTAACCACAAATACATTTTGACTAACCTGCCAATTTAGCAAAGTCAGTTAAGCAAATTGTATGTCTTACGCGCTACATATATTTTTCGGTCTCATTCAAGATATCGATTACCGTTTAGGTACGTGTCTGGGTAAATGCTTTCTGGTGTTATTTTATAAGCGGCAATGTCTTGGCGCTGTTTAATAACGTGTTCTTTTTCGCTGTCATCGTTGTGCTGCTATGTCTACCTCGTCCAATCTATCTGCTTCATCTAGCCTGCCCTCCTCACGCTTTACCTTTTGGTTGGTGCTGTGTGCCATGATTCTACTAGCCACCAATATGCGTGCACCTATCGTCGCGCTAGGTTCTATCGCTCCAGTGGTAAAGGACGCGCTTGATATCTCTGAGTTTCAGATAGGCTGGCTAGGGGCAGTGCCTATGCTGAGCTTTGCCGTTGGTGCGCTGATTTCTCCAACCATTGGTAAGCGATTCGGACTAGAAAACACACTGATTGCCATGATTGGGTTGTTAACGGTAGGGATGATTATCCGTACTGCTATCCCGACATGGAGTGGGTTTTTAATTGGTACTTTATTGCTTACCCTCGCCATCGGCTTCGCTAATACTTTAGCAGCACCTGTCATTAAGCAGCGTACCCCGCAACATATTCCGCTGATTACAGGTCTGTTTAGTCTGACGATGACCACAGCAGCAGGTATCGTCGCAGGCGTCGTATTACCGTTATCGGAGCAAGTTGGTTGGCAGTGGGCATTAGGCGGTTGGACAATACTAGGTGTTTTTGCCTTTGTTATCTGGCTGTTCTTACGTGTACGGTTGGGTTCATCTAACCATCAAGCAGTTATCCCTGCGGCGTTAGGTTCTTCTGATATTTCCATGTGGCGAACCACCTTTGCGTGGCAGATTGCTATTTTTATGGGATTACAGTCACTATTGTTTTATACCGTCGCCAGTTTTTTACCATCGATTTGGGTTAGTAAGGGACTATCTGCCGTCAGTGCTGGACAGATGGGTTCTGTATTCCAGTTTATGGCACCAGTTTCTATATTAAGTTTAACTTGGTTGGTCAATCGCGGCCGACCTATTCAAGCATTGGCTGTATTTGCTGCTGTGCTAAACGTCGTTGGTATATTGGGTGTCAGCTATCTATCGACTGATTTGGCATGGCTATGGTCAGGTATGATGGGCATGGGCTGTTCAGCAATTTTTACCTTGAGCATGATGCTGTTCTCTATGCGCACCTATACGACCAATCAGGCAAGTGAGCTGTCTGGTATGGCACAGGTCGTCGGTTATTTGATTGCCTTTTTTGGCCCATTGGGTACAGGTTGGCTACATGAAATGACTGGTAGTTGGAGTATGCCGCTTTTTATTATGCTGATACTGATGATTGTCAACGTCGTGATTGCTTGGCTTGTTAGTCGTCCAGTGATGGTCGATGGCAAATATATTTGATTGCTATCAGCTTTCATTTCTATCAGTTTTTGTGGTCTGCAAGGCTATGATTGCTAACGCGCAATAAAGCGGCCTTAAATTAACCTTAGGGCAATATAGGTCACTGTCTTATTTTGCTATAGTCAATTCAATATAATTTCGATAATTAATATAAGCTGGATAAAAGGAAGGCGAGTAAAAGTACTACAAATAGTAGACTGAGCGAGCCTGACGATTCATCCGACTGAGACTGTATCTGGTTTAGATAGGATTTGACTATACACTGGTTTGATTGCATATAGGACATAACACCCATGATGAAACTTCCCTCTCGTTTTGCTCAGCGCTTACCCGCTATCGCCATGCTCGCAGCTGTAATGGCTATCAGTGGTTGTCAAAAAGATGCTGAAACGACATCTACTACTGACACGCAGAGTACCAGTACTGAAGCGACTAACCGTCAAGCCAGCACTGCTCCAGTAGCCATTGAAACCGCAGCATCAACTGATCAACAGGTCAAATCCTCATCACTTACTATTTTAGCGCTTGGTGACTCCCTGACAGAAGGTCTGGGAGTGGACAAAGACGACAACTATCCTGCTCAGTTAGAAGATCGTCTGCAAGAGATGGGCTACGCTAATGCCAAGGTTATCAACTCAGGTCTAAGCGGTGAAACCAGTACGGGATTGGTCAATCGATTGGACTGGGTGTCGCAAACCAAACCCGACATCACTATATTGACCATCGGTGCTAACGATGCGATACGTGGTATCGATGTGGCGACAATTGAAGCCAATATCCGTACGGCTGTTAAACGTTTGCAAGACAATGGCAGTGTCGTCATTTTGGGCGGGATGTCGATCTATGATAACTTGGGCGATGACTACGTTGCCGCGTTCTCAGACATTTATCCTCGCGTCGCGAAAGACATGAGCGTTCCTCTGATACCATTCTTTTTGGAGGGTGTCGGCGGTGAGGCTGAGCTCAACCAAGCAGATGCCATTCACCCAACCAAAGAAGGCTACACCATCATCGTCAATGACAATATCTTACCTATTCTAGAGCCTAAATTAAATGAACTAGAAGAGCTGAAAGAGTTAAAAACAGCCGATACCAATAACACAGCTACGACTGCTCAAGACAATACGACAAAAAATAAGACAAACGAGACTACTTAACGAGACACTGTAATGACATTATCATCTTCGACTGCCACAGCAACGCCACAAGCAGACGCTAAGACACAAGCACTACTGACCGCCTCACAATTAAATAAAACCGTGCAAGTCGGTGAGCAAAAATTATCTATCATCAAGGACGTCGATATCTATGTCAACGCGGGCGAGTTTGTGGTCATCATGGGCAAATCAGGCTCGGGTAAATCAACCTTACTAGGATTGCTCGCGGCATTAGACTATCCTGATAGCGGTACAGTGTCGCTAGCAGGTCAAACGCTCAGTAGTCTTGATGAAGATGCGCTGGCGGTCATTCGTCAACAGGACATGGGCTTTGTCTTTCAGTCATTTCATCTACTCCCAACATTGACAGTCGCCGAAAACATCGCCTTTCCACTTGATATTGCCAGACGTCCAAGCCTAGCACGCGTAGACGAGCTGATTGATGCGGTTGATTTGGGTCACAGGCGTAACAGCTTACCCAATCAACTATCTGGTGGTGAACAGCAGCGAACAGCAGTGGCACGAGCGTTGGTATCGCATCCAAAGATTGTGTTTGCGGATGAGCCAACGGGTAACTTGGATGAACAAAATGCCGATCAAGTCATGCAGCTGTTGTTGGACTTACGCCAGCAGGTTGGCTCGGCACTGGTGGTCGTGACTCATGATCCTGCACTTGCTGAAATGGCAGATCGCGTCATTACCATGCATGATGGGCGGATTGTACCGACATGAATAACTGGATTGTATCTTAATGAATAGTAAGCCCACAGACAATAAATCGCCTGATACAAAAAAGACTGATACCAGTATGCATCAAGAGTCCAGTTATCCTAGCGGCATCCTTAGTCAACTATTTACCCGTACTCTAGGTTTTCAAAATCTAGGTTCTCAAGCACTCAGCCGTAGCTGGTGGCAGCGTTGGGTATATCCCGTGTTGTTTCTACTGACCTTGACCTTGTCGCTTGCAACCTACCTGACCCTCGACTCGGTACAGCAGTCTGTCGATAGTTATATCAATGACAATCAGCGCGCACTCGTTGGTGGCGATTTGATTTTGAACGGCAAGCAGGATTGGTCAAGCGACGTATTGACCCAAGTAGACACCATCCCTGACACGCAGGTCGTATACGATCATCAGTTTAGCGCTATGCTGGTCACGGATGAGCAAACCTTGCTTGCCCGCGTCAAAGCCGTCTCACCGTCCTACCCTTTATATGGCGACGTTGAGCTGGCTTCAGGACAACCGCTATGGGAGCAACTGACCGCTGATAATGTCGTCGTTGCCCCAGAAGTGCTTAGCAGCCTAAACGCTAGTGTCGGCGACCGTATCGCTATTGGTGATGCGCAGTTTACCATCAGTGATGTGCTGACCAAAGAACCTGACCGACCGCTGACCGCGTTTGGTTTTGGTGGGCGGGTGTTGATGAAACAAGATGCCTTGGCAGCGACCAACCTACTCGGTCAGCGTAGCCGCGTCAATTACCGTATTGAGATAGCAGGTGATCCTGAGCTGATCACCACGCAACGTGATGCGTTCACAGATATCCTCACCAATTATCCTGATATCGAGCTGTCTGAAGCCGAGTCCGAAGACACCTCTGTGTCGCGTATCTCTGATAATGTATTGATGTTTTTAAAACTGCTGGTCATTGCGGTATTGCTACTCTCTGCCGTCGCCATGTATGGCGTCATTAGCGCGTTCGTCACCAAGCAACAATCAAACAATGCGATTCGTTTGGCATTAGGTGAACCGCTTAGCTCACTCAAGCGCAGCTACTATCAATTATTAATAGTCACGACCGCCATTGCTTGTGTCGCTGCAATTGTCCTTAGTCTGGGTTTGCTTAAAATCGGGCAACCTTATCTCGTAGCTATTTTGCCTGCTGACGTGGGTCTCGCCATCAATCCAATCAGTGCGATCAAGACCATATTCATTGCCTTAGCTCTGACCCTACTGATAGCGCAGCGTGGATTAAGTACGTTAAATACCACCAAACCCGCCACCCTACTCAATCAAGGGGCGAGTACGCAGGCGCAAAACCTACCGTGGTATCGACGCACGCCGTTACTGTGGTATGGCATCGTGCTGGCAGGACTGTATGCTTTCTTTGCTTATGAAGTGGGTTCGCTGTCATTAGGCGCACAGCTATTGGGCGGCTTGATTGGCTTTGTGGCGATATTTTGGCTACTGGCGCGTGGGTGGCTATGGCTGCTTAATAAGTTAGCGAGTAATACCAAAGTCAGCTGGATGCAGCGTATCGCCATTCATAATCTGGCGCGCAAGGGCAATCAATCCGCATTATTCTTTGTCACCTTATCGCTATCGGTTGCGGTGCTGACGCTCATCACCACACTCAATCACAGTATCAATGCGCAGTTTATCAATGCCTATCCTGAAGACGCGCCCAATCTGTTTTTGCTCGATGTACAGAGCGATCAACATGACGATATTGATGCGATCATTGAGGCGCCTGTCACTTATTATCCCGTCATTCGTGCGCGTGTAGAGACAGCCAATGACGTACCTGCAAAAGATATCGAGCCTGAGGATGGCTTTGATGATCCTACGCGGGTGTTTAACTTAAGCTACGCAGATACGGTGATGGATACTGAGTACATCGTTGACTCGCTCACAGACGATGCGCTGTATACGCCTATCGATGATGCCGAGCAGCAAGTCAAACCTTTATCTATCTTGGACACTGCCGCCAGTATGCTCAATGTCGGCATGGGCGATCAGGTGCGCTTTAACATTCAAGGTATCGAAATCGTCGGGCAGATCACCAGTATTCGTACGCGCTATGAGCGTGGCCCAAGCCCGTATTTTTACTTCTTGTTTGAGCCGTCGGTACTGTCCGCTGCCCCGCAGATTCAATTTGCCACTGCGCACGTATCAGAAGATGCCATTCCAGAGCTACAAGGCAAACTGGTACGTGAGTTCCCTGCGGTCACCACCATCGATGGCACGGCTATCGCCAAGCAAATCCAAGAGCTGGTGGTACAAATGAGCCGCTTGGTCTATGTGTTTACCTTGCTTGCCCTACTCACTGGGGTCATGGTGCTGATCAGCTCGCTGTTGTCTACTTCACAAGATCGTATGAAAGACAGCGCATCATTTAGACTGCTTGGTATGCAAAAGCGTGACTTGTATATGCTCAATATTTTAGAGCTGGGCGTGCTTGGGATTAGTGCGGCGACCTTTGCAGTCGTTATCGCCAGCGTCGGCGCATGGGCGGCCATCACACAGTGGTTTAATCTACAGTTTAGTGTGCCGTGGATGAGCTTGGCTATTGGCGGTGCGGCGTTAGTTGTCTTGCTGTTTGCCATTGCCATTATTTATGTGAGATTGGTGATTGGACGCGGTATTATGGCAAGGGTCAGGGCGATGATTTAGAGGGTTTTTTACTTGCGATTTGACAAAAGTTTGATAAAGTGATGGGTATTAGTTTGACGGTAGATTAGTTATCGTAGCTAATTTTTCTTTTCACTACTATCCATCCTATCAATAGTTTACTGGTTATCTTTACAACTAACAAAATTATTGTGTTGCGATAAATAGTAGACCTTATTTAAGAATAATATGTACATTAGGGAACACCATGTCTAGTTCAAATACAATAACAGTTAACTTATCTAATGATCATATTAGACGTGTTTCAAAGTCTACTCCTGTTCGAGCAATTGAAGAGTTAGTTTGGAACAGTCTTGATGCAGACGCTACTAAAGTGTCTATTCGGATAAATAAAAATGGATTAGGCAACGAATCTATCACTATAGACGATAATGGTGAAGGGATCTCTATAAAACAGGCTAATAACTTCTTAAGCTACATTGGTAACTCATGGAAAGCAAAAAAAGAAGAAACAACTAGTGGCAGACCTCTACATGGACAAAAAGGTGAAGGAAGGTTTAAAACATTTTCTTTAGGCAACTTTATAGAATGGGACAGTACTTATAAAGAGCAAGAGACCTTTCATCGAATTAAAATTTACTTTAAGTCTGATAATGGCAATAAGCTTGAAACCATTAGAGAGCAATGCGATTCAAATGTGAATAAAACAAGGCATAGAGTCACTATAACCAACCTTCCAAAGAAAATTACAAATTATGATTTTGACGATTTAAAAGAAGAGTTAACGCAAACTTTTGCAGCACATCTTTATTCATATCCAGAGATAAAAATCTATATAGATGGATACGAAATAGAACCAAATGAAGCTATTCATGAAATTACAAGCTACGAAGTAGAGACATCTGGTTTAGAAGGGAGTCATACGGTAAGAATAATTGAATGGACTAATATTAAATCTAAACAATTATTTCTTTGCAAAAAAAATGGAACTGTTTTGAAAGACTCAAGAATGGAGTCTAGTAGAATACGTTCGTTAGGATATTCTTTTTCAGCTTATTTATTAAGTGACTATATAAATGAGTTAGATAGTGAGCACACATTAGATTTACTTGATATGCAAGTTGAAGGTAAAGAGTTATTGAGTGAAACTTATAAGAAAATAAACGAACATTTCAAAAGACGTAAAGAGAAAGAAGATCAAGCCAGACTAGATAGGTGGAAAAATTTAGGTATTTATCCATTCGAAGATGCAGTTGATTTAGGAAGTATAGAAAAAGCGAAACGTGGATTATTTGATATTATTGCCTCAAAAGTAGAAGATAACCTACCTAAGTTCGAAAAAGCAGATAACAGAACCAAAAAGTTTACTTTCAAACTCCTTTCTCAGTCTTTACAAGATAACCCTCAATCTATTCAAAAAATCATTACTGAGGTATTGAACTTAAATCAGGAGGAGCAGGATAATTTTGCACAACTGCTTAATAAAACTAGCTTATCATCCATAATCAAGTCTGCAAAAATAGTTGCTGATAGACTAGACTTTTTAGAAGGTCTAGAGTCTCTAGTTTTTAATCATAAAAAAACTCTATTAGAGAGGGATCAACTTCACAAAATATTAGATAATGAAGCTTGGATTTTCGATGAACATTTTGCACTTTCTGGAACTGAGAAAAGACTTGAAGAAGTACTAGAAATTCATCTGAAAGAGTTAGGACAACGATCAGATGACGATAGTCCTGTCCTTATAAATGGTGAGAAACAGGGCAGAGTTGATTTAATGCTTTCTAAGGCTGTCCAAGTTAGGCCTGGTCACTATGATTATTTGGTAGTAGAATTAAAAAGACCGTCTCAAAATATCAATGATAAGGTTATTAGCCAAATTATGGGATATGGCATGGCTGTTAAGGATGATGCAAGGTTCGATAAATCCAAAAGTAACTGGAAGTTTATTGTAGTATCAGATGAACTAGACAAAATGGCAGAAGCTAGATCAACAGAGAAAAGCAGACCTCATAGATGTGTCTATCATGAAGATAAAATTGAAGTTTATGCTTTTCCTTGGTCTGAAGTTATATCAAATGCTAAAGCACGTTTGAAGTTTTATCAAGACCAACTTCAATATGAAGCTGATAACGAAACTACTAATACATATCTTACGAAAATGTATAAAGAATTCCTTCCCAACGATTATAAAAGTACAGCTCAACTAACTGAATATAGTGCAGAAGACATAAATAAAGAAGCAAGCTAGGGGGGGCTGCTATAGAGTAGCCTACTCTACGTTAAATTTAATTCTAGGCCAAACTGCGTCTAGTTAAAGATAATTGTATTGAGCAAATTTTTATCGCTGATTAAAACGATAGATTGATAATCTACAAAATTCTTAGTCTCACAAAACGAAACGCCTTCTACTCATCTAGAAGGCGTTTTTTACTTCATAAGCTGTATAGACATATAAGTCAATATCTACCCCGCACTTTGCTTATTTTATAGCCCTCATTTGCTATACTAGCCCCACTTTATCGGTTAAATACCCATCTATAACACCCTCCCAAACAGCATGGTAGCCTTATGAAATTCTCAAAGTTCGGTCAAAAATTTACCCAGCCCACTGGCATCTCACAATTGATGGATGATCTGGGCGATGCGCTAAAAAGCGATCAGCCCGTCAACATGTTGGGCGGTGGTAACCCTGCCAAAATTGATGCCGTCAATGAGTTATTTTTGGAGACATATAAGGCGCTGGGTGTTGATAACGACGCAGGCGTACCCAATAGTAGCGCGATTATCAGCATGGCGAACTACTCCAATCCGCAAGGGGATGCAGGCTTTATCGATGCCTTGGTTGGCTTCTTTAACCGTCATTACGATTGGAACCTTACGGCAGAAAACATTGCCCTGACCAATGGCTCACAGAATGCTTTTTTCTATCTATTTAATCTGTTTGGTGGTGCTTTCGTTAATGAAAACAGTCAAGATGAAAAGAACCAATCTATCGACAAGTCCATTCTACTGCCATTGACCCCTGAGTATATTGGCTATAGCGATGTGCATGTAGAAGGTCAGCATTTCACCGCCGTATTACCACATATCGATGAAGTGACGCATGATGGCGAAGAAGGCTTCTTTAAATATCGTGTGGATTTTGACGCGTTAGAGAACTTACCAGCGCTAAAGGAAGGCCGTATCGGCGCAATTTGCTGCTCACGCCCGACCAATCCAACTGGTAACGTGCTGACTGATGACGAAATGGCGCATTTGGCTGAGATTGCCAAACGCTATGACATACCGCTGATTATCGATAACGCCTACGGCATGCCCTTCCCCAATATCATCTACTCTGACGCGCACCTGAATTGGGATAACAATACGATTCTTTGCTTTAGCCTGTCAAAGATTGGTTTGCCTGGTATGCGTACTGGTATTATCGTGGCCGATGCCAAAGTAATCGAAGCGGTCAGCGCGATGAATGCGGTGGTGAACCTAGCACCGACACGCTTTGGTGCAGCGATTGCCACGCCATTGGTTGAAAACGATCGTATCAAGCAATTGTCAGATAACGATATTAAACCGTTTTATCAAAAGCAGGCTAGCCTTGCTGTAAAACTGCTCAAAGAAGCCTTGGGCGACTATCCGTTGGTCATTCATAAGCCTGAGGGCGCGATATTCTTGTGGCTATGGTTTAAAGACTTGCCGATTAGCACACTGGATCTATACGAGCGCTTAAAAGAAAAAGGTACGCTTATTGTGCCAAGTGAGTACTTCTTCCCTGGTGTCGATGTTAGCGATTATCAGCATGCGCACGAATGTATACGCATGAGTATCGCCGCGGATGAGCAGACACTGACTGATGGTATCAAAGCGATTGGTGAAGTGGTGCGTGAGTTGTATGATGAAGCCAAAAAATAAGATGAGCTACTAGAATTATAAATTCAAATAGCAAAACGAAAAAACGGACTTTAATAGTCCGTTTTTTTATGACGCTTGGTCAGTGAAGTCGATTTATTGGTTGGTCGAAATATAGTCGTCCACTTATTCAGCGCAAAGAGCACATACGGCAGCATACAGGTATTAATCAAATCACGAATACTCGCGAGTATCTGATCACGGCTTAAGCCTGTTAAGCCAAGCGATTCAATCGTATCTCGATTGTCTAAATACTCACCCAACAGCGCAATGCAAGTCACGACGATCAAAGCGATAAATGACCGAATACCTTGGCTTTTGATAATAGGTCGTAGCGCAATCAGACACAGCAGATAAACACCGACACCGACATAGATATGTAAGGCATCTTTGGCAAGGCCAGTTGTTTCCACAACATTAATTTTAAAGGCAGTAAAATCCACTGAGATATTCCAAGTATAAGCAAGTAGAAAATAACTGAGCGTATCACTAAACCATGATGGCTAAACTATAATAGCTACAGAATAGCAGCTACAGAATAGTAGCTGCAAAGTGATGGCTGAGCATAAAAAAGGCAGATTATACAATTGATAATCCACCTTCTACTAAATTAAATATTCACTTCACGTTTATCAACTACTTACACATTCCACTCTACAAAGTTCTTGAGCAGTTGCAAGCCAGCAGTATGGCTCTTTTCTGGATGGAACTGGGTGGCAAATAGATTGTCTTGGATCACACTGGCACAGTACGGTTGACCATAGTCACATATCGCCGCTACTTGTGAGCTATCAGCAGGCTCACAGTAATAACTATGCACAAAGTAAAAATGCGCGTTGTCTTCGATACCGTGCCATAGTGGATGGTCAAAATCCATACCGCTGATGGTATTCCAGCCCATATGCGGTACTTTTATCGTCGCGCCCTGCTTGTCTTTCCACGTAGGGTCAAATGCTTCTACAGTGCCGTTTAAGATGCCCAAACAGTCCGTGCCACCATTTTCAGCTGACTGCTCAAACAATGCCTGCATGCCCACACAGATGGCCATAACGGGCTTGTTAAACACTGCATGGCGTATGACGTCATCAATGCCTGCATCACACATACCAGCGATACAATCACGCATCGCACCCACACCAGGGAAGACGATCTTATCAGCCGCCGCGACGACTTTTGGGTCATTGGTGATAGAGACTTCTGCCCCCACTACCGATAGGGCTTTGCTAGCAGAATGTAGGTTGCCCATACCATAATCTAATAGTGCTACTTTAGTCACTTTGGCCATTAAAACGCCTCTTTGGTCGATGGCAAGGTGTTCAATGCACGCTCATCGTACTCACAAGCCATACGTAATGCACGAGCAAAGGCTTTAAAGGTTGATTCGATTTGATGATGGCTGTTTTTGCCTTTTAGATTATCCAAATGCACCGTCATCCATGAGTGATTGACGAATCCGTAAAAGAACTCACTGAACAAATCAACATCGAAACGGCCGACGTGCGAACGCGTAAATGGGATATCCATGTGTAGACCAGGACGCCCTGACAGATCGACGACAGCACGGGTCAATGACTCATCTAGCGGCGCATAAAAGTGCCCATAACGACGAATGCCTTTTTTGTCACCCAATGCTTTGTTAAATGCTTGACCAAGGGTAATGCCAGTGTCTTCGACGCTATGGTGATCATCAATAAATGTATCACCAGTACATTTGATATCTAGGTCAAACAAACCGTGACGCTTAATTTGATCAATCATATGATCCAAAAATGGCACACCAGTGTCTACCGTGCCTTTACCTGTACCATCCAGATTAACGGTACAGGTGATTTGCGTTTCGGCAGTGATACGTTCAACGGTCGCGATACGTTCAGGGCGACCATATAAATTTACGTTTTTTGACTCAGTTTGCTCAAGTGTGGCAGCAGTCGTCGTTGCATTGGCTGTCATGGCTACTCTCTATCAGTTTTTTATCAGTGAAAAGCGGTCAATAAATAAGGCAAAAATCTGCCCAAAATATTTTACTAGTGTCTGAGACAGACCTTAGCAGAAAATGATATATACAAAAGATATCAACATATTAGGGCTGATACATACCAAATATTATATAGCCTCATCATAGCAAACCCTAACATTTACTGCCACGACCAAGCGGTAAACCACGCACAAAATCACGTCATTCTGCTAAAATAGTGTGTTTAGTATTATCAATCATGACTTGCGCTGACTTTGAAGACCCTTACTTACGGCACTACACACTATGACATCGTGCTGTCTCATATTGCTAATTTATACTATAGAAACCCTCTATTTATAGGAACTGCTATGCCTTTAGAAGCGATCGCCATTAATAGTTTGGATGCGCCACTTATTAAAAAACCTGCTCGCGACAATGAGCTAGCAGAGCGCCTGCAGGCGTTGTACGATAGTGATGATGCACAGCCTGACGGTATCGAGGTATTAAATATCGTTGAGCAAGGGTTTAGACGTGGACAGTACCTCTATGTCGGGATGTTCAATGATAAGCCTATCGCTGCGGTCGCCTGCTTTGATGATGGGCAGACCAATGCTAAGCGCCTGCAGTATCTCACGGTGCATCCAGAAAACCGTAAGCGTGCTATCGATGCCAAGTTTATTAAACTGGTCTATGATTGCGAAGTTAGAAAAGGCGTACGTGAATTTGTCCCTGCTGACGCTGATATTCACCGTATCATGAGCGAGTACGAACTATTGCGTGTGAAGGACTAAACTGAGCGCTAAAACGGTTAATTTTGCCAATATCTAATTATTTATCGTCTTTTATCAGATATAATGCAAAAACAGCTTGACAGAAGCGCGTATATTTAGTTTAATAGCGACCTCAACGAAGACGGCTCGATAGCTCAGTAGGTAGAGCAACGGATTGAAAATCCGTGTGTCGGCAGTTCGATCCTGCCTCGAGCCACCATTCGTTAATAGAATTCTAAAAAGCCCTGAACAGCGATGTTCGGGGTTTTTTTTATGTTTAAATTTTACCGTATTCTTTAGCTTTCATTCTATTCATGTGTTGCTCTTATTTGTAGAGCCGACCACTATTCGTACAACCGACCACGTAATAATAAATTACAGCGCTCACGCGAATCCAAGTCGTATATAGTTGCGTGGTAATCAATACCGTGACGCCCCTCAAAAAATATCACTCGGTCGCCCACTGCCAAAAAACAAGACGTACGCGCATCATAGATAAAGCCATCTATCACAAATGCCAAATCGCGATCTATCTCGCGTACTGTATACGTCTCACCTTGCGGAATCAAACGTTCAAACCACGCGCTATGGGCAGTCGTATTGGCTAGCACACTTGTCGTTAGCAATAGCCATGCCACCAGTATATTTTTGGGTAATCGCAAACGGCTGAGCTCATTTACATTTATCTTATTTCTCAACATAACATTTCTCGTAGCATTGCATTCATCATACTCATAGCCTTCATACGTCTCACAGCTGACTTTACCATAACCATTTTAACTCACCGCTTTTGATGCTAAATACCTACTGTCACGGTTGCATAACATTTTTGTGCTTTTTTCTAAACAGCTTGGCTAAGTATACTCAATAACCATATACGAGTAGATAAAAATAATAGGTCATAGATATGAGAGAGTTTGATTACGACTTGGATTATAAGAGTTTAGATTTGCGCGCTCAGCCTGAGTTGTACCGTGTCGGTCGCGGTGAGCAAGGCGTATTACTGGTAGAGCCTTACAAGTCTGAGATTTTACCCCATTGGCGATTTGCGACTCCCGACATCGCCCGCGAGAGTAGTGAAGCTATCTATCAGATGTTTTTAGATTACTTGGCTGACGACGACTTTGTCGGTGCAGATATGGCGCGTAAGTTTATACAAATGGGCTATACCCGCGCTCGTCGCTATGCCAATCATAAAGGCGGTAAAAAATATAAAGGCGCGGTACCTGATGATAAAAAAGGTCAAAGCGGCGCTCATGGCCGCGAAGAGTTGCCACGACAAGAGGAAGATCCAGTCAAAGCAGAATCCGCACGAATCTTTAAAGTTAAATGGGATGAGTGCCGAGAGAACGAAGATTATTTAAGAATGAAGAAAGAGCATCGTGAACGCTATAAAGATGTCGAATAGTTGCTAATGCTCAAGACATTTGCTCAAGACATTAAGCACAACAGGTAACTAAATTGACTGGTCTCAAAACGCTACTGTGCTAAGGTATGCTCAACATAATAAATATAACGATTTCCAATAGTGAGGAATAATGAATAAGCAGCTTTTAATTTTTGATTTTGATGGAACACTCATTGATAGCGTACCTGATTTAGCCGACGCAACCAACGCCATGCTAACCACATTGGGTAAAGACACCTACCCTATCGAGACGATACGCAATTGGATAGGAAATGGCTCACGCCTGCTCGTAGAGCGCGCTTTGGTTGGCAAGGTAGAAGTAGCAGATGGCGAGCTAACGGTTGAGGAAGCCGATCATGCAGAGCAAATATTTTTTGAGGCTTATAAGAATCTTAGTGGTAGCAAAACCGTTGCCTATCCAGGTGTCGATGACGGACTAAAACGACTGCACGCTGCTGGCTATACGCTTGCTTTAGTCACCAACAAGCCCATTCGATTTGTACCGAAAATATTGCAGTCGTTTGGCTGGCAAGATTTGTTTAGTGAGGTGATGGGCGGTGACAGTTTGCCGGTCAAAAAACCAGACCCCGCGCCCCTACTACACGTCTGTGAGACTCTCAATGTCAGTGTCGAGCAAGCAGTGATGATTGGAGACTCTAGAAACGATATGTTGGCTGGACAGAACGCCAATATGGACACGCTCGGCCTGTCTTATGGCTACAACTATGGGCAAGATATTCGCGAATTAAATCCGACCGAAGCATTTGATTACTTTGCTGACTTAGTTGCTTGGATTATTAAAGATAAAGCCTAGTGTATATGGAATCTATCAATTATCATGGTGTAACTTTCTCAAATAGAGATTACGCTTTGCTGCGATAGCTCAGTGCCTCAGATACGTGGGCGCTGTTGATATCCGTACTGTTAGCCAAATCTGCGATTGTACGAGCCACCCGTAATACTCGGTGGTAGCCACGTGCTGATAAATTTAGACGCTGCTGAGCAAGTTGCAATAACTGCTTTTCATTGTCGCCTAGCTGGATATATTCATCGATTTCGCTAGGGCTAAGCTCATTATTAACCTTTTGTTGGCGCTGCATTTGATGCTGATGCGCGACCACTACGCGAGCCCGTACTTGCTTGGAGGTTTCACCTACCTGACTATTTTGCAAATCAGCAATCGGTAACGCAGGTACGGTAATATGTAAGTCAATACGATCTAAGAGAGGTCCAGATAGTTTGTCTTGATAGCGTTTGATCTGCTCAGGTCGACAGCGACAACGTCCTGATGTATCGCCATCATAGCCACATGGGCAAGGATTCATCGCAGCAACCAATTGAAAATTCGCCGGAAAAGTCATTTGAGAATTAGCGCGACTAATTGTGATTTGTTTGGCTTCTAGCGGCTGACGCAATACCTCTAGCACGCTCCGATCAAACTCCGGTAACTCATCTAAAAACAACACGCCTTTATTAGCAAGTGTGATCTCACCTGGTTTCGGCCGTGAACCACCACCGACTAATGCTACTGCTGATATCGTATGATGTACTTGTCTGAACGGCCGCGTCCCATAGTCGTAGTCGCTGTCTGCCACCGAATAGGTACTGGCAACCTCTAGTGCGTCCTCATCACTCAAGTCTGGCAATATCGTTGGCAGTCGTGATGCCATGAGCGTCTTGCCAGAACCCGGTGGGCCTGTAAATAACAATGAATGACCGCCAGCGGCGGCAATTTCTAACGCGCGGCGAGCATGATGCTGTCCTTTGACATCAGCTAAATCCACTTGATAGCCAACATGCTGCTGTGCAGGACTAGGCTGTACCACTGCTAAACTCTCATAGCTTGCACTTGGGTCAACGAGCGACTGTAGATGGTCACAAACTGCTTTTAGGCTTGAGGCAGCTAGTATCGTTACGCCATCAACGCGGCTGGCCTCACGACCATTATCAATCGGTACGATCAGTTGCAGTGTTATCGGCGGCGAGGTATCCGAGTTATTTTGCTCTTGGTCACTCGCTGCTACTAACTTCGACAATGCTAATGCCAACTTCTCAGCTTTGATTGCTCGTGCGACTGCCAAACTACCAGTTACTTGTCGCAATTGACCATTGAGCGCTAATTCGCCAATAAACTCATATCCTGATAGCACCTCTGGCTCAAGCTGTCCGCTTGCCGCTAGTATACCGATAGCAATTGGTAAGTCTAAACGCGCCCCATCTTTAGGTAAATCAGCAGGAGCTAAATTGATTGTGAGGCGGCGGTTAGGAAACTGGAAACCTGAATTAAGAATGGCAGAGCGTACCCTGTCTTTACTCTCACGCACGGCGGCCTCAGGTAGCCCAACGATGGTCAATGCAGGCAGTCCTTGCGATAGATGCACCTCAATGATGACCTTGGGAGCATGCAGACCAACCACCGAACGAGTATAGACTTGGGCAAACGACATCAGCATCTTCCTAATACAGAGTGTCATTGATAATAAAGTATTATTTATCAACGCGCAAACGTCGTGTTTTATTGCTGGTGTAGAGAGAATCACCAAAACCTCAGCGTCGTTCTGAGGTTTTTTATGTGTAAATAACGCTCTATTTTAATATTTAAGAATACCCACCGACCACCCCACTGCTAATAGGGATTTGTTATACTATCTACTATACATTTAGCGATACATACTGCTGCCGATGACGTATTCAAATCTTATTATCGATCAGTCATAAAATTGAAAAATAAATACCAAATCTGAAGTCATTGATAATATAAAAACCAGCAGTATCTAGAGTAAAAACGAGGAATAACGCATGACAGACTATTCAGAACAGAACACTCAACAGCCCTACAACCGTGCGGACGAGCCGCCCACGACTGTGCGCCCTGTTATGCAACCTGACAACCCTTATGCCAGTACACGCGGCAGCATTACTAGCAAGCAGCTACCAGCATTTGATGAGGCAATTATCAATAAGTACAATCGCTCAGGGCCACGTTATACCTCTTATCCGACAGCTCTAGAGTTCACGCCAATACCAGATAGCTTTGAAACAAACAGCTTTGAAGCTATTGGCCTTGAGACGAAAATCCTGCAGAATCGTGAAGCGCGCGCTCCTTTATCACTATATTTTCATATTCCGTTCTGTCGCCACCTTTGCTACTACTGTGCTTGTAATAAGATTATTACCAAAAAAAATAGTGACTCTGGTGATTACTTGCAGTATTTAATCACTGAAATTACGCATAAGCGCCGCCTGTTATCTACGCCAGAAGGCAGCGATAAACCATTGGTCAAACAGCTACATTTGGGCGGTGGTACGCCAACGTTTTTGCGTGACGAAGAAATGGTGCAATTATGGGAGTTTTTACAGACTCAGTTTGAGTTTTTGCCAGAAGACGAAGGTGACTACTCTATCGAAATTGACCCTCGTGAGCTGAGTGAAAACACTCTAAAGATACTGCGTAATCTCGGTTTCAACCGTATTAGCTTAGGCGTACAGGACTTGGATGAAACGGTACAAATCGCTGTTAATCGTGTGCATTCCGCAGAGCTTATCGAAAGCGTGCTAACAGAAGCACGTGAGCTTGGTTTTCGCTCTATCAATATTGATTTGATTTATGGTTTGCCGCATCAAACGCCTGATACGTTGGACAAAACCGTAAATCGTATAATCGAGATGTCGCCAGATCGCCTATCGGTCTTTAACTATGCGCATTTGCCTGAGCGATTTAAAGCCCAGCGTCAGATAAAAGACGAAGACTTGCCCAGCCCAGCTGCCAAACTGACGATGCTCGGCAATACTGTCAACACATTGACCGAAGCCGGTTATCAATATATCGGTATCGATCATTTTGCCAAACCTGATGACGAACTGGCTGTCGCCCAGCGTGAAGGTAAGTTGCATCGTAATTTTCAGGGTTACACCATCATGGGTGATTGTGACTTATTAGGTTTTGGTGTCTCATCAATCAGTCAGATTTCTAATGCTAATACGCGCTATATTTTGCAAAACGATACTGATCTACAGAGCTATCAAGCCAAGATTGATATGGCGAAAATCAATCCAACTGTCATGCCTGCGGTAAAGTATATTAAAACCTCTATCAAAGATCGCTTGCGTGAGTACGTCATCATGAACTTGCTCTGCCACGATTATCTCGATTTTAAAGATGTGAATCAAAAATTTGGTATCGATGCCATCACCTATTTTATTAATGAGATTCAGCAGTTGGGCGCTATGCAAGACGATAGATTGATTGATATGGATGCAGCAGGTATTCGCGTCTTACCCAGAGGTCGCTTACTTGGCCGTAACGTCGCTATGGTATTTGATGAATACTTGGAAAAGAAACACCAAAACCGCTTTTCAAAAGTTATTTAAGTTAGCGAGCCATTCGTCCAATTATTAGACATAAAAAAGACCTCAAGCGAGGTCTTTTTTTAATAGTGCTGTAGCTTTTTATACTTTTAATTTATCACCGACCATACCTTTTACAGTGCTTAAAATATCTGCTGGTAATACCACCATTTTGGAGTTGTCAGATTCAGCCAACTCTCGTATCGCTTTGATATACTGCTCACCCAGCAAGTATACAATCGGCATCTCTTCCTCACCCATCGCACTGGTAATCAAACGAATCGACTCTTCAGAACCTCTGGCTAATACCACCTGCGCTTCAGCATCACGGCGTGACGCTTCCAATCGACCATCTGCTTCTAAGATAGCAGCTTGCTTTTGACCATCAGCACGGGTCACGGTTGCACGGCGTAAACGCTCTGCCGCTGCTTGCTCTTCCATAGACGCTTGCATGGTCTGCGAAGGATTAATATCTTGAATCTCTACTGTCTTAAGAGTAATACCCCAATCCGCGATGTCTTCTGAAATCGCATGTTTTAGCTTGGTTTTGATCTCGTCGCGACTAGACAATGCACTATCAAGATCCATTTCACCAATAATCGAACGCAATGACGTTTGTACCAGATTACGGATACCGTATTCATAATCTTCAATACCATAGACCGCCTTATCAGGACGCACGATATTAATATAAGCGACAGCGTTTGCAATAATAACGACGTTGTCACGAGTAATGACTTCTTGTGACGGAATATCGAGTACGATGTCCTTAGTCGTTACCTTATAAGCCACATCATCTACATAAGGTATGATGAGGTTGAGTCCAGGCTCCAGCGTTTGGCTATATTTGCCCAGTCGCTGTACTACCCATTTATAACCTTGCGGTACAATACGTACGCCTTTAAACACGGTGAATACCACCAGTGCAATCAATACCACCATGACAATACTAAAGCTTTCCATAACTCATCCCTTATTATTATACCTGCATACTTTTATGCATCGCTGCCTGCGCTTTTGTACTGCTCACAATCAGCTCGTTACCCACGATATCAGTCACTACCACTCTATCGCCGATTGCCACCTGCTCCCCTCTCGTACGGCACATCCATTCAGCCGCACCAACGATAGGAACACTAAATCTAACCGTGCCAGCTTTATCTAGCTGCGGTGACACGATAATCATTCCGACCTCACCAACTATGATACTACCGCCTAGCCCAGCTTTGGTACGATCTACTGACAACGGTTTGATAAACTTAAACCAAGCCAGCAAAAACACAGCAGAGAGCACTAACCAGACGATAATCTGAACAGAGACAGAAATAGGCAACAGCCACGATAGCGCTGCAACGATGATGGCAGCGGCACCAAACCACAGACTGGCAAACGTCGGTACAAACATCTCAACGATTAGTAATAAGAAGCCTAATACTAACCAATGCCAAGGTTCAATCATCCAAAGTATCTCCATCCTTGCCACCATTCCTATCTTTATCATTCCAGTTTTTAATGTAGCACATTTTTAAGGATAACAACGCTTTAACGGTAATGATATATTACTTGTTAAGTACTTATAGATTACTGTCCTAAAAACTTATACATAAATTTTAAGCAAAAAAAAACGACCACTTAAAGTGATCGTTTCTTTATTATAGCTGTTTAGCTAAAAACTTATTTTCTAGATAATTAGAATTTTAGCTGTGCACCAACAGTCATAAGGTCTGCATCGCTACCTAGCATGTCGTATTCAGCTTCAACACTGAAGTCAGAGTTTACTGCGTAACCAAGACCTACACCACCAGCAATGTTAGTGTCGTCGTCTGAGAAATCAGAAGCACCAGCAAAGTTAGTGTTGTTAGCTTCTACTTCAGTTTTTGCAACACCTAGCTTACCTTTTGCGTATAAGCCGCTATTTGGGAATGCATAACGGTAAGTACCATAAGCGCCGTATGTCTTAGCATCGATGTCGCCGCCTCTATAGTCAGCATCATCTGAACCTACGTATTCTGCTTCGATACCGAAGTTAGGATCAAAGTTATAACCAGCAGTTACACCGTATGCAGTTGGGTCATCAGCGCCATCAACATCTAGATCGAACTGACCAACTTTAGCAGCAACATATGGCTGACCTGTGTAGCCGTTGCCATAGTTAACAGCAGCTTGTGCACCTACAGAAAGTAAAGAACCAGTTGCTAGTGCAAGTATTGTTTTTTGTAGAGTTTTCATTATTAGCTCCTTGAAAGAAATTTGGACAAACAAGTTATTTATTTATATTGGCCTTGTGGCCCTATCGCCTTGTCTGCTAACGATGAATACATAGTAACAAACTATTTCAGACACTCTGTCAGTGTTTAATGGTATGAGAGTTAAGAATTGAAAGCGTTTATCAGTGTGTGGGTTACAAAGGCCTAGATATGAAACCTTTTGTTACATCCACCCAGTTTATGCAATAATCCGTACTCATTTCACAGTTTTCTTGCTAGACAAATCAGCTAAATATGGCTGATATAACAATAATTAGAGAGAAAAAATGCAAAATTCTATCACTGTGCGTTTGCAAAGCGCACTTGCAGACTTAAAAGCAAAGCAGCAGTATCGTCAATTACCAAACTTGCAGCACGATGGACGATACGTCGTTAGTGCAGGTAAGGCTTTACTCAATATTGCGAGTAATGATTACCTGGGTTTAGGCGGCGATACCGAGATGCAAGCTGAGTTTCTTACTCAAGTGGGACAGCTTTCTGTTACACACATTCCTAAAATGAGTGCCACTTCCTCACGCCTACTCACAGGCAACGATATACAGTTAGAAGCTCTAGAAGAAGAACTGCAAAATTGGTATCAAAGCGCCATAGAAAAACAGAATTTAACCGATTCAAAGTCGGTGTTGGTGTTGAACAGTGGCTATCACGCCAACCTAGGTATCTTGCCAGCATTGACAGCTTTGCCAGTCAAGACACTCATTTTGGCTGACAAGCTAGTACATGCCAGCATTATCGATGGGATGCGCCTGAGCCAAAGCAAACTTGTTACCTATCGTCGTTACCGTCATAACGATTACGAGCATTTAGCCAAGTTTATTGAACAAGCAGACGAGACGGTCGAACGCATCATTATTGTCACCGAGAGTATATTTAGTATGGATGGTGACCGTGCTGATTTGCCTCAACTAGTACAATTAAAATCCAAAGATGCTCGTATTGAGCTGTATGTCGATGAAGCACATGCTGTTGGAGTGCTTGGCGATACAGGTCTAGGGTTGGCGGAAGAAACAAATACCTTGGCGGATATTGACTACTTGGTGGGTACCTTTGGTAAAGCATTTGCTTCAATGGGTGCTTATATAATGTGTGATGAGGTCGTCAAACAATGGCTGATCAATGCCATGCGTCCACTGATTTTTAGTACCGCACTCCCTCCGATAAACCATGCATGGACACGATTTATCTTAGCAAAGATGCCGACCTTAACTGACCAACGTGCGCATCTAGCACAGTTATCTACTACGCTTAGTCAAGCCATTGACCCACGGCACCGTGTATCGCCAACTTTGCAAGAGATATATTACCAATCCCCTATCGTTCCTTATATATTAGGCGATAATGCGAATACCCTTGCCAAAGCGCAAAAGTTGCAAGCAGCTGGATTTTACGCGCTACCTATCAGGCCGCCTACTGTGCCTGCAAACACTGCTCGCATTCGCTTAGTTATGAACGCCAAACTGACTAACGAAGACTGCGAGCGACTGATACAGCAGTTGTAACCTTATCGTTTGACACAGAATTTACTTCTACTATTGATAGATAACTGGTGCACTTGGATATAATGAAGCCTATGACAACATTCGACACAGCTGATGACCTCAGTGTTAGAAAACAAACCATCGCTCGCCACTTTGCCAATGCAAGCGACTATGACCAGCATGCTAGTATCCAGCAGATCGTTTGTCAGTATTTATTAGACAGTATTGCTCATACCAAGCAAAGCAGTGTGCTAGAAGTGGGTGCAGGCACAGGTCAAATGACGCGCCTACTCGATGAGCATATACAGAGTGAGCACTGGGTTATTAATGAGTTATGTACTGAGCAAAGTGCTACATTACAATCAATACTACCTGCTGCTGACGTAATGATTGGTGATGCTGAAACCATAGATTTAGCAGAAAATCATAGCTTGATAGTTAGTGCCAATGCCGTGCAATGGTTTGATAATCCATTGAGTTTCGTCACGCAATCAGCGCAGCGTCTACAATCTGGAGGCCAGCTAGTCTTTAGTACTTTTACGCCAAATAACTTTTTGCAAATTAAAACTCTTACTGGCCAAGGGCTTTACTATCCAGATATTGATAAATGGCAATTGGCATTAGATAGTGCTGGCTTTAAGAATATCGAACTCTCAATTCAGCGCTTCGATTTACCATTTCCTACTCCCTACGCTATTTTAAAGCATATGAAACTCACTGGCGTATCGACCAATCAAACTCAGGTTACGTCAGATGATACTCAAACCTTTATATGGACAAAATCGCGTCTACAGCAATTTGAGTCAGACTATTGGCAGCAATTCTCAGGAAAGGATGAAACAGGACAGCTCATGGTTAATTTGACCTATGAAGTGCTCATAGTGAGCGCGTTTAAACTATAAGCACGTACCTTATTAATAAAAACAATAGCTAGCAGAAACAGTAGCCGTTAGAAAAAACAGCCATAAAAAAACGCACCCCGAAGGATGCGTTTTTTTAATTTAACTACTTATCGATTTGTATCGACTATACCATTTTCAAAAACTTGAGTAGCAAGAAAAACGAGCGTAAGTACTACATTGAGTAGACTAAGCGAGTTTGACGCAGCTAATCGCGTTTTTGGATTTGGTATTACTTTTTGTCTTCGTCTACTTCAGTGAACTCAGCATCGACAACGTCGTCATCAGCTTTGTTGCTACCAGCATCGTCAGCACCTTGTTGGAACTGGCTTGGATCCATACCTTCTGCACCAGCGCCGCTATCAGAGTAGATTTTTTGGCTGATTGGCAAGAATGCATTGTCTAATGCTTCAAGCTTAGCTTTGATTTCGTCATGGTCATCTTCTTTCGCTGCGGCTTCAAGCTCAGTGATAGCAGATTCTACTGTTGATTTTTCTTCATCAGTGACTTTATCTTCTGCTTCTTTTAGCGCTTTTTGTACGGCATGAATACGACCATCTGCTTCGTTACGAACTTGCGCTAGGTTAGCGAACTTCTCATCTTCAGCAGCATTGGCTTCTGCATCGCGAACCATTTGTTCGACTTCTTCGTCCGACAAACCAGAATCCGCTTTGATTTGGATACTTTGAGCTTTACCAGTACCTTTATCGGTTGCAGAGATGTTCATGATACCGTCAGCATTAATGTCAAAAGACACTTCGATTTGCGGTAGGCCACGTGGTGCTGGTGGAATATCCGTCAAGTCAAAACGACCAAGCATTTTGTTTTGGTTAGCGATTTTACGCTCACCTTGATATACCTGAATCGTTACAGCTGGCTGGTTGTCTTCAGCAGTCGAGAATACCTGTGATTTCTTAGTAGGAATCATGGTGTTTTTCTCGATAACTGGCGTCATAACACCGCCCATTGTTTCGATACCTAGCGTCAATGGCGTTACATCAAGTAGCAATACGTCAGTTTTGTCACCAGACAATACGGCACCTTGAATCGCTGCACCAGCTGCAACTGCTTCATCAGGGTTCACATCTTTACGTGGCTCTTGACCGAAGAAGTCTTGTACTTTTTGCTGTACTAATGGCATACGAGTCTGACCACCAACGAGGATAACGTCATCGATATCGCCGATTTTTAGACCAGCATCTTCAAGGGCGATCTTACAAGGGCCCATGGTGCGCTGTACTAATTCTTCCGTTAGGCTCTCTAGTTTTGAGCGGCTGATAGTTACAACCAAATGCTTAGGACCACTGCTATCAGCAGTAATATAAGGCAAGTTCACTTCCGTGCTTTGTGCACTTGATAGCTCAATCTTCGCTTTTTCAGCCGCTTCTTTTAGACGCTGCATCGCAAGAGAGTCACCTTTTAGGTTCACGTCTTGCTCTTTCTTGAATTCAGCCACTAAGAAGTCAATCAATGCTGAATCAAAGTCTTCACCACCTAGGAACGTATCACCGTTGGTCGCTAGTACTTCGAACTGTTGCTCGCCGTCTACGTCTGCGATTTCGATGATTGAGATATCGAAAGTACCACCGCCTAAATCATACACAGCAACAGTGCTATCGCCCTGCTTCTTGTCCATACCATAAGCAAGTGCAGCAGCAGTTGGCTCATTGATGATACGTTTTACATCAAGACCAGCGATTTTGCCCGCATCTTTAGTTGCTTGACGCTGTGAGTCATTGAAATAAGCAGGTACAGTTACAACCGCTTCAGTCACACTCTCACCAAGATAATCTTCTGCTGTTTTTTTCATTTTTTTCAAGATTTCAGCAGAAACCTGTGGTGGCGCAAGCTTTTTACCGTTGATTTCTACCCATGCATCGCCGTTGTCTGCTTTAGCGATTTTGTAAGGAACCATGCCGATATCTTTTTGCACAACTTTGTCATCAAAACGACGACCGATCAAACGCTTGATCGCAAACAAAGTGTTGCTTGGGTTGGTTACTGCTTGACGCTTAGCTGACTGACCAACAAGCGTTTCGTCATCTTTATAAGCGACGATCGATGGTGTTGTACGAGTACCTTCAGCGTTTTCGATGACTTTGACTTTGTCACCTTCCATCACTGCTACACACGAGTTAGTAGTACCTAAATCAATACCAATTACTTTACCCATAATCAATTGCTCCTAATTTGTTTTTAACTATAAATACTTATTTATCCAGACCGTAGTCGGTCACTTGTTGCTATATATCGGTTTACCCGTCGTATTTTTCAAGGCGATAATCACGCAAAAACTGTGTTTCATGTCATTTTTTGTGAAAAACCTTCATATTAGTAGGGTTTAGCCCTAAAAATATTACTGACCAACACGAACCATGGCCGGACGTAATAGACGACCGTTTAGGCTATAGCCTTTTTGTAAGACCGTACCAACTGTGTCTGCCGCTGCTTCTGGGTCAATACCCACTGCTTCATGGAAGTCAGCGTTAAATTTTTCGCCTTGTGGATCGACTACTTCTACGCCGTTTTTGGTCAATACTGCTACTAATGCTTTGTGCGTTAATTGCACACCCTCAGCGACTGGATCATTGGCATCGGCATTTTCGATAGCGCGCTCTAAGTTGTCAACGATGTCTAACAATTCTTTAGCAAATTTCTGTAGTGCGAATTTTTTGCTCTTATCCGCTTCTTGCTCCATGCGTTTTTGCGCATTGTAAGCCTCAGCATTAGCACGTGCAGTACCTTCTTTGGCTTGCTTTACTTCGCCTTCTAGCTCAGCAATACGCGCTTTGAAAGTATCAAGGTTGATTTCGTTTTCGATAGTCGTTTCTTCACCTGAATTATTCTGTGGATCAAACTCTTTCATGGTTTCTTCTAAGATACTGTCATTGTGATCAATATTCTCATGTGCCACATTTTGGTCAAGATTTTCGTGGTTCGGGTTTTGCTCGCTCATGATAGCTCCTTGGAATTTCAATAATGAAGATTAAGAGACGGCACAGTAGACCAGACAATTATTGATCCTACTATGCCATTATTAAATGCTCGATGTTTCTAACTCATTGTTTTTTTAATACGCTTCAATAGCTGCTTGATAAAGGTGATGAGGACAAATTTCAAGCCTAAAGCAAAGGAATTTTTACCATTTATGACAAATATTTGTGAAGTCTGATTAAAGAGATGCATCTAACTTTTTTGTTCTATGTCAATAAATCTCAATATTTACTCACAAAAAGAACAAAAAACCGCTATTTATTCCAATTGCTTTACGCTTATTAATCAAGCTATTACCAAACGATACCCTATTATCCTGCTAGCTATTTTATCATTGCTATAAATATTATTGCCTACACTCAAATGCACGCTAAAAATCATTTATGAGAGCTGTTATGTCTAATACAAAAAATTTATCTATCAATACTTTGCTTAATAAAGCATTGATGACATTGCACTTAGCGTCAAAAGAAAATCCAGCGTCAAAAGAGCCACTAAATCAAGATGTACAAACGTATGACTCATTAGAAAAACGTCTAAGCGTTAAAGAAAAAATACTCGCTTATAACCCTGTGGCAAACTATCAGCCGCATACATTGCACTATGCAATGAAAAGTCTCGGTTACTTACCAGACCCTATTTTAGAAGGGGTAATTGGTTACCTGAAAGGCCCTAATTCAAAACAATATCTGCATGCAAACGCTCACCTGCGTCTCATCCTTGCAGTAAATAGCTACCTCAAAACACCGTTAGAACTAACTCCAATGCCGGAGTTGCGTGAGAGATTTACTGCTGATGCGGTAGCCATGCAGTCACCTAGAGTATGGCAGCAAGCCAATACGACTATACTAAGCAATATAAAGCCCTTCACTAAAAAAAATGATTTACCCGTTAGCTGGAAAGATGAAACGATTGCCAATGCGGATGATGGCGACATGACTGTCCGTTGTTATAAAGCCGGCGGCAAAAAATCTGGTTTTAGAAGAAAACGTATCCACAATCCCGATGAAACAGTCATGCTGTTTTTTCATGGTGGCGGGTTCTGCATTGGTGATGTCGATACACATCATGAGTTCTGTCATGCGGTATGTGAGCAGACTGGCTGGTCTGTGGTTAGTGTAGATTATCGCTTAGCGCCTGAATGCCCTGCTCCCGCAGCCTTAAAAGACTGTATCACTGCGTATGATTGGTTAGTTGAGCACTGTCACGTATTAGGCGCGTTACCCTCTCGTATCGTCTTGGCTGGTGATAGCGCAGGTGGTGGTCTATCAACTTTGATTGCACAGCAGCTGACGGCACCGAGTAAAAGTGCATGGGCAGACTTAGGGATAGATGGACAGAAAATTTTTAATCTATTAGAAAAACTACCCGAACCTCTAGCGCAGATGCCTTTGTACCCAGTCACTGATATTGAAACAGATTATCCTAGTTGGGAGCTATATGGTGAGGGTCTACTATTAGATCATGCTGATGTAGCAGTATTTGATGCTGCTTGTTTGGAGAACAGTCCGCTGCCTCGCTTACACATACTGAACTCACCTATGTTGGGTGATAATAGTAAAGTTTGCCCAACTTACATTGTAGCTTCTGAGCTCGATGTATTACGTGATGAGGCATTTGCTTATGCAAAGCAGCTGAGAGGTTACGGCGTTGCTGTAGAGACCTATACTGTGCTTGGTGCACCGCATGGCTTTATTCACTTTATGAGTGTTCATCAAGGTCTTGGACAAGAGACAAACAATATCATTCATGGGTTTAGCAGCTTTGTACGTGAGATCATCAGTACACAATCGCGGTTAGCTGCATAGACCGTTTGCTAGCTAATTATTGATTTGTATAACTAATTAATTTGTATTGCCAGATAGCGTAATCAACCAAATCTCTGAGCGCGATCCCAATCGAAATGGAATGCCCCAAAAACCATAGCCAGAGGATACGATAAAGTGTCCTTTACCAATCTGCTCATAGCCATAACCCAAACGATTAATAGCATTTACGATGAAATTAGCGGGAAATACTTGACCGTTGTGGGTATGTCCCGAGACTTGTAAGTCTATAGGTAATTGACTGTGATTATCTATATCACTCGGTCTATGGTCTAACAATATCACTGGCTGCGACGTATTTACTTGCGCAAGCAGATCGGTAGTCGCTACACGTTGACGTTTATGATTATCAAAACGTCCAACTAACCATACTGGTTGACCCTCGTGCTCGATACAGAGCACCTCATCGTTCAACAGTTGTATACCTGCATTTTGCAGCGCTTCGCTAATAGGTCGTTCATGACCATACAAATCATGATTACCCAATGTCGCATAGACACCACGTGGCAGACTACGGCACAGTTCTGCTAAGTTTTGCTCCATATGATATTCATTAAAGGCATCTGTATTATCATCCATAATATCTCCTGGCATCAGCAGTATATCTGCACCAGAGCGAATCATAAGTTGATGCAATCTATCTATAGCTTTTACACCAAATAGTCGTCCTATATGCAAGTCACTAGCGACTGCAATGCGTAGCGGCTTGGTTAAAGGTTTATCTATACTGATAGACAGCTCGCGTATCACAGGGGCATAGGCACTATATAACGAATAAATAAATAGTCCTATAAATAGGAGTAGCGCTAGTACTCTTAGCCCTATAGCCATCTCATTCGATTGGTACAACGTACTACCTGATAAAGCAACTACCAGCAGATACCCTCCGTAAAATAGACTCACTGCCAACGCCGTCAGTATCATAAAGTGCATGATTAGCATCCACCCACTAATCCAACGATAACTGTTAGCAAATGCTCTTTTTACGCTCAATACTAATAGGCCATTAGTAATAATAAATACACTGGCCAATATCATTGTCTGTAATGTTGGCGTTATCCAAGGCTGGAACCACCACTGTATGCTCAATACTGTACCTAAGCTAAACAACTGTAATAGCAGAAAGATGGTGAAGAAAAATGCGTAACGCATGGACTGCCCTTAGATATAAATATGGTTCAGTAATTAATTATCAGAAGATGGTTCGTAATGTTTCACATGAAACAACTGCTATATAACTACTTCTGATTTTCTAATGCTTGCTGGAGTGTTAAGTGTTTGAACGAATAACCAGCATCCAATAGCGCTTGTGGCAGCACTTTTTGACCATCGATAAGTAGTGTCGACATTTCGCCAAACATCAGCTTAAGCAAGAACTCTGGTAAAGTAAAAAACGTTGGGCGATGTAGCCACGAACCAAGTGCTTTGGTAAAAGTATGATTGGTCACAGGATGTGGAGCAGTAAGGTTATATACGACTGTATGTGTATCATTTACGGTACTGTTTGCAGACTTGATAATGCTATCATTAATAGGTGTATTGTCTTGGACTAAGCTTTCAATATGATTAACGTCTGATTCCTTAGTAATTTTAAGCTGCTGCTCAATAATAAAGATGACCGCACTAACCCAATCTTCACGGCTGATCCAGCTCATTATTTGCTGTCCATTACCCAACTGACCACCGACACCAAATTTAAAGGGTAGTAATAATTTAGCCACCATTCCGCCCTCAGGGTGAATAACCACACCTGTTCTGACGATAGCCACAGGAACATCATGATCGGTCGCTTTAAGCGCTAGTTGTTCCCATTCATTACATAATGTATGAGCAAAGTCCGTCTCGTAATCGCTGTTTTCAGTCAGTGGCTTGTCGCCCTGCGTACCATACCAACCGATTGCTGATCCGCTCACCAGTAACTTAGGTTTTGTACTAGCACGTGCGATAAAATCCAATATCGACTGAGTAGGTTTGATGCGGCTCGCCATCAACTCTTCTTTTCGCTCATCGCTCCAACGAGAGTCAGCAATCCCAGCACCTGCCAAATTCAATATGACATCAAAGCTCATATCAGACATCGCAAGCTCGTCATAAGTCATCATATTGATATCATCGGGATGTGATTGACCGCTATCACGAGTTAGCCAAGTAATCGTTACGTCGTTATTTTGCGCGCGAGACCGTTCCATTATCTCTCGACTAAATGCACTTCCCAAAAACCCTGAACCGCCACTAATCAAAACATTCATACCCTACTCCCTATATGCCTCAAATATCGCCACTATGACCGATCGTTGAGTTACTTATTGTTGAAGTACTCATCGTTCAATAAAAACTAGACTGTTATAACCATCGTCTGCTTTTTTATGGTTTTTATCAAAACGACTTTTACATGCTTTTAGTAAAGCAACGGGAATAAAGGGAGCGGGTTTAGCGATAGCTAGTGCTGAGACGGTATATTTTTATTATGGCTACAGAACGATAACCATTGCAATCTTCAGCTAGCGAAATATTGTTTAGCGATGGAGAAAGCACAAAGAAGACAGTACAAAAGACTAGGCTATAATGGTATGAAAGGTCATTTATTGCCTACTAACGAATGACTGAGCCTGTCGTTGCATCACGAATTTGGCTAGGCAAGGTATAACCTAAAGTATCGCCCTGCAAATAACCAATTTGCTCATCAAAATAAGCATAGGCGGCCTCGAAAGTGCTAGCAGGTATTTGACCTGATGGGTTGCAGCTTGTAGAAACCAATAGACCAAATGGGTTCTCTTCACTGACCATCTGTTCGCAAAGCTGGCGAACTGTAGGATGCGAGATAACTCGAACAGCAATAGTTTGATGCTGACCTGTAATCCAAGTAGGTACAGTGTTCGCAAGCGACTGAGGAATCGGTAATAACCAAGTATGTGCTTGGCGATTTTGCTGTTCATCTCCGCTATCGTCTGTCTGCCAGCTATCAATAACCTGCTGACGCTGAACATTATCTAAATAGGCTAGCAAAGGTGCTAAGCGAGACACACTATCAGTAACGACTATCATGCCTTTGGCTTGTGGACGTTGTTTGATATCCAAAATACGCTGAACAGCTGCTTGGTCATAAAGATCGCAACCAATACCCCAAACGCTTTCTGTAGGATACGCGAGCAGTTGCCCTTCTTTTAGCCACTTAGCAGCTTGAATGGCAGAATTAGTAATAAGAGGTGTAGGTTGGCTCATGACTTAAATGGTTCGTAAAAGTAAATTCTAATAATACCACAAGAGGGATATTGTCTAGGAGAGACTATAAATAAGCACTATCTATACCAGTGTCTAATAAAGAATATTTACGATACTTTAAACGCGTAAATATCGTCCACCTTGTTCGCTGATAAGACCCATTAACTCAAGCTCCATTAGCTGTCCGATCAACTGCGGCGGTGCAAGCTTGGTTGCACTAATAAGCGCATCTAAATCTTGCCCATGCCAGTCAAGCTGCTCATAAATTGCAGTTAAATGCTCAGGCACTACGACTGTGCTGCACGCAGGCTTTATCTCAGAGGATGATTGCTGGCTAGTAGATTTGATTGAGTTTTTCTCTATCTCAAACGCATCGGAAGTCTGAGTAATATTAGAGTGATTACTATTGAAAGTAGTAGCGTTCGCCGTTCTATAAGCGCCTTTATCATAATCAAGCTGACCATTGACGTCTTCTAGTACTTGCTGAGGATGATAAATCAAGGTCGCACCTTCACGAATTAGATGATGGCAACCCTCTGCATTACTATTATCAATATGACTGGGAATAGCAAAGACCTGTTTACCTTGTTCAGACGTTAGACGTGCTGTTATAAGCGAGCCGCTTTTGATGGTCGCTTCCGTTACAATGGTCGCGAGACTCAGTCCAGCTACCAAACGATTGCGACGCGGAAAAGTATGTTTATGCGGCTGAGTGTGTGGTAATAGCTCACTGATAATGCAGCCACCTTGCTCAATAATTTGAGTAAATAACTGATCCCGATGATTGGGATAGTTCACATCGATCCCTGTACCCATTACACCAACCGTCCGTCCCTGATAGTCAGGTTCTGCCTGTGCTAGCGCGCCTAAATGGGCGCGTTTATCTACACCCATAGCTAGACCGCTAGTAACGATATAACCTGCTTGCGCTAAGTACTGCGCCATATCAAACGTGATTTTTTGCGCATGCGCGGTGGGTTGGCGGCTACCTACTATAGCAATTTGCGCTTGATGCAGGCGCGCGCTGTTCCCACGATAAAATAATAAGGGCGGTGGGTCGTAGATTTGTGAAAGTTGGGCAGGATAGTCGGCGTCATCAGCGAATAGCAAACCATAACGCCCCTGTATCAATGCTTGCTGAATCCTATCAATATTGGCGAGTGTTTGCTCTGGCTGTTCATGACGCTTGAGATGGGTGTGGTGAATACCGAGCTGCTTCCATGCCTCTACTTTGGCTTGCCAAGCAAGCTGCGGATAACCGAAAGAAGTGATCAGTTTGTGATAAGCAGATAACGACGCATTCACCTCGTACCACAGCGCTAAGATAGCGCGCTGATCGTCGGATAAAGAAGAGGTGACTGCCGTCATTGTCATCTGTCTCGTATAGGCAAACTTAGATTAGTATTTATTTCAATATATTGCTTAATACAGCCTTATAGCTATCTACAAATAAGGGGGTGGTAACAACTGATCGCCAATATTAAGTGGTAACTCAGAGTCAAGTACATAAGCATAACTGATGTGATCAAAGGTATTGAAAACCATCACCATACCGCTAGGCTCGTTTGGTAGACGGACTGGTGTATCATTATCTTTAGTATCACGTACCAAAGGCCCTTTTTGATAAACCGTCAGCACATCACCTGGCTTAGCACCTTGTAAGCTACCTAAATTGATGGCGACCACACTACCCTTCGCAGCTGAGCTGATAGAGTCCATTACACGTACGATCATACCGCCGCGACTGACACTTGCAGGTGTTGGATAAAAGACTGGAGGAATAGCGTTGTCCAGCTCTACAAATACGCGATCCCCTTCACGCACTTCTTTGCCATAGCTATCGATAAGCTGCAAGCTAGTCACGCCATTACTTTCTGTAGAAGTAACAAGACCAGTCGCTACTTGCGTAACTTCTAAACCGATCACTTCTTGCGTTTTGGGGTCTACATATAGCTCACCCTCACGGTAGACGCCGTAACGCTGGCCCACGATAAGCGGTACGCCTTTAGCATAGACCTTATCACCGCGCGCAGTAATTAAGTTACGGTTTTTAGAAGCTAAAATATAAGGCGTGGTATTAAAGTCTTCGGGATTTACGATAAGCGTTTTATCAAGCCAATGCTGAATAGCCGACCAAGGAATAGGAGGGATGCTATTGGCCGTCGAGGTAATCGCGACCGTGCTCGTACTTACACTTCCAGTAAGCTGCTTTTCAACGCCAGCACAGCCTTCACCAGTATCAACGCCAATCAGCGTTTTTCCTTGAATCACACAAAGGATAAGAACGTCATTGGGGTAGATAAGGTTTGGATTTTTGATTTGCTTATTGGTTGCCCAAATTTCTTTCCAGCGCCATGGGCTATCTAGATAGCGACCTGAGATATCCCATAAGGTATCGCCTTTTTTAACGATATAACGATTAGGCGCATCAGCTTTGATAGTTGGTGGCGGATTGTTAGCTTGAGCCGTGCTCATCAACATGGCACTACTAAACGTCGTCATTAACAGTGCTTTTGCTATCTTTTTTAAGCTCATCTTCATCGTTATATCCACAATATGTACCACTGTGTTCGACGCAAAGAACTGTACTTGATTTATTACTGTGAAAATTTCTTAAATCAATTATATCAGCAACTTATCAATAAAATTCTCATGGCGATTATAGGGTAACTGTTCAGTGTAATTGGCTAGAATAATTCCTAAAAAAGCGCCTAGCACGATGATGATTTGCTGACGCCGTTTCTAATATTACAATTATATCTACCATAACACAATCATAAACACTTTATTACAATGGTGTAACTTTCACGCGGATACTTTTCTTATTGATGATAAGCTTAAAGACCGTAATTACCTAAGCAGGATTCGGTGCGACATGTTGGCGGATTTGTTCAGCAACCAGTTCGGCCTTATTATCCAGTATCACTACGTACTGTGGTAAATCTTCTAACCCTTTAGTATGCGCTGGACGCTCAATGTCTATTTGACCTACTGCTTCAACAATAGTGTCAGCGAACTTAACGGGTAATGCCGTTTCTGCACAAACGATGATTTCGCCATCTAACTGTCGCTCTTTGGCAACTTTAATGCCGTCTGCAGTATGTGGATCAACCAATTCACCATGCTGTTCATAAAGCGCTTTGATAGTCTGCAAGCGATCGTTGTGAGTAGATTTACCAGCAGCAAAGCCATAACGCGTATTAACTGATTCCATCAACTCAGACAAGTCAAACCCTCGGCCTGATTTTACGCCATCGAATAGTTCATGAACACGTGCGCTGTCTTTTTCCAGTAGTAAATAAACAAAACGCTCAAAGTTAGACGCTTTTGAAATATCCATTGACGGGCTTGAAGTGACATAAGTTTTTTCAGTCGGACGTGGCTGATAAGCGCCTTGATTGAAGAAGTCATTTAAAACGTCGTTTTCATTGGTTGCGACAATCAGACGGTCAATTGGCAGTCCCATTTCGCGAGCGATGTGACCGGCACAAATATTACCGAAGTTTCCTGATGGTACGCTAAAGCTGACTTTTTCATCGTTGCTCGTCGTGACTGCAAAGTAAGCTTTAAAATAGTAAACAATCTGAGCTAGGATACGACCCCAGTTGATAGAGTTTACCGTGCCTAGGTTATAAGCGGCTTTAAACTCTGCATCTTGCTGTAGTGCTTTAACGATGTCTTGGCAATCATCAAACATCCCATCGATAGCAATGTTATGAATATTATCATCGGTCAAGCTATACATTTGCGCACGCTGGAATTCACTCATTTTTCCATGTGGAGATAGCATAAAGACTTCGATATTTTCTTTGCCGCGCAATGCATACTCTGCTGCACTACCGGTGTCACCACTGGTCGCACCAATGATCGTAATACGTGCGTCTTTTTTCTTAAGCACATATTCAAAGGCATTGCCCAAAAACTGCATGGCAACATCTTTAAATGCCAATGTCGGACCGTTTGATAATCCTAGAATATATAAATTGTCTTCGAGCTTGCGGACAGGAACAATCTCGTCAGAGCCAAACACATCAGCAGTGTAAGTACGCTCAATGATATCTTGCAAATCAGCCACAGGAATATCAGTGGCAAAACGCTGCATAATCGCCATCGCAAGCTTTGGATAGCTGAGCGTACGCCATTCATCAAGGGTTGCACTATCGATATTTGGATAATGCTCAGGCAACATCAAACCACCATCTGGGGCAAGACCCATCAAAAGCACATCACTAAAATCCATCGGCGCTGTCTGACCACGGGTACTGATATATTTCATTAGATTGTCCTGTCTACAATAATGTTATTCAATAGTTAAAAACGGTTTATTCAGCAGTTTTTTGTAGCAATGCATAATAAAAACCATCGCCACTCGCGCTATCAATTGGTAAGCACTGACGACCGATTGCTTGTTCGATACCCCAGTTGCAATCGTCAGTAAACTCAATCACTACTGCATCATTATGATGAGTGATAAAGTCCTGCATTTGCTCGACGTTCTCTTGCTTTAAGATGGAACATGTCACATACAGCAGATAACCACCAGCTTTGAGTTGTGGCCATAGATTATGCAAGATGTCTGCTTGTAGCAGCGCTGTTTGCTCGATGTCTTCTTCGGTACGCAAGATACTGATATCTGGATGACGGCGAATCACGCCAGTCGCAGTACAAGGAGAGTCCAATAATATCGCATCAAATACGGGTTCATTTGTCGCCGCTTTTTTATTTTTTCCATGCTGCCATCTGGTCGCATCTGCACAGACGATATTAAGTGCAATGCTGTTATCTGCTTGCTGCAAATCATGCTGACTTAAATTTAGGCGCTGTAAATTCTCACGAATACGCTCGATACGTGGTGCTTCGTTATCGATAGCTGTTACTTTGATGTTGGTATTTTCAAGCGACGTTTCAGATGACATCCCATTGTTATCTTGTTTCACGTGAAACAACGATGACTGGTCGTTAGCACTTATAAGCTCTAACCAATGAGCAAGCTTACCACCAGGGGCTGCACAAGCATCTAGAATATGTATCTCTTTCCCAACACTATCACTGTCAGTATCGTCAGCACTTTTACTTTCAACGCTGAGCTTAGCTATCAATGCTTGATTAATAATCGGTGCAGCGAGCTGAGCATGCATGTCTTGAACGCTAGCCGTTCCTAAGGCGAAATCAGGCAAAGCGTTAACGGCAGTACTTTGATGTAGTCTAAGACCTTTGGTCGATAACGTAGTAGAAGTGGCAGACCCTGATGAGCTTGCTACCTTAAAACCAGTCGTTAGCTCAACGATATCTGCATCAATCTCTGTGCCATCCAATGCATGCTGATAATCTTCTACCGAAGTAACTGCTGAATTCACTCGTAAAAACATCGGTGCTGGTTGGCGCAAGCCTTGTGTCAGCTCATCATATTCCTCGCTCCAGTCTTGCTTAAGTTGATAAGCGAGCCAATTCGGTAGGCTATGCTTTTTATCGCACTTCTTACGGAATTTACTTGGGTTCTTCGCGACTTTACGCAAAATAGCATTTACCAAACCTGTTGAATGAGCAAACTCAATCTCTTTAGCAGCTTCAACGGTTTCATGAATAGCAGCATGGTCAGCCACCTCTAGATACAGCAACTGTACTAAGCCTACTTGAATGGTAGTACGCACTTCAATTTCGTCGATAGGATTATCAGCTAAGGTATCGAGCAAACGTGCCAGCGCATGCCACTGGCGCAATGTCGTAAGCAGTAGCGCATGGGCAAAGCCTTTGTCACCATCATGTAGACTATTCAATAATGGATCAAGGACGCTTGAGAGCGACTGACCATTTTGAATAGCCAGTAAAGTACGAATCACACGCACGCGTACGCTGCCATTCATAATAAGATTGCTTGATGGTTTGAGCTTATTGTTTCTAGGCGCAGTACTGTTTTGTCTCATTAAATTTTATTTCCTTGACGTATGATCGATAGCGTCTTGTGCAAGTAGGTTAGATATAGGTAACGTTATTTTGTTTCTGTCGTAAATTGATCGCCATCATTTAATTGGTCGCCATGGCAAATTTGTTCAGCTGTCATTGGCTTACCACCTGCAAACTGCAAGTGAGTAATGGCTAAAGTGGTGGCTGATGATTCAGCGTCCCTCTCTTTACCACAAGCGACTAAGATCGCTTTTCGTCCGACACTGATAACTGTTCCAGCAGGCTCATTGGTTTGCTGCGATGTATTTACAGGTAAGCTAGCCAGTACTTTAACGCGCTGCCCTGCTAGGAAAGTATAAGCACCTGGCCATGGCGTCAGCCCACGAATTTGGCGTTCAATAGCGGCAGCAGGCTGCGACCAATCAACTTCGCCTTCGGTTTTGACCAGCTTTTCAGCATAATTGGCTTGACTATCATCTTGAGCGATAGCTTGAGCTTGATAAGCAGCTAAATCTTTTAGCACCGTACTGATGGCTGTCGCACCAAGTGCAGCCATCTTATCATGTAGTCTAGCAGCGGTATCATCAGAGGCAATGCTTTCGCTAACTTTATAAAGCATGTCACCCGTATCCAGACCTTTGTCCATCTGCATAATGGTAATGCCAGTTTCATCATCTCCGGCCAAGAGTGCACGATGGATAGGTGCAGCACCGCGCCAGCGTGGTAACAGTGAAGCATGAATATTCAAACAACCATAAGTAGGCGTCTCTAATACACCGATAGGTAGAATCAATCCGTAAGCGGCAACAATCATCACATCTGGTTGATAGGTGCGCAGCGTTTGCCTAGCAGCTAGCCCTTCTGCACTAGACTTTTTAAAAGTGACTGGCTGCTCTACAGTGATATCATTTGCCAATGCAACTTCTTTTACCGCAGAGGCTGACAGTTTTTGACCACGACCTGCTTTACGATCAGGCTGCGTGTAGACAGCGACTATCTCTATATTCAACGCTTCTTGCTGACTAATTAGTGACTCAAGACTAATAGCTGCAAACTCAGGAGTTCCAGCAAATACTATCCTCAATCGGTTAGTAGTTGGGTTATTATGGTCAGTAAGCGAGTTAGATGTATCAAAGGTAGGAGCAGTTGTAGTCATAGTCATGCATTATATAAGGTTTATTTGTTCATTATAGGTGAGTTTACGGCGCAGTGCCATGATTGTAATGACCTCACTTCGTGATAACCAATGACATTATTTGCCTTTATAATCTTAAGGACATCAAACGCTCTGTTTATAATTTTTACAAAACAATTTGGTGTTAATAACTACTCTCTGTAAACAGTAAGCCGTTATTCTGCTATAAATAGAGGCTAAGTATTAATAACCTTAGGTAGTTCAGCTACTGTACATAAAAAATTCATTATAATTTCACTATATTTTTCGTGTCGAGATAGGGCCACGCTTTCATGCAACAGTTCCAGTCCTTACAGCGCTTATTGATTTTTTATACCTTGTCTCTCACGGTTATGTTACTGCTGTACTATGTCATACTGTTTGATGGGATGAAAAAACATAGTGAGCAACATAGCATAGATACTTTTTATTCCCTACAGCACAGCATTATTGAGCATGCAGTGCCTCTAGATAGTGAAATAAAAACAATCTTAGAACAGCCTACTTTTGATCAACTGAGTTATCAGCTGATTTTGATGATGCCTTCTGGGCAGACCTATATTCATCATAATACTCGTCCTAATGAATCTGCTTTTCCTACCGTTGCTTTCCCTACCATCGGTACATCAGCTTCTAGCAGCAGCGACCATAGCTCTTATACCGTCAATAGCAATGAACTAACAGGAATCATTAATCTAAAAAGCGGACATCAGATTTATATTGTACTACGCCATGAGCCTTTTGTTGTCGACTGGATATCTTACCGTTACTGGCTTCCTTTGATGGTCGCCATCGTACTATTTTTCATGGCATTGCTCTATATGCTCAATCGTCGTACTAACTGGGAACAGTTACTGGTTTATACGGATAATTTGAGTAGCCGCGCAAAAGAATCTTATACGCCGCCGCCGTTTTTACAAAAGAAATCTACTACCGAGTTCATGCTGTTAGGTCATGCGCTAAGTCGCGTTAGCTACCAACTACATAATGACTATCGGCGTATCAAAACATTGACTCATCGTTTAGAGCGCTTGGTTGATCAGGCACCCTTACCGATGTTGATGAGTATACGACATGGTCAAATTAGCTTCTATAATCAACGCTTTGAGCAAGTATTTACCCCTCCTACCCAGAGTGAACAGAGCTATGAGCTGACTGATTTCGTTGAAGGGAAAGATGAAGCCACTCAAATACTGTTAAAAACTGTTTCAAGTTTACGCGTTACTCGCACACTCATAGTTTATGGCTTGGAAAACAAACAAGCCTACCAACTACACGTGACACCATGGTTCGGCGAACATGGGCAAGTTCACGGTTTTACTGTGATTTTTAATAATATTGATGAGATTTTCCATCAATCTGAACAACTACAGCTGCACAACCAACAACTGCAATTACAAATTGATGAATCAAACGAAGCCCAAGCATTTATAGGTCGTAAGTTAAGGTTACCACTAGAGAAGATAATTGATTCATTGGAACCCATCGACCCTTCAACATTGACGGCTCAAGGCAAAAAAACTCTAAATACATTAATTACAACCAGTCAAAGCATGTTGACTGTGCTCAATGAGACGCTAGCAACAGAGGAAGTTGAAGTCCGAAAAACACGTCTAAGTATCGAAACGGTTGATATTTATAAAGTAAGCAAAGAGGTTAGCAATTTAGTCACAAAAGAAATAAGACAACAAGGGTTAGAATTGATCTATTTCTTTGCGCCAGACTGTCCTCGTTACATCGAAACTGATTACATTCGACTGCACCATATCCTATTAAACCTGTTGAAAAACGCTATTAGTTTTACAACATCAGGCTATGTCGCGCTCACTGTTGATCGTGTACCTGGAGATAAAGTAACGCGAATAAGTAATCAGCATTTAACTCCTAACAATGACACGACAATGCCTGCGCAGACATCTTATTGGATTCGGTTTAGCGTAAAAGACACTGGAGCAACTATTACTCCTGAGAGAAAAAATCAATTAGTCAATATCTTGAATCAAAGCAATCATAACTTAGTTGAAGACAGTAATGTTGGCTTAATGGATGCCAATAGCTTTGCTCAGTTACTCGGCGGTTTTATCGAACTAAATAATACGGTGGATAAAGAAACGATATTTAGCCTCTACCTTCCTTATCCTCATGCCACTTATCAATCGGTATATCATCGTTGTTCGCAGCTGCCCCATATTCACCTTATCGCTGTCATCAATCAGCCTCTAGTTGCTGAACATTTACAACGTTTGTGCGAGTACTTAACGATATCCATAACTATCTACAGCACTTTAGATAGAGCCACTGTACAGCAGCTAAAAAATAAATTAAAACAAGATGAGCAAACCGTCATTCCTGTCTTGCTATTAGATTATGAATACAGCGAATCTATCACCTTATCAGTTCATGCGAGTAACAAGTATAACGAGCAGCAAGAAGCATTAAATGACCTAGTCACGACGCCTTCACTACCGAAGATATTACTTAGCATGAAACTTGAAAGGCATATCCCTTCTACTTTACTAGGCCAGTATGATGGATTTTTGACCAAACCCTTGGACGCAAGTTTACTACTGTCTGAGCTACTACGCTTAACCTTGTTTGCAAGGAAAACGCTAAACATACTGGTCAAACATCAATACGACAGCAGTCTATCTTTTGTAGAAGATACACCTAAGAAAGAAATCTTGTCTCCACTGATTTTGGTCGTAGAAGACAGTCCTACTAACCAAAAGATAGCCTGTAAGATGTTAAGTAAGCTTGGTTATCGTAGTATTGTCGCAGAAGATGGACAGCAAGCACTCGAGAAACTCAAAAGCCAACGTGAAGAGATTTCTTTGATTTTGATGGACTGCCGAATGCCCGTTATGGATGGCTTACAAGCCACACAAGTGATTCGCTCGCAAGGCGATAAAATACCGATTGTGGCGCTAACTGCAAATAATACAGAAGAAGATCGCGAGGCTTGTATGCAAGTTGGTATGGACGAATTTTTATCCAAACCCATTAGTAAGAAAGACTTAGAATCCGTTTTGCAGAGTTTTATACAATAAATCTCTAGTGCAAATAAAAAACACCCTATCGATATCACTTAATCAAAGTAATATCGATAGGGTCGAAAACTTGGTGCGAGGATGCTATTTCGGTAAGCTTAATTGTTATTTCATAAACCCATTATCGGCCAAAAATACTTCTGTGATTTGGCTTTGCTGGCTTGATGCGTTCATACCGCCAGATTGAGATTTATTTAGTAGACGTTCTAGATAACGGGCAACGATATCTACTTCAATATTAACTTTATTACCTACTAACCAATGCTTAGCAATATTCGTCACTTGAGCAGTATGCGGAATGATATTTAGAGAGACAATATTGCCACGCACTAAATTGGTCGTCAGACTAATACCATCTACTGTAATAGAGCCTTTGGTCGCTGTATAGTGCGCTAGCTCTTGCGGTATCTCAATTTCAATATAGATAGAACGGGCATCTTGTTGTAATTTACTAACGACCCCTACTCCATCTACATGACCAGCGACAATATGACCACCAAAACGAGTCGTCGGTAGCATGGCCTTTTCTAGATTGACCGTATGTCCTACTTTTAACCCTTCTAATGCTGTTCTAGCAATCGTTTCACGTGAGACATCAACAGAGTAGTAGTTGCTTCCGAACTCCACTACGGTTAAACAAATACCATTTGATGCAATAGAATCGCCTAGCTTCACGTCACTGAAATCTAAGTCATCAGACTCTACCGTCAAACGTATGTCACCGCCTGTGGCCTGCATAGATTTAACTTTTCCAACGCTTTCTATAATTCCAGTAAACATATTATCCTCATCTCATTACAGTATTGCCGTTATAGGCGATATGTTTTAGTTTATCAAATCATCTATCAATTCTTTATCACAACTTGTTCAAATAACTTACAGTGAAACATCGTTAGACGTGACCTTTAATAGGATAGATTGTGGATAAGTAGGGATAAATCAATAGAGGTATAGCTAGAAGTCACTATAAATACATAGTTATCCACAATAAATAAAAATTTCTCATAGTACGTGCTCATCTAGAAAGTAAAAGCTAAATTGTTGATTTATAATGATCTTTATAAATGTATTTGGGAAATATATATCTTTCTTGTTTCATGTGAAACAAAGTTATACACAGTTCCATGTGAAACACTTAAATCAATTATTTTTTTATCCACATTCCAAGCTTATTCTTATGATTTGTGGACAACCTACTTATACGAAGAATATTTATAAAGGTAATAAGGTTAATTTAAGATCTGGACCAAGCTGTTGATGACTTTCTATATCAAACCGTAACTGCTGAGCAAGGGACATAGGATTGAAATCAACCATTGGACGAGCTTGCTCACCAAGTAAACAAGGTGCTTGATACACGATTAGCTCATCTACCAACTGTTGACTCAAAAAACTACCTGCAACGCTAGCACCTGCCTCCACTAACACGTCATAGCATTGATGCTCACTGACTAACTTAGCCAACAACGCCGGCAAATCATCTTCATGCCAATAAATAGTATCTGGATGCTGACACAGCTGATAATCAGACTGTAGGCTGTGCTTTAAACGCTGACGCCTATCAAGTATGACTATTTTAGGGTTAGGTATTTTTTCAGGTGGTACGTCCAATTGTTCTGAGCGCACATTGAGCTGCGGGTTATCAGTTATTACGGTTTCACTACCTGTGATAATCGCACCACTTTGTGCTCGTAGTTTTTGTACATCTTCGCGGGCAGCTGTCGAGGTAATCCACTTTGATTCACCAGATGCCATCGCTGTACGGCCATCTAAACTGGTCGCTATTTTCAATCGTACATAGGGCATTTTAGTGCGCATGGCTTTTAGAAACCCACGGTTTAGCGCCTCTGCCTGCTCTGTCAGGATACCGACCGTTACCTCAATACCAGCTTGCTCTAATAGTTTCACACCGCGACCTGCGACCTGCGGATTTGGATCCAGACCTGCAATTACAACGCGCTTTACCTTAGTAGCAACCAGCGCCAACGCACATGGCGGCGTACGTCCTGTATGACTACAGGGCTCTAATGTTACGTAAGCAGTTGCTCCTGCTGCTCGTGTACCCGCTTCTTTCAACGCAAATATTTCTGCATGGGGCTCACCAGCTTTAGGGTGAAACCCTTGACCAACAATCTGCTCTGCCTGAACAATAACGCAGCCTACGGCAGGATTCGGTCTAGTAGTATACAAACCGCGCTTCGCTTGTTCGATAGCAAGCATCATAAAGTAGCGGTCTTGTGCATCTTGGGCATGGCTTTGAATAGACATAAGGCTAGGCTCAATAAATGATTGAGGGTTCTATATAAGAAAGTAAGGTTTGAAAGCTGATTGATAATTCTGATTAGTAATTAGGAATCACTTATCAACTAAGGCTTATTTAAAAACTTACTTCGCCTACTTTTCATTTGGACGAATATTGGCAATTTCTTGATGAAATGCATCGATATCTTGAAAGTCGCGATACACACTAGCAAAGCGTACGTAGGCGACATCATCCAAAATTTTGAGTTCACTCATGATAATTTCACCCAAGACTTTACTACTGATTTCTCGCTCACCCATTTGCCTAACACGTTTTTCGATACGACTAATCATCGCCTCTTGCTCATCAATAGTGATAGGACGCTTTTGCAACGGCAATAAAATAGAACGGCGCAGCTTTTCATTGTCATAAGGTTCAATCTTATTGCTTGATTTGATAATCCTTGGCATGACAACTTCTACCATCTCAAAAGTCGTAAAACGTTCTTGGCAACTGTTACACGAACGGCGTCGACGCACTTGTGCACCTTCCGCAGCAAGACGTGAGTCAATAACCTTGGTCTCTGACGCATTACAGTACGGACAGTGCATAGCATTTCCTTATTTTACGATTGAGAATAAGAACAGTGTTTTCAAGACAGATAGTTTTGATAAATAATAAAAAACACCATTTACCCGTTATTTACCAATACAAAAGCTGCCGAATATCTTACCCAATAAGTCATCGGCGCTGAACTCACCTGTAATTTCACCCAAACTCTGCTGTGCCTGACGTAAGCTATCAGCAACTAACTCACCCGCTTCGAATACGGTTAATTGTTCATGAGCTTCTGCCAAGAAATTAGCAGTTCGTCTAAGCGCGTCTAAATGTCTGGTACGAGCGATCAAGCTATTCTCTGGTGGATGAAAGCCTACTTTCTCACATAGTGCTTCAACCAAATTATCAATACCAACACCTGTTTCACATGAAACATTAACTTGCTGATAACCTCTATTCTTGATTTCAGCTTGAGTCTTAGCAGCACTTTCTTCTCTATTATTATCGCTCAATAAATCGCTCTTATTAGCGATAATGAGTAAGCGTTTAGCTTCTGGCAACTCACCAAATAACTGTTCAGCAAGCTGTAAAGGTGTACTCTCTTCTTCAACATCGCGAGTCACATCGTAGACCATCAGTAGCATATCGGCTTGCGTGATGGCAGTACGGGCACGCTCAATTCCGATACGCTCCACAGTGTCTTCTGTCTCGCGTAGGCCTGCCGTATCGGTCAGATGTAGCGTCAAACCATTTAGCACGACTGTCTCTTGCAGCGTATCACGTGTAGTACCGGCAACATCAGTCACGATAGCACGCTCTTGCCCTGCAAGGCGGTTGAGCAAGCTAGATTTACCTGCGTTTGGCCTACCTGCTAGCACGACATGGATACCGTCGCGCAAAAGCTGACCTTGCTTTGCCGTTGCTAGAACTTGTTGTATCTTATCTTGCGTCTGCTCAAGTTTGCTTTGTATGACGCCATCAGACAAAAAGTCCACATCCTCTTCATCAGGGAAATCAATAGCAGCTTCGACATGTAAACGAAGGTGAATTAACTGTTCTAACAACTGGTTAATTTTTTGTGAAAACTCACCGCTTAGAGAGCGGATCGCACTACTGGCCGCGGCGGCACTGGTCGCATCAATCGCATCAGCTATCGCTTCTGCCTGCACTAAATCCAATTTATCATTATCAAAGGCACGGTAAGAGAACTCTCCTGCACTCGCTTGCTTGGCACCTAGCTCAAAAACCCGTGCAAGTAACTGGTTTTGTAAAATAACACCACCATGCCCTTGCAGCTCAATCACATCCTCACCTGTGAATGAATGAGGACCTTTGAAAAACAAGACTAATCCCTCATCAACGACAGTGCCATCAGCCTGATAAAAACGACAAAAGCTAGCCATTCGCGGCGTAAAAGCAGACTTACCTGTTAGAGCACATGCCATATCGTAAGCACGACTGCCTGATAGACGTATGACACCCACGCCCCCTCGCCCAAGCGGCGTTGCAATCGCAGCAATTGTGCCCAATCCAGATGTATTAGACTGTTCAGAAGAATTAGGTACGGCTAATGCTGTCTCTAAGGAATCCACAATGACTCTCAATGTTTAAAAGCTCCATTATAGACGTCTGGACTCATACTGACAAAGCAAACTTTGAAAGGTAGATGTATCAGACATATATTCGCTTCAATATTGATAAACTGTGGATAATGTTGATAAGCTGTGGATAACATTTACCACTTATCCACCAGCTATAAAAAAACCACCGCTTGCGCGATGGTTTTGTGTTTCTGACAAAGAACTAATTAATCGACTACTTTTACCGTACGACGCTTCTGCTCTTCATCGACTTTTTTATTGACGATATATTGCTGAGTCATACTAAACAGGTTGTTGACTGTCCAATATAGAACCAAACCTGCTGGGAAGAACAGCATGAATGCCGTAAAGATAATCGGCAAGAACTTCATGACTTTTGCCTGCATCGGATCTGCTGGCTGTGGGTTCAACTGTTGCTGTACAAACATCGACGCACCCATTAGCAACGGCAAGATAAACCATGGATCCATCGCTGATAGATCTTGAATCCACAAAATCCATGGTGCATGACGCAGCTCAACACTTTCTACTAATACCCAATACAAGGCTAAGAAAATAGGCATCTGCATCAAGATTGGTAGACAACCTGCCATCGGATTAACTTTTTCTTCTTTGTATATCGCCATCATTTCTTGCGACATCTTCATACGATCATCGCCATGCTCTTCTTTGAGCACTTTGAGTCTTGGTGCAATCGCACGCATTTTAGCCATCGAGTAGTAGCTCTTATTAGAGAACCACATTAAGGCAATTTTTACTAATATAGTCAGTAAAATAATTGACCAACCCCAGTTACCAACAACCTTATGCACACCTTCCAAAATAGCAAACAAGACCTTCGATATTGGCCACAGCAGACCATAATCAACTGTTTGGTTAAGACCTACCGCAACGTCTTTTAGCTCAGACTGAACTTTTGGACCTGCATATAATGTCGCATTCAAGGTAACTTGTTTATTTGGTGCTACGTTCACTGGTTGGCTATTGAAGCCGATAAAGTAATCACTACCTGTTTCACGGGTAAAGAATTTACCAGTGAAGTTTTCAGGCGTCCAAGCAGATACAAAGTAATGCTGTACGATACCAACCCAGCCTTTATCGCTAGTCGTCGTCAACTCACCATCACTAAAGTCACCAAATTTCAGCTTATTATAAGGATCATCTGGGGTACCCCAAGCGCCGCCTAAATAAGTCGCCATGCTCAGCGCGCCTTTATCAGACATACCAGGATCTTTACTATCATCACGCTTTAATTGCGCAAACATCTGACCTTGCCAAGCATTGGTAGACGCGTTTTGAATCTGATAGCTAATATCGATTGGATATTTGTTTTCAGTGAAAGTGAAAGTCTTGGTAATCGTTACACCGTCTTTTTTGTAAGTAAGCGGCACTGACAACGTTTGCTGTCCATCTTCCATCACATAATTGTTAGCAGTATGGTTATAAGTCGCTCTACCTTCTGCTGTATCAATACCGTTCTGACCAATAAGTCCAGATTGAGCCACATACACACGGTTACTGTTGTTTTCTAACAATACGAAAGGCTTATCGCTATCGAGCGTTGCGTCATACTGCTTGAGCGCAGCATAAACAATATCACCACCTTCTGGATTGATTTTTATATCATAGCGATCAGTTGTTACCGTGATTAGACCAGCGTTTTTCGCAGGAGTCGCTGTCACAGCACTGTTATCCACAGGTAATGTCTGTACCGGAATATCACCTGCTGCACCAGTAGTAGAAGGAATGTCAGCACCTACCGAATTCGTAGTTTCTGGCACCGCATCTACAGCTGGAGCATCGGCATAATCATCTCGCCATGCCAAAATCAGCAGATAAGCGGTAATTAGCATCGCAATGATGATCATCACCCGAAATATCTTTTGCATAAACCTTTCCTAGATTAAAAAATTAGGGAATGAAAAATTAGGGCATGTGTCATGACTGACCTACACAGCAGTCCTGTAACATTGCAACTGCATCGGTAGTCATTTACATAAAATGTGCATCATTTTACTAAAAATCTGTCTCAAATGATACCAAGAGTGTGGATAACTTGTGGGTAACTAAACAGAGTATCTATTTGAAACCAGAGAAAACGACTTTATGTCGATTTCATCAAATAATTAAGCTGTGAAACATAGCTAGTATTGTCTCGATAGACACCCAAACCCTGATTGTCAGTATTCGATACATCAGTAAAAGATATGTATTGATAGCTATAAGAAGCTAATGGTAAAGGTACAAAGTCTATGCCATGCCCACCTAAAGGGTGACACCTGCTAAGACGTTTTAACAACAACCAAATACCCTTACGAGCGCCATACCATATTAAAGCTTGTTTACCATAATTTGAGCATGTCGGATAATAGCGACAACGAGCAGGTATTACAGGACTAACTATTTTTTGATAAAAAACAATTAAATTAAAAAATATATTATGAGTAATTTTATTTATATTTTTTATTTTTAATAAAATATTCATTTTATTTTTTTTCTATTTTTTTAAATATATTTATTATTTGATTTTTCAGTTCTTTATTATCTATATCTTTAATAGATTTTTTTACAATAAAAACAATATCTTTATTTTCCATTTTAAAAGCTTTGGTACGGAACTCTTCACGCACATACCTTTTGATTAGATTACGAGCGACAGCAGTAGGTACTTTACGCTTGGTAATAGCCATACCGACTCGCGGCTGTGCATGCTCGTTAGCACGTACAAAAGCCATTAAATGACTCTGATGAATCTTGCGATCAGGTGCGTCAAATACCTCACGGAAGGCTGCAGGGGTAAGCAGGCGTTGCTGTTTAGTGAAACTAGCTGCAGATGTATCTGATAGAATATTGGACATAGTACAACCTAGTAGAATAACGATAGGAGAAATAATAACAAATTATAGAGACAAAAAAAGCGCCGATGTGGGCGCTTTTAATATATGGCTAAGTGTCAGTTGTGATGATTGACTATCGCAATCTATAAACAATAAGAACACAACAAGCACTATTAGCCATGCTTATCGCAATCTACTGATTATACAGTAAGGCGATGACGTCCTTTAGCGCGGCGACGAGCTAAGACCTGGCGGCCTTTTTTAGTTGCCATACGAGCACGGAAACCGTGAGTACGTTTACGCTTGATCACGCTTGGTTGGAATGTACGTTTCATAACTCACCTATCAAAATAATGGACTAAATTCGTAATAACGGAGGATTATACCATTCAGTATAGTTTTGGTCAATAAACTAATTTGTTTTGTCTCTAAATAGGAAATATTTCATACGAACCTAGTAGAGATATTTCCTTAAAAACTTATTTCTAGTTAACCAAATTTTATAGTTATATATTCTACGATTTTCAAAGTTATCCACAGCTAAACTCAAATACTATAATAATTATTAATTAATATAAATATAGTATTGTTATTATTGGGACCATGATTATCTGTGGTTAAGTCTATTTTCCTTTTTATTATCAATTTACTAGGCTATGGGTAAGCCTGTGGATAAACTGTGGGTTAAATATGGATAACTAGCTTGTGAAAGTTATGCACAAAACTATCCACAGTCTTATCCACAAAAAACAAGGTTTTATCCACAGGGTATCTGTGTTAAATTAGGCGCTACTTGATATACACCTTCGTATAGGATATCAGTACGAACTCTTTGGTTAGCTGTTACGTGTAATATCGAGGCTTAAGTAGCAATTTATATTGTTAAAAAATAACTATTATTTCAGATTACAAGGTCAGTACTTTTCATGATAGACACAGCAAATATTTGGGATAAATGTCTAAACGATTTGCGTTATAACGTCAAAGACAACGTGTTTACTATGTGGCTGAGACCTCTGTCAGCTCATCAAGAAGCACAAACTTTGATTATTCTTGCTCCCAATGATTATTTTGTAACGTATATCAAGAAGAATCATCTTCAGGATATTCAGCAGTTGGTGACCAAACACAGTCAAGGTAGTATTGAAGAGGTTGTCGTACGTGTTGATAATGCTGGCCGCAATGCAGAAGATAACAGTCAATCAGGTTCTTTATTTGTAGAAGACGAGGTCTCCCCTACCCTATCCGAACATAAATTTGAATCTATTCATCATAACAACGCAAAAGCAGATATCGACGCGAACATGCGTCATAATGAGCCAGTTGAGTCTGCTGATACAAAATCATTAAGCTATCTTAACCCCGACTTTACTTTTGAAACCTTTGTTACAGGTAAGTCCAATAACTTGGCTTACAAGGCTTGTTATGAGCTTGGTAAGCGCCAATCGAAAAATCGTCACAATCCTTTATTTATATATGGTCCTTCTGGATTAGGAAAAACGCATTTAATGCATTCTGTAGCTCATCGCTATTTAAAAAATAATCAAAGTTTTTATTATTTCACTTCTGAAAAGTTTATAAATCAATTAGTTTATTCATTAAGAAATAATAAAATAGAAGATTTTAAAAAGAAAATAAAAAAAGTAGATTTATTAATTGTAGATGATATTCATGTATTGGCAGGAAAGACTAAAAGTAGTAATGAGTTTCTAACATTATTTGCAGATTTTACTAGTGGAGATAAACAACTTATTTTGGCCTCTGATCGACATCCCTCCCAAATGACGGAATTTGATGAGCGATTTAGATCACGATTTTCTTGGGGGTTGACAGTCGCTGTTGATCCTCCTGAAATTGATACTCGAGTGCAAATTTTGCAGAAAAAAGCAGCCTCCTACGGGATGGTATTACCAAAGGAATGTGCGCTATTCATTGCGCAAAATGTAGTGTCTAATGTCAGACGTTTAGAAGGTGCCCTAAATCAGGTGTTTGCCAATGCTAACTTAACAGGGGCACAGATTACTCTTGAAATGGTGCAATACGCACTAAAAGACATCGTTGCGATGCGTGTGCAGGCAGTAAATATGGATAACATCCGTAAGATAGTTGCTGAGTACTATGATGTCACGGTCAAAGACATCATGGGACGTAAACGTACGCGTAGTATTGCAAGACCACGTCAAATAGCGATGGCTTTGTCGCGTGAATTAACAGGCGATAGCTTCCCTGAAATTGGTCAGTCGTTCGGTGGACGCGACCATACAACAGTGATGCATGCTTGCGATAAAGTAAATGAGTTAAGAGCAGCAGACCCTGCATTTGATAAGGATTATAAAACCCTAGCTTTAATGTTACAGGCAGGATAGAAGCGACAGATATCGTTGTATTCTAGTAGATACAGATGGTTTATAATATCGAAAATACAAGTGCACAGATGCTCTGTAGATTATCGTCAGCAGACAAGGTATTATTGAGTCATTACGATAAATTTTTATAAAAGAATCATTCAAACAAGAGTAATTAAGCATGCAATTATCGATCAATCGAGAATCGTTACTAAAAGCTATCAACTTGATCGCCAAAGCCGCTGATAAACGCCACAATATGGTTATATTGGGTAATATCAAGCTACAGCTATCAGATTCTGAGCTTATCTTAACAGCGTCAGATTTAGAGGTAGAGCTGACATCGACATTGAAATTGCCTGCTGGTGCTTGTGTTGAAGCAGGTACAACGACGCTTCCTGCAACCAAGCTAAAAGATATTTGTAAATCGCTACCTGCCCAAGCGCAAGTTAATCTAGCAACTCAAGCAAACGAGCGTTGCTTATTAACTAGTGGTAAGAGTCGTTTTACATTGGGAACATTGCCAAGCGAAGACTATCCGAGCTTAGGTAACCCTGAAAATATCACCCCTTTGACTATTAGCCGTAATCGTCTAACAGATTTGATTCATAAAACACAGTTTGCGATGGCAATTCAAGATGTACGCTATTATTTAACAGGTATGTTATTTGACGTTTCACAGCAGCAACTGACAACGGTAGCAACAGATGGCCATAGATTGGCATTAGCTCGTAGTGTGATCAATGTAAGCGCAGATCTCAATATGCAGGCTATCTTGCCACGTAAGGCAGTGATTGAGCTTGAGCGTTTAGCTTCTGAGCTTGGTAAAATGTTGGGTGATCAGGACAACGCAGTTACTCTGAGCTTCGGTCGAGAGTTTTTACAAGTAAGTTTGCCATTTGGTGATGTAGATAGTGCAGGGCAGGTCAGCCAAGATCTAATGGTAACATTTACCGCACGTTTGATTGATGGCAAGTTCCCTGATTATCGCCGTGTGATGCCGAGCAATACTGATAAATTGGCTTTATTCAGTCAAGAAAAAATGACAGATGTATTACGTCGTGTTGCCATCTTGAGTAATGAAAAATCTCGTGGTGTGGTCTTTAATTTTGCTAGCGATGGTATGGTCGAAGTACGTGCTAATAATGCTGAGCAGGATGAAGCAGTCGAGATGATACAAGCTAAGTATCAAGGTGAGCCGATGGAGCTGTCGTTCAATGCTGCGTATCTGCAAGATGTATTGGGCGTTATCCAAGGCGATTTACAAATGCATATGAGCCAATCGAATGCCTCTGTATTGGTCAATCAACTAAATGATGAGTTCCATCAATATGTCATCATGCCAATGCGTATATAGTGTGTTTTTCTTTAGAGACAAACAAAATTGAATAGAAATAGTACGTTTTAAAAAGCTTTATTTTCAGTACTAAATATCGATTTTTTTGATAAACTTTTGCCTGCTATATTAGCAGGCTTTAATGGGCGGCTATCGATACCATGATTGAACGTCTACAAATATCCCATCTTAGAAACCTTACTCAAATTAGTTTAGAGCCTGCTGCTTGCAACGTTATTATCGGTGCAAATGGCAGCGGTAAAACCTCGTTGCTCGAAGCTATATTCTTGTTATCAAGAGGTAAGAGCTTTCGCCATCACCAGCCCAAACGTTATATCCAACATCATCAAAATAACACGACTGTTCATGCTAAGCTCAATGATAGCCGTACTTTAGCTATTCAAAAGCAAGCAGATGCTACGACCATTTTACGCCTCAATCAAACCACTGTTTACAACCAGAGTATCTTAACAGAGCAGCTACCTACATTGCTGATAGATCCATCGACAATGGATATGTTGGAGCAGGGAAGTGCGAGCCGTCGACAGCTGCTAGATTGGTTAGTGTTTCACATGAAACAAGGGTTTCACCCACAATGGATGGCTTATCAACGTCTCCTAAAACAGCGCAATAGTTTGCTAAAAAATACTCGTCATTTAACCCAAGTACAGATTGCTGAGCTGAAATCATGGGATAAAGGGTTGAGCAACCATGCTGCTTTGATTCATCATTATCGCGAGCAAGTATTTACTGAATGGCAGCCTTATTTTGCCAAGAGTATTGTACAGCTATTGCCTTCTTACGCTGAGCAACTGAGCCTGAGCTATAACGCTGGTTATGACACCAGTGTCGCGCTAGATGTGCAGCTTAATGAGCGGTTAGAGCAGGATTTGCAACTGGGATATACCCGTATAGGCAATCATCGTGCTGATATTCATGTGCATTGGCGTTCTGATGAGTCTATAAGCGACCAAACGACAGATGCCAGAACAGCAGTTTCAGCAAATAGTATTCAAACCAAATTACCGACTTTAAAAGAACAGGCAGCAAATGTATTGTCTCGCGGTGAAAAAAAGCTACTTATCACTGCACTGCGCCTATCGCAACTACCACTGTTGCTAAACGATGGGGAGCGCAGTAACTCACTCAATGATGAATTATCATCGAGAGCGACCCCTATTGTACTCCTAGATGATATCACTGCAGAATTAGATGATAGAGCTATAGAAATACTGCTATCGACCCTAGCTCAACTCCCTTGCCAAGTATTCATGACCAGTCTAACAGACGATATTTTACCTTTAGTTAATGAACTTTGGTCACAACCAAAAACATTTCACGTGAAACAAGGGAAAATCTCATTTACTAACTAATATTTTATTCTTTTGCTTATACTTTTGATGATTACCTATCTACTTTCACCTCTCATTATTCAGTACACTAGCCACTACTATCTGTCCTAACAGTTACTATATTAAAACGACCTTTCACAGACCGTAAAACTCTCAGTAAACAGTGACTTAGAAGCAAAAAAATGTTAAAATAACCCTTTATTTTTGTCCTGTGCTCAGCAATTTGTCTGATAGCATCATAGAAAAGATTTCTATTTTTTAATTATCTATAAGTATTTGATAAATATATATTTTATTTATTTCAATAGTTTTAACAACGGTTAGAAAAACAAAGACTATTACTAATAAATAATTTGCTAATTTTATCTCTGTGCAGCCTTTTTTGAGGCTAACGGTAGTTAGTAGTTTAGCTGCCCATATGCACTCTAGATTATGAATAATAGATGTTAATTTTAAGATGCCATTATGTAGTAGACTTTTTATAAGTGCGCTAATTATAAATGGCTGATTATGGCTAGATTAAGGAATGTACATGAGTGATTCATTACCTATTGACCACGAGCAATTGATAGACGACAGTGCTACTGAAGCGGCTGTGCCTACTGTAGTTTCAGAAGTGTTGCCTTCTGATTATAGTTCTAAAGATATTCGCGTATTGCGTGGGTTAGAGGCTGTACGTGTGCGCCCTGGTATGTATATCGGTGATACCGATGATGGCACAGGCTTGCATCATATGGTCTTTGAGGTAGTGGATAACTCTATCGATGAGGCGCTTGCTGGTCACTGTGATCAGATTGATATCGTTATTCACGAAGATGAGTCTGTTAGTGTGATGGATAACGGTCGCGGTGTGCCTGTTGATATCCACCCAGAAGAGGGTGTATCAGCGGCTCAGGTCATTATGACTGTATTGCATGCAGGCGGTAAGTTCGATGATAATAGCTATAAAGTGTCAGGTGGCTTGCATGGTGTTGGGGTATCGGTCGTCAATGCGTTGTCTCAAAAGCTTGAGATGAATATCTGGCGCGAAGGCTATCACTACCATCAGACTTATACTGACGGTGTACCCGATAGCGATATCCAACAGATGGAGGCAACCGATCAGACGGGCACACAAATCCGCTTTTATCCTAGCAGTGACGTGTTTACTGGTACGATCTTTGAGTACGATATCTTAGCAAAACGCTTACGTGAGCTGTCGTTTTTGAACTCTGGCGTGCGTATAGTTTTGACTGATGAGCGCATTGATAAGCGTCATGAGTTTGAGCACAAAGGTGGCTTGCTAGAGTTTGTTAGTTACATCAATGCTGGTAAAGACGGTATCAATGAAGTATTCCATTTTACCAGTCAGCAAGACGATGGTATCAGTGTGGAAGTTGCACTGCAGTGGACAGATACGTATAACGAAAAAGTATTGTGCTTTACTAACAACATTCCGCAAAAAGACGGTGGTACGCATCTATCAGGTTTCCGCTCAGCACTCACACGTGGCTTAAATAGCTATATGGATCGTGAAAACTTGTTCAAAAAAGAGAAAGTCGCCGCAACTGGTGATGACGCTCGTGAAGGTTTGACCGCAATTGTCTCTGTAAAAGTACCAGATCCAAAATTTTCAAGTCAGACCAAAGATAAGCTGGTATCGAGCGAAGTGAAGTCTGCTGTCGAATCAGCGATGCATGATAAGTTCAATGATTATCTGCTAGAGAATCCAAGTGCTGGTAAAGCCATTGCTAATAAAATTATGGAAGCAGCACGTGCACGTGATGCGGCTCGTAAAGCGCGTGAAATGACTCGTCGTAAAACCACATTAGATATTGCAGGTTTGCCTGGTAAGTTGGCTGATTGCCAAGAAAAAGATCCAGTACTCTCAGAGCTATACATTGTGGAGGGTGACTCTGCAGGTGGCTCAGCGAAGCAAGGTCGTAGCCGTAAAACGCAAGCAATCTTGCCATTAAAAGGTAAGATTCTAAACGTCGAACGTGCACGTTTTGACAAAATGCTGTCATCTGCTGAAGTGGGTAACCTGATTACTGCATTAGGTTGTGGTATCGGTCCTGATGAGTATAATCCTGACAAAGTACGCTACCACAAAATCATCATCATGACTGATGCCGATGTTGATGGATCGCATATTCGTACGTTGCTATTGACGTTCTTCTTCCGTCAAACACCTGAATTGATCGAGCGCGGTTATGTATATATTGCTCAGCCGCCGCTATACAAAGTAAAAAAAGGTCGTCAAGAGTTATATCTGAAAGATGACGAAGCGCTTAAAGCGTATCTATTGTCTTCAACAATTGACAATACTAAGCTGCACATCAGTGCTGATGCGCCTGCAATTACTGGTCAAGCGCTCGAGACACTGCTTAATGACTATAACCAAACACAATTGATCAAGGCGCGTCTGCAGATTCGCTTCCCAGCGGTGATTTTGGACGCATTGACGCATACACCAAAACTTAGCACTGACATGACTTATGATGAGTCTGCCATGCAGGATTGGAAAGTAGCGATGCAGACTAAGCTGGATCAATTCGGTAGCGATCTAAGCCCTGAAATTGAATTGGTTAATATCCATGCGCCGCAGCCAAAAAATATGGATGCAGCCGCAGCAGATCTATTGGGTATGACGCCGGTAGTAGGTACCGTAGAAGGCGAAGCGTCAGATAATGAGGCTTTATCTACCAAGGCACAGTGGCTACCACGCGTCACGGTATATGTGCATCAACTGGCACACCATTATCTGTTAGATGCTAGCTTTATCAACTCTAGTGAGTATGGCAAGTTGTTACGTCTATCAAGCGAGTGGAATACGTTGCTTGAGAGCGATGCTTTTATCCGCCGTGAAGCAAGTGCAGGGACGACTAAAGATATCCCAGTACGCGACTTCGATTACCTCTGGCAACAAATGATGCTGGATGCGCGTCGTGGTCTAGCTATCCAGCGTTACAAAGGGCTAGGTGAGATGAACGCCGACCAGCTGTGGGATACAACGATGGATCCTGAAAACCGTCGTATGCTACGCGTTACTATCGAAGATGCTATCGCCGCTGACCATATGTTTACTTGCTTGATGGGAGATCACGTTGAGCCGCGTCGTATCTTTATTGAAGAGAATGCGCTAACAGTATCGAACCTAGATATCTAAACTTGAAACTGGTTACTGACAATTTATAAAAATACCGCTTTGATATTCAAGGCGGTATTTTTGTTTCACGTGAAACTCATTTGTTAGCGTTACTATTACCTAATAATTATAATCTGTGGAAATCAAATGGTTGAAGTAATTTTACTCGCTATTGCTTTAGCAATGGATGCGTTTGCAGTGTCAATAGGGTTGGGTGCTAAGGCTCAAAAATATAGTCATCAATATGTACTGCGCTTGGCTATCTATGCTGCGCTTTACTTTGGTATCGCTCAGGGTGTCATGCCTCTTATCGGATACTTATTGGGTGCGGCAATGTTGGGTTGGTTGGCCGCTGCTGCACCCTGGATTGGCGGTACTATATTGATTGCTCTAGGTGGGAAAATGCTTTACGAAGTGTTTACTGCTGATGAGTCAGATGACGACAGTGATGATCTGGACGTCAATGATGATGCTATTAATACTGGTAGTGACACAGTAACAGCCACGAGTAAGCATGGACATATCAATCACCGCACTATGTTTACGTTAGCAGTTGCAACTAGTATTGATGCAATGGCGGCAGGATTTACGCTGAATTTATTGGCACTGAATGCGTGGTTAGCTTGCTTAATTATCGCTGTAGTAACTGCTATATTTGGCTGGATCGGGGTCTATTTGGGACGTCGCTCAGGCACATGGCTAGAGGATAAAGCTGAAGCATTGGGCGGTATCGTGCTTATTGCGATTGGTCTAAAAGTGATGTTTTTTAGCTAATTTAGATTTTTACTAAGTGTTTATACAAAAGCACCGCTTTGGATATCAAAGTGGTGCTTTTTTGTTTCACGTGAAACTCGAACTAGTAATTTTGCTTAATGATTATTCTTCGTCAGTGTCAAAGCGCCAAGCTAGTACGCGAGTGCTTTTCTGACCTTGGCTCATCTCGATGATACGCATTTGAGCGACGTTTAGCTGCTTTAATAACAATTGCAATGGCTTCACGTTTTCAGATTTCGACACTAAAGTAGTGAACCAACCAACGTGTTCTGCAAAGCTCTGGCTTTCTTTTGCCATCTTGGTCAAGAAGGCAATCTCGCCACCTTCACTCCATAGCTCTTTGTGCTGACCGCCGAAGTTTAAGTTTTGCGCAGCATTGCCTGATTTGGTTGAGCTACGGCTGATTTGCTCGCTTTCATTCTTACCACGATGACGCTGCAAATTGTGCTGCTTGCGACTATTGGCTTCCATCGCTTCTTCTAATGAAGCATGAAATGGAGGGTTGCAAACCACGACATCAAAATAATCTTGACGACCAATGATGTTCTTAAAGATAAATTTAGGCTCAGGCTGCAGCTTTACTTTGACCGCACTCTTTAGTTTCGGATTGGCTTCACAAATCAGCGCTGCGGTGTTGACTGAGATAGGGTCAATATCACTTGCTGTAAAGCGCCAGCCATAGCTCTGGCTACCGACGATAGGATAGATAGCACTCGCACCAGTACCGATATCAAGGGCGTGAATTTCCTTACCCGTTGGCGGTGTGTTATCGGCATTTACGTGAGTAGTTTGCGCCAACAAGTCCGCGATATAGTGAATATAATCGGTACGTCCAGGAATAGGCGGACATAGATAACCTTCAGGAATGTCCCAAAATTTAACCCCGTAATAGTTTGCCAACAGTGCTTTATTCAGCACACGAACAGCCTGATGATCCGAGAAGTTAATCGTCGACTCACCTTTAGGGTTGGTAATGGTGTGGTCAGCAAGCTCAGGTAAAGCTCGAGTCAATACCGCAAAGTCGTAACGACCTTGGTGCGGGTTACGTGGGTGCAGCTGACCGAGTTTCTTTGCGGTCGCAGGAGATCTGTTTCTATGTTTACTATTTGCAGGGTTACGGGTCATGGGCTTACTTGTCATAATGTCAGGCTACGATATATGGATATAAGTAACCAGTGTAGCAGATTTCGCAGGTTGCTAATTGTTTATCCGCGCTTTATCGGTCGCTTATCGATGACGCAATATCAAGTTGAGCCCTAATACGATCATCGCAGTACCCAATACGCGGTCGATCCAATGCTCAAACCTTTGGAAGCGTCGATGTACCGCAGGGATAGAGAGTAGCATAACAACCGTACTAAACCACGCCATCTGTAACACCATCATCCATACACCATAAATAGCCAATTGCCAAAGTGGTATATCAGGCGACAATACAAGAGTAAAGATAGCTACAAAATAGACAGGTGCTTTTGGATTAAAGACATTACAAAGGAATCCGCGACGCAACGTGGCAGAGGTAGATTCGTTATTGCTAGGTGATTTTTCGATAATGGTTTCTTTGGTTGTAGGTGTGGTCTGGCTAGTAAGCGCATCTTGTGAAATGTGAGTGCTTGAATCTACTTGTGGGTCTGCTTTTTCCAAAGGATATGTTTTTTCAAAAAGTTGAACGGTCTCTAACTCTGCTGGTTTTTTAGGCTTAGCTTGGATACCTTGCCAACCTAAGTAAATCAGATAGCCGCCGCCTAACCATTTAATAGTAGTCAATAACGGCTGCGAATGAGCAATGACAGTCGCCAGTCCTAATACAGAATAGATAATATGGACGGCAAGACCCAAGGTAATACCGAGACTACAAATCAAACCTGTGCGTCGACCTTTTGCTAATGTCTGCTGCGAGACTAAGACAAAATCAGGGCCAGGGGAGGCCGCAGCCAATAGATGTACGCTAGTGATGAGCAAAAAACCGTGCCAAAATTCCATAAAATACTCTGAACCATATTTAGACCTGCAACATAGTTGCACTTATCGTAAATGAGGTCAACTTTTATCGATTTTTGCACTATGCGAGTCATCTCTATTGCTTGTGTTATAGAACGAGGATGTCTATATTAAAGGTAACTTATCGCTCAATCTCTACACATAAATTACCGAGATTTGACTATATAACCACTCATTGTATGCCAATGATTACTTTAACAAGGATGAAACCATGACTACGGATAGTAACGCCACAGAAAACCGCATCACTTATAACACGCAAGGCCATGTTTGCCTTGTCGGGCTAAATCGCGCTAACAAACGCAACGCTTTTGACAGTCATATGATTGCTCAACTGTCTGACGCCATGACTCGCTACGAGGCAGACGATAACTTACGCTGTGCGTTGATATTTGCCCATGGTGATCACTTCACTGCTGGATTAGATTTAGTCGAGCTACAAGACAAGCTAAACGATGGCGTGTTTGAGTTTAATGACGATCAAATCGACCCATGGGGTATCAGTGGAAAATTGCGTACCAAACCCGTGGTCGTGGCGGTCAAAGGTACTTGCTTCACAGTGGCTATCGAGCTGATGCTAAACAGTGACGTGGTTATCGCTAGTGATAACTGCAACTTTGCACAAATGGAAGTACAGCGCGGCATTATGCCATTTGGTGGGGCGACGGTACGTTTTGTCGCAGCAGCAGGTTGGCAAAAAGCCATGCCATATCTGCTTACTGGTAAAGCATTCGATGCGCAAACGGCTGATAGGCTAAATTTGGTCAGTGAAGTGGTAGCAAATGGGTCTGAATACGAGCGTGCATTAACGCTAGCCCAAGAGATCTGTAAAGCCGCACCTTTGGGTGTGAGAGGGGCATTGTCTTCAGCGCAAGATGCTAGCCGCAATGGTGCAGCAACGGCATTGGCCAATATCCATAGCTATCTCCCGCCGCTGTTTCATTCAGAAGATGCCAAAGAAGGCGTGATGGCGATGGTTGAGAGACGTGAGGCTGAGTTTAAGGGGCGTTAATATTAATAAAGTTTAAGAATGATTTCTCATACGCAAAAGATAAAAGTTCGATATGTGGAGTTATCTTTTAAACCTCCGTAAAAGTCCTATTTAGTCGAACATACCACCCAAAAAAACCTCGCAATCGCGAGGTTTTTTGTTTTATCTAGTATGACTAACTATATCAGTGTCAGTTTTAACCGCTCAACTATAATTATTTAGCTTTTTGGTAGTAGTCAACCATCATCGTACCTAAAGTGCCATTGTCATCGATTGTGACGATTCTGACCGTACCTGATTGTGCTGCGGTACTCGACTGCACTTGTCCAGCGTTACCTAAGACGACTTGGTTATCTTTAGACGCCTTTGCCTCATTACCAATAGCGATACTGTTCATGCCACCTGCCATAGATTTATTACCGACCGCGACTGAAGTTGCGCCTTGTGCTGCTGCCGCTTCACCGACAGCGGTAGAACGCATACCACTTGCATTGGCTAGATGACCAAATGCTTGTGCGCGTTCAGCGGTAGCTTTTGACTGCCAACCGATAGAGGTTGAGCCTAGACCAGCAGCATTGGCTTCACCGCCAACGGCAGTGGCTGAGTTGAGACCTGCATTGGCTTTATTGCCGACAGCAACCGTATCATTATTGCCACCTGCCATGGCTGCTTCACCGACAGCAGTAGAACGCACACCGCTTGCATTGGCTAGATGACCAAAAGCTTGCGCACGTTCGGCAGTGGCTTTAGATTGCCAGCCGATAGAGGTTGAGCCTAGACCAGCAGCGTTCGCTTGACCGCCAACGGCAGTAGCTGAGTTTAATCCTGCATTAGCCTGACTACCGATGGCAACGGTATCATTGGTACCGCTAGTCGTAGCAGCGTTTCCAAGAGTGATGGCGGTGCTGCTAGTTGCGCTTGCAGTCTGATGGTCAGTTCCTGTTGCCATAGCCGTGCAAGAAGCAGTTGCGGCAATGGCAAAGGTAAGGGCACTAATCTTTAGTACTGATTTCGGTAAAAAGTCCATTTTCATTCTTCATTCCTTTTTGTTAGCCTTGATGGCTTATTAGATAGTTTGGGTAGATGTTGATAGATTATAATCATGGCAACATCAGCGCACTTTGGCATAAATAACTTTATCATAGATAGAGTCCGAAACCTTAATGTAGCATTAATTTTTAATCATTATTGAAATAAAGTTTACTTTATATCTTTGACGGTTATTTAAGCCGATAAATGGATATTTAGGGTCTAAAATCACTTTGATTCTTTGTGAAAAATTGAATGCGCCTTAATCTACTAGAGCAGATAGCGTAGCGTATATTGATAATACAATGCATATATTACGCTGTATTTTTGACGTTCCAAACCATTATTATTCCAAATAAGAAGAGTACCAATGCAATATAACTTTGATGAAATAATCGACAGACGCGATACCGGCTCACTCAAGTGGCACTATAGCGATGACACGATTGCGCTATGGGTAGCAGATATGGATTTTAAGGCTGCCGCACCGATACTAAGCACGGTTGAGCAAGTCATGCAGCATGGCATCTTGGGTTATACCAAACCTACTGACGCTTTATATGACTCAATTATTAACTGGCATGGCAGTCGTTATGACTTGCAGTTAGAGAAGCAAAATATCTTGTTTTCCCCTGGTGTCGTGCCAAGCCTAGCGCTGATGATGAATGTCTTTACCAAGGTAGGCGAGGCGGTAATGGTCAACGATCCTATCTATATGCCTTTTATGAGCAAGGTTGAGCAAAATGGCCGTAAGCTTGTGCTCTCTGCACTGAAGGAAGTCGAAAGTAAATATCATCTGGACTTGGCTGATATCGAAGCCAAAATCATCAAGCATGAGGTTAAGCTTTATCTACTGTGCAATCCACACAACCCTGGCGGGCGTGTATGGACGAGGGACGAGCTGGAAGCGCTACTTACGATTTGCAAAAAGCACAATGTGGCGATTGTGAGTGATGAAATTCATCAAGATTTGACCCTGACTGGTCATACTTTTACGCCATTTCTGACGCTGGCAGAAGGCTATGAGCACAATGTCGTCAGCCTGACTTCGATGACCAAAACCTTCAACATCGCAGGTATCAAAGGCTCGATGATATTTGCTAAAGATAAAGCGCTAATCAAAAAAATCAGTCAGCAGCAGCAATTAAATGATGAGTACGAGCTGAATCTATTTGCGTATACAGCCATGCGTAGTGCTTATGAGTACGGCGGTGAGTGGTTAGAGCAGGCGCTAAGTTATATCGAAGCCAACATTGAATTGACGATGCAGTTTTTAAATGAGTATTTGCCTGATATTAAAATCATGCGCCCAGAAGCATCGTACTTAATTTGGCTAGATTGCTCAGCGTATGCTGAAGACGATCAAGCACTGTATGACATCCTTCGAGCTGCCAAGGTTGAGCTGAGTGCGGGATTCAAATATGGTGAGGAAGGTCATCTGAGAATGCGTATTAATGTGGCCTGTCCTAAAGAAGTATTGATAGAAGGGTTGAATCGTATGCGTACAGCCTTTAGAGATAGCCTTAAATAGAGTATCAAACAGATATAAAATGTGAGTTAGATATTTACCTTATGCATTAGTCTAAAAGTCAGATTAGCTTTCTGCTCATAGGCTTGGTTGTATCTGAGTAAATAAAAACCCCGCAATTGCGGGGTTTTGTTTGGCTTGTTTTAATGGTCTTTACTTTGTCTGTATAAACCAACGGTTTAAGCAAGTACTTATAAGTTACTTACCAAGCGAAAGTAACGCCGCCACGTGCGCCTACTTTGCCAGTATCAGTACCAAAACCAGCGCCTGTTGAAATGGTAACACTATCACTTACTCGTCCAGCAAATGATGCGCTGATCGCAGTGCTACTGTTGTAGTAGCCCGTACCGATAGTCATCGCATATTTCTTACCTGAAGGAATAACCGGTGTCTCCATCGATAATGCCATGGCAATACCGTCTTCTGCTTCATCTAAACGATCTTCTTGACGATTGTACTGACTACGCAAATCGTTGAACTGTCTAGCGCTTGCAAATGAGTCTACACTACTGGTACCTAATGTACCGTTTGCATCAGCTGTCACGATACTGGTAGTCCCAGATTGTGACGCAGTGCTCGCCTGTAATTGGCCTGTACTGCCCAAGACAATTTGGTCATCATTTGCAGCAGAAGCACCGTTACCGATAGCAATACCGTTTGAACCACTAGCAGTTGATTGGTTGCCTAGCGCGATAGATCCTGCACCTTGTGCCATTGCGGCTTCACCAACAGCGGTCGAACGTACGCCTGTTGCAGAAGCTAAATGACCAAAAGCTTGCGCACGTTCAGCACTAGCGGTTGATTGCCAACCTATTGCGCTAGCTCCCGCTTGCGTTGCTTGAGCTTGAGCACCAACAGCAGTTGAAGAGGTGCCAGAAGCCGTGGTTTGACGCACACCACTTCTATCCCCACCGATCGCTACACCATCTAAACCTGACGCTACCGAGTTATTACCAATAGCGACGGCATTATCTGATTCTGCGCTAGCTGCTTCGCCTACTGCTGTTGAGCGTAGACCAGTCGCTGATGCTAAGTGACCAAATGCTTGCGCACGTTCACCAGTTGCTTCTGATTGCCAACCTACTGAAGTAGACCCTAAACCTGCAGCATTTGCTTGACCACCGACAGCAGTGGCTGAGTTCATACCAGCATTTGCTTGGTTACCGATAGCTACAGTGTCATTACCACCGCCTGCCATTGCTGCTTCACCGACTGCCGTAGAACGCACACCGTTTGCTTGAGCCAAATGACCGAATGCTTGCGCACGTTCGCCAGTAGCTGCTGACTGCCAACCTACTGAAGTAGAACCTAAACCTGTAGCGTTGGCTTGACCACCGACTGCAGTGGCTGAGTTATTACCTGCATTAGCTAGATTACCAATAGCGACAGTATCGTTACTGCCACCAGCGACCGATTCGTTACCTAGTGCCACCGAGCGTTCGCCTTGTGCTTGCGCAGCTTCACCTACGGCGGTAGAGCGTACGCCGTTCGCTTGAGCTAAGTGACCGAATGCTTGCGCACGTTCACCAGTAGCTGCTGACTGCCAACCTACTGAAGTAGAACCTAAACCTGCGGCATTTGCTTGACCGCCGACTGCGGTGGCCGAGTTCATACCAGCATTTGCTTGGTTACCAACGGCAACGGTATCATTGCTGCCGCCTGCTATTGCTGCCTCACCCACTGCCGTAGAGCGTTCGCCGTTCGCTTGAGCCAAGTGACCGAAAGCTTGCGCACGTTCAGCATTTGCGCCTGACTGCCAACCAATAGCGGTTGCGCCTGGACCAGTGGCTACTGATTCGCCGCCAACTGCCGTAGTAGAGTTGCCTTGCGCACTAGCACCAGCACCGATTGCCACAGCGTCATTACCATTGGCATTTGAGCCAACACCATCTTCGTCTAAATCACCGTCATTGTTGACGTCATTATTACCACCAATGGCGATAGCACCATTACCTGTAGCCGTGGCATCTTCACCGACAGCAACTGACTGAACACCGATTGCAGAGGTCTGATGACCTAGTGCGGTTGATCGATTGCCTGCAGTAATCGCTTGCCAGCCGATAGCAGTAGCACCAGGACCACTTGCTAATGACTCGCCGCCAACGGCTGTTGTTGAATTGCCTAGAGCCTGAGCACCAGCACGTGACCCATCTTCAGAGACTCCGCCGCCAACTGCTACTGCATCTACGCCATCAGCTTGTGAGTTAGCTCCAATAGAGACAGCGTTTTCATCAGAGGCAAAAGCGGTATTACCGACGGCCACAGCATTATCTGCTGATGCAAATGTGTTTTGACCAATAGCAGTAGCATTGTCGGCAAAAGCACTAGTGTTTGGACCACAAGCTAAAGCATCTACTCCAAAGCTAGATGCGCCCCCTGTTCCATTATTGAGTTGACATTCAGCTGCCATAACAGTGGAGGTGCCTAAAGATGCAGCCACAATGGCTAAAGCAAGTGAGCTAAGCTTAAGTGCTGAGCGTTTCGAGAACTCCATTTCCATAATTTTTATCCTTTTTTAAGGCCCTAAAGGCTCTAGGTTGGTTAAGCGAGTATTAAAAGGGGTGTTTGCACTATCCGTCCGTCTAAAATAACTTTACTGCCAGATAACTTAACAATTGACCGTACAAAATTTTGTCAAATAGTAGTTGGTAAAGTCACTTTTAACTATCGTCAAAACAATGCGACTTTGTATCTAAATGCGTATTTTGTATCTTCATTAGTAAGAACTAATTAATAATGTACACTGCTCCGTAATAAAAATCGATTAATATTTTTCTATTGTTTCAATATGATATGGTATTAAACAGATGTCCTTCACGAACCTTGAAGAGTAAGTGTTAATTCAAGTAGTTATATCATGAACTAGAACAATTAAAGTGATTCTGTAAAGCCTTATAGCTGCAGTATTTTTAGATGATTGTTCACTAATAACTATCCTAGATAAAGTTGTACTATAATTAAGCGATTGAAATTGAAGACTAGTGCAAATTTTATAAGCTGTTTGCGTGATTAGTAGAAAATTGCTAGTAAAAAACGAGCACCTATCAGGCTAGTTAGGAGTATTCGTAAGCTTGATTAACCAGTTTCTGATAAAAAATCTATTGAATAACGAAATATTGCGGAGGAAGTAACCCTTATGAGGCGTAAACTTGTTAAAATAGGGCACCAATTTATCTATTGATGGACATCGATTTATGACCACTGCCGCTGCCACTCCTACAATCAAAGAAGATCGCATCTTAATCCTCGATTTTGGCTCGCAATACAGTCAGTTAATCGCCCGCCGTGTGCGCGATTCTGGGGTGTTTTGTGAGATGTTCCCTTATGACATCGATACTCAGCGCATCATCGATTTTGGTGCAAAAGGCGTCATCTTATCGGGTGGTCCTGAGAGCGTTCATGCTGAAAACAGCCCACGTATCAACGATGCAGTGTTTGAGTTAGGCGTACCCGTATTAGGTATCTGCTACGGCATGCAGGCGATGGCAGATCGTTTCGGCGGGCAGGTTCATGCCAGTGATATTCATGAGTTTGGAGCCGCGACCATTGATGTCACTGGTCACTCGCAGCTGACTGACGGTATCGAAGACAGCAAGACTGACGGCGCGGCTGCCAAGCTAAACGTTTGGATGAGCCATGGTGACAAAGTCATCGAAGTGCCTGAAGGCTTCGACATCATCGCCAGCACGCCAAGCTGCCCGATTGCGATTATGGCCAATGATGACAAGCAATACTACGGTCTACAGTTTCACCCAGAAGTCACACATACCCTACAAGGTCAAGAGTTGCTGGGTCGTTTTGTCCATCAGATCTGTGAGTGCGCAGGTGAGTGGACACCAGACAACATCGCTGATATGCGTATCGCACAGTTAAAAGAGCAAATCGGTGACAAGCAAGTATTGCTAGGTCTATCGGGCGGTGTTGATAGTTCAGTCGTAGCCGCGCTATTGCACAAAGCAATCGGCGATCAGCTGACTTGTGTATTCGTTGATAATGGTCTATTGCGTCTGCACGAAGGCGACCAAGTCATGCAAATCTTTGCAGAAAACATGGGCGTAAAAGTCATCCGTGTTGATGCTGAAGATTTGTTCTTATATGCGCTAGCAGGCGAGTCTGATCCAGAGAAAAAACGCAAAATCATCGGTAAGACGTTCATCGACGTATTCGCTGATAGCGCGCGTCAAGTGAGTGAGCAAAGCGATGGTAAAGTCGTTGAGTTCTTGGCACAGGGTACAATTTACCCAGACGTGATCGAATCTGCTAAATCACATCAAGGCAAAGCACATGTGATTAAGAGCCATCATAACGTCGGCGGTTTGCCAGATGATTTGGCATTTAAACTGATTGAGCCGTTACGGGATTTGTTCAAAGATGAAGTACGCAAGCTTGGTATTACCTTAGGTCTACCAGCCAAAATGATCTATCGTCATCCGTTCCCAGGTCCAGGTTTGGGCGTGCGTATCCTTGGTGAAGTCAAAAAAGAATACGCTGATGTCTTGCGTCTGGCGGATGCGATCTTTATGCAAGAGCTTGAGCGTTCAGGCTGGTACGACAAGACGGCGCAAGCATTTGCGGTATTCCAACCAATCAAATCTGTCGGCGTGGTCGGTGATGGCCGCCGCTATGCGTGGGTGATCGCGCTACGTGCGGTTGAGACAGTAGACTTTATGACGGCTCGCTTTGCGCATCTACCTTATGATTTGATCGAGACGGTATCAAACCGCATTATGAACGAAATCGCTGACGTATCACGCGTGACTTATGATGTGTCGAGCAAGCCACCAGCTACGATTGAGTGGGAATAGTCTGTTTAAGTATTCTAAATGGTAACGGTGCTAACCTCGCTAGATGTACAAACACGTACTATCTGCGCTCGGTTGCCTTGTTACCATCTTAGACTACGTAAACTTATCTAAATAGCTGTTCTACTCAGTTTTTTGAATTGATATACAGCTTGTCGTCAATAAAAAAACACTCAACTTGGTTGGGTGTTTTTTTTTGGTTGCGAATATATTTTAGATATTGAAATAGTTATCTATTACAGTTTTAGTTTCACCAGTATTTCTCGCCAGATAATTTTGCAATATGATTATAAACCACTCTATCTATATATTTAATCATGTCTAATTGATTGTTGAGTTTTTTTAAAAAGCGAGAAAAAAAACCAATATTCATTCTTGCTCAATTATCTAATTTTTGCAGTTCTAGTTACACTGTAACGAGAGACAAGTCAATGAAGTAGGTGCTTTTCTCCTGTATCTATGGGTTGCAATGGTAGCCTATGCGAAATTGCTCCTGACATAAGATTTGCTTGGTTGAATGCAAAATCGACTGCGTTTGCTACAATAGAATCCATTCCCCCAGATTCTGCAATTCTAACATTTCTTGCAGCTCCACCTGAAATAGTAGATTTACCTTTTCGTTCTAATGGCATACACCACTTGTCTTGCTTTTTCATGTTATCACCTTTGATCGTTGGTCATGAGTACCTGTTGTAAGTCTCATGAGTTAAGAGCTTCCATTTCTATTTGTCAGTGGAAAGTAGTCGGTATCTAGTACCTACATTAAGGACAAACTTGATACCAAATCTTGTCTTAATGTTTATGAGATACCGTTTTTCCATGATCCATGATCGATGACGACAAGACTTCTGATGCTTTCTTTACTACATGGTTTGGGACACCAGTTCCGAAATCGATATTGTTGTAAAGTTGCATTTCACTCTCCTTCATCACCTAGGTTAGTGTATGTAAGAGGAAGTTTTCTATCACCCCCAGTTTTATACGAGCCAGCTTTATTTGAAAATGAAGCTTAAAAGGTGCAAGATGATAATCTGGTTTAATCAAAGGGTTAGAACGCTATTATGTTGATTCCAAATACTGCTCAGACTGTTGACTTTGTGTTCGAATTACTGGATCTGAAGCTTAGTGAAAACAAAAAGATTGCTATTGACAGTCGCTCAGAATTCGAGAGTCAAAATGCGATTTTCAAAGAAAAATGCGATCTTATAACTTCTGCTTTATCTTTAGATGATCCCGATATATGGTTATACATAGATCATACGATTGGGACGCTTTTAGAAGTAATGAAGGAACTTAATTTGCTATTAGGCCCTTTGGCTATGGATGAAGCTAATCAACAGAAAAATAGGGCGATGTTCCTCAGTTATTGGTGCATACCATACGCAATTTCAGCAATAGGCAAAATAGAAGGTAGGGTTGATAGAGAATCGCCATTATCTACTATGAGGACTTGGTTGATCGAGATCTTGCAAGGGAGCGATGATGTTAGAAGATCTACAAAGTCTAAAAACTGCGATGTTGAATCGTTCATTCGCCAAAAACTGGCTCTAGTGCTTCCAAGGGGAGTGAGTAGTGATATAAAAAGTGATCTGGCCTCGAATAAGGGATGGAAATCAATTTCATATTGTGATGATAGAAATAGAAAACTGGTTGAAAAATTCCAAATTGATTTAGTTGGCCGTAAAAATGCTAAATTACTTCCCCAGATTAGAACGTTGGTTAAGGCTGGAGGCGTGTTAAGAAAAGCTCTAAAAGGTTTTGAATTTGAAGAGTTAGCTATTTCTGATGCTGATGAAGTAATGCTAAAAATGGATAATTTTCTTCTTTCCTTTGAACAGATACAAGATAATTTTGAAACGGGTACTAAAACTGACGCTTCTGACTCATTTATTGAGGTATTTAGTTACTTAGAATCTAACTTGGTAAAAGAAACCAGCCAACATGCTTTGAAAAATATACACGCTATCAATGAGTTAGTTGAAAGGTATCCTACGGTTGCAGCTAATAATAGCTTTGAGTCTATCTTATTGATATTACACGAATATATGTCGGAGTTTGAAGGTTTTGACCCTACACTATTACAAAGGGTTATAGATCAAAGTGAAGATTTTGATATTGATTTCGAAAGTGTTATATCAGATGCTCACGAACAAGTACGGCAGGAGTTTACTGACTTTATTGCACAAGTTGATAAAAGTTCCTCTTCATCTCAGCAATTACTGATTTTGTCTTGCATAGTATTGGCTACCTCATTAGTAACTTTACAAACCGTACAACACAATAAAATGACGAAGCTCATTGCTGTAATTAGAAACTGTTTGAGTTCTTCTGGTGATTTTGCCGTTTTGCCATTTTTCTCTACACCTTTTGAGCGAAGGTCAATGATCCCTATTGATTTCAATCGTTTTAGTGAAAATAGCCAGATCGTTGCGTATGCTATAAAAATCTACAATAGGCAACTGATGCAAAGTTCACGAGTATTTGATTTTTCGAATAAACTCATACTACCATTTTGGCACATGGATTTTCAGTTAGAAGAATTTATCGACTCATACCATAACGGCAAGTTTGATAAGACAAAGGCGAAAGTGCTAACTAAACCTAACCGCTTTTGGAGAGTAGATCGCTCGTCAGTATATGAAGTATTACGAGATATTAAATTTTACACAGAGATATTTGGTGTGAATCTTAAAGATGGCAATGCGATTGTTCCACCTAGTGTTGATAAGTATCTTCGTCTACCAGATAGCGTAAAAAAGGAAGCACTGAAAGTATTAAGTCCCAAGGAATATGAAAAAGATAATACTGCATCGAAAAGAGCAATCAAAGCAAGGCATAATGGTTCCAAAAGCTATATTGGTTCTGATGGTTTACCTGTTTTTATCCTCAAAAGATAGCATAAGAATTATAATCCACTACTAAGATACTTTTAAGACGTGGTAACAGAAAAGAAAAAATTAAGCTTTGTTTTATCTGACTTGATAGTAGACTCTGCCATTGGTTCTGGTCTTAAACCCATGCTCTTATCACTGAATCTAAATAAAAAAAGCAGCACTCCTTTTGGGGGTGCTGCTTTTTTTATTAATACTAATTGTTCTAAACCAAAACCTATCCCTTCACATTCACCACATAACGTCCAACTACTTTGCTCGACATAAAGCGATCTAAGTATTCCGGTGTTTGCTCTAGCGTAATCTCTTCGCCATAGCTTTCAAGATTAGGCAATTTCATATCGGTCGCGACACGTTGCCAAATCGCTTCTTTATCCGCCAGTGGGATATAGACCGAGTCGATACCCAGTAGCGATACCGCACGGGTAATAAATGGCATGACCGTCATTGAAAACTCAGCGCCACCTGCTAGACCACAGCTCGTCACCGCGCCGCCCGCTTTAGTTTGTTTGAGCAAGTTAGATAGGTAATCACCACCGATGGTATCGATAGCGTTTGCCCATAGCTCACGGCCGACAGGTTTGTTACCGATTTCATTGATGGTATCGCGATGACGTACTTCGCTTGCGCCAAGCTCTTTTAGATGCTCGCTTTGCTCTGGCTTACCTGAGAATGCAATCACGTCATAGCCGAGCTGCTTTAAGATAGCGATACTGATTGTACCGACGCCACCTGTTGCACCAGTGACAGCAACTGGGCCATCACTGGGTTTTGCGCCCATTTTTTCTAGCTTTTGGACACTTAGCGCTGCGGTTAGACCGCCAGTACCATAGGTCATCGCTTCTTTTAGCGTCAGCGTTTCTGGGCAAGGTAGCGCCCAACCTGCTGGTATAGAGATCATTTGACCCAGACCGCCATCCGTATCCATACCAAGATCATAGCCGAATACCAATACTTCTTGTCCTGCGCTAAACGTGCCTGACTTATCACTGACGACCACGCCAGCTGCGTCGATACCTGGGGTATGCGGGTACTGTTTGGTGATTCGTTTATTGCCCGTGGCTGACATCGCATCTTTAAAATTTAACGATGAATAATGCACTTCGATGAGTAAGTCATTCTCCGGTAAGTCACTGACTTTGCGCTCTTGGATGCTTTTTTTGAATTCGCCATCGCTGGTTTCTTCGACGACTAAGGCTTTAAATGTTGTATCGTTTGACATGGTTATATCCTTATTAAATATTATTATTGGGGTTGATAGGTAATTGCATATGTATATGTTTACATCAGAATTATCATGGCAACAGCACGGTTAAAACAAAAAAGCCCATAGTATTATCTAACGAGTAATACAAATGGACTTTTCATATTTATGATGCCTTCAATGACAATCAATGCAAGGTTAGAGTATCACTTAAGGTTTTAGGATAACTTTACCTTTTTTGCTTGATTGTACTTTTCCAGAGACGGCGGTTGTGATGTCGTCTAGACTATAGATAGCTTCGATTGGTAACTTTAGATCGCCGTTCGAAGCGCGTTCTAGTAGCTCATCGATTAGACGTTGTTTGTTTTCTAGATCCATTTCTTGGCTGGTTTTGCTGCCCCAGAAGCCTTTTACAACGGCTTGCTTAAAGATCAAGCTACCAGCATCTAGTGCCATTGGCTTGCCTGACATGATACCAAACGAGACCAGCGTGCCTTTGCTGCCAAGTAATGATAGTAGCTCGTTGCTCGACTCACCACCGACTGAATCAACGGCTGCTGTGATCTTATCATCACCAATGATAGCGCGAACTTGGTCTTTCCAGTCATCGTCAGCTGTGACGACATTGTTTTTGATATCGAGCGAGGTCAGCTCTTCTATCGCATCTTTACTACGTACGAGGTTAATCGTATTTACACCGCGTGCTGCTGCTAGCATCGCAAGCGTTTTACCCACAGCACCATTCGCCGCGTTATGAATAATCCATTGACCGCTATTTACTTCTAGGAACTCTAATAGCATTAGGGCAGACAGCGGCATAGCGATCAGCTGGGCAGCCAACTCGTCTTCAATGCTATCAGGCATGTTGAATACCATGCTGGCAGGTGCGACAAAATACTCTGCCCACGTCTCGTGTACACTAGCGCACGCCACACGTTGGCCGACGCTTAGGTCTGTGACGTCATCACCCACAGCATCGATAATACCTAACGCCTCACTACCACCGATGGCTGGCATCTCAGGCTTATAGCCATATTGACCACTTACCGTTAGCAAGTCATGGTTATGAATAGGGGAGAGAATGGTTTTGATACGGACTTCGTTGGCAGCAGGCTGCGGCATGGGGCTGTCGCCAACGCTCAATACGTTGGAGGGTTTGCCAAAGCTGTTATGAATAGCACTACGCATGATGATTTCCTTTGTCTATTTTTAATAATCGTATTCTAGTTATTTGATTGTCTGTCGGTGATGGACACTCGAAGAAAGCGTGCAATCAGCTAACAACAGTAGCAACTTTGATGGATTGTTATCAGTACTTTTTTGGTTAAGTAACGTTGTTGCTTACTGATGAGGACATTGCACAATCATGGCAAATTTAAGATAACGATATTATTGGGAAACATGCTGTAGTGCGCAGGAATAATTAATAAAACTCTATCCTGCTCAGTACATGCTCTTGTATTAGATAAGCGCAGATGTACGCACTTGGCCACGCAAAAACAAAAGCCAGTCCCCAAGAATGCATCAATTCTGTAAAAAAGCCATCAACGTAGCCTACTTTTACCAATAATAGCGCTGACGAGATAATAAGCGACATCATCATCGCCATCAGACCTGTAAAGATAAGGCGATAGAGCTTGCGATGAATGCGTATTCTGATAGTGGGGAAGTTGGTCATAGTGTTCGGTGTCCTACAGGATAATAGCAATTAATGACGCTCAGCCTATGATGCTGGCGTATGGCACAAATATAATTATGCGGTAATAAATAAGCGTAACTGACAAGATAGTTGGCTACGAGCGCACATGATACGCTTCGAAAATGAGTAGGTAAAATCGTTATTATTAATGGTAGGGTTTGCGATATGTTATTAGGGCGTGTCATCAATTAAGCCAAATGACACAAGAAACCAGATAAATAGCACTCAAGAAATGACGGGCTAACTTATCATAGCGAGTAGCAATCGCACGATACTGCTTAATCTTGGCAAAGAAGTTC
>NZ_JASDCR010000015.1:0-95034 GCF_030407795.1 Psychrobacter sp. APC 3279 | reverse complement strand
CCCTTTGCTGACGACAATAGCGCGATGGCCCCACCTGATCCCTTCCCGAACTCAGAAGTGAAACATCGTAGCGCCAATGGTAGTGTGGTTCGCCCATGTGAGAGTAGGTCATCGTCAGCTCTCTATTTTGAAATATCCCCCGACATTAGCTTGTCGGGGGATTTTCTTTGTGTGCGGTTTGATGTTAGCACTTGGTAATAGAAAGTTTAGCGCTAGATGCTTCGGTCAAGAATTCAAACTTTCCTACTAACTAATTCAATATGATACTATTTATTCACTTCTAGAATCTACAATCTCTCATTTATTTTGGAGCATATTATGGGCGTTTCACTCTACTATACTGCTGAACGTTCTACTCTTTTGACTCAACAGGAGCAAGAAAAGATTGCGTCAATAGTCGATGAATATAATGACAAATTCGAGCATGCAGATGATGCAGAGACTTTTGATCTCTATGCATACGATGATAGTGAATCAGAAGTAATACTAGCAGGAGCTACAAAGTTACCTGTTAGTATGGATGTAGAAGATCTTATGTATACCTTAGAGCATTGGCTACAATGTTTGACTGAGATTCGCCTTGTGGTAACTGATGCAGAATGGCATGTACATCTAGATGATAACGATGCTGTATGGGTAGATGATAAGTGGCAGATGGAAGAGTAGCGCTTTATCACTATTATTATCTATATAACTACCTAGAGCAGCTTCTATCAACTCATATAGTATCTACATAAAAAAGCTTTCAACTGGATAACAGGTTGAGAGCTTTTTTATGAGGAATTATTTTAGTCTGCTTAATTTTTACTATTATCTATATAGACAATTCAAGTATTAGAAATATATCTATAATATGAATATATCCTTCATAATCTGCTCAAAATGATTTGACTTCTATCATTATAGCTGCTAATTTTAAACAGTACTTTTATTACAGGTATGTAAAAAATACATCTGAATCTTGTAGACGATTTAATCTAGGATGAATCAAATTGTCTGCTCGTAACACATTACTCCTATTCTCATAATTATCAAAAGGAATTGATAATGAAGTTAGCTCCTCTTTTTTCAATTGGTGCTTTAGCCGCTATTAGTCTTCTTGGCTGTTCTAACCAATCTGCTGATACGACTGATGGCTCATCAGCGACTTCTCAAGAAACTACCGTGCTACGGTTTTCGCATTTTTGGCCAGCAACCTCATCTATCAGTAAAGAAGTCTTTGAGCCTTGGGCAAAACAGATAGAAACAGATTCTGACGGCCGTCTAAAAGTTGAGCTGTATCCATCGGCGGGCCTTGCTAAAGCAGACGTTACTTATGAATCTGCTGCCAAAGGTACGATCGATATTGGTTCACAAGCGCATGGTTATACCAACGGTCGCTTTCCTTTGACTCAGATTACTGAGCTTCCAGGTTTATCAAATTCAGCAACTCAAATGGGCTGTATGCTACAGACTCTATATGATGACGGTACTTTGGCGAGTGAGTACGAAGATACTCATTTACTGTTTATGTACGGGGCTGGACCTGGGGCGCTTCATACAACTGATAAGCTAATTCGAACACCTGAAGACATGAAAGGTATGCGTATTCGCCGTCCTTCAGCTGTGGCAGGTGACATTATCGAAAGTGCGGGCGCTTCACCAGTAGGTCTACCTGCAAACGATATGTATACCTCTCTACAGCGCGGTGTCGTTGATGGTTTAAGTTTCCCTTGGGAGGCGGTAACAGCATTTAAGATTGATGAGATTACCAAATATCATACCAACATTCCTTTCTATAGTTCAGCGCTTATGGTCACGATGAACAAAGACAAATACGACAATTTACCTGATGATCTAAAACAAGTTTTGGATAAAAACTCAGGGATGGCATTAGCTAACAAGGTCGGTGAAGTGTTTGATAAACATGACCAAATGGCAATTCAAGCTGCTAAAGATAAAGGTGATGAAATTATCGAAATTCCTGATCCGTTAAATGATCCAGATTGGAAAGGGCCACTTGAAAGAGGAACCCAAAAATATCTAAAAGATGTTAATGCTTTGGGTTTGGATGCTGATAGTGTCTATGAAAAAGCAAAAGCTGCCAGTGCTGCCTGTAAGGTCTAACCTAATTGGAGGTGTCACATGGCATTTTTAGTCAAGCTCAGCGTCTTAATCTCTAGATTATGCCAGTTTATCGGTGGGGTCAGTCTCATCATCATCGTCCTAACCACCATGCTCGACGTCGTCGCACGCTACATATTCAAACTCACCGGTGGTGAGTTTGGCTTTACCGTCAAAGGCAGTGTAGAGATTGTCTCCTACTTTATGCTATTTGCATTACTCGCTGCCTTTGCTGCGTTTGTCGAACGCTCACAAATCATCGTCGACGTCTTCACCCAGAAAATGCCACAGTCTATCAAAGGCTACCTTATGGGTATCTTTATGATGGGCTTCTTTGTCATCGGCATCGTCTTCTCATGGGGACTCTACGAGAGCGCCATTGACGCCTTAGAGTACGGCAAAGTCACCCAAGATCTTCGCATATCTATGATGCCTATCTATATGGTTAGTGCATTCTTAAGCATCCTACTAGCCATTCGCTCATTGATCGAATCCATCAACATCTTTAAGACAGGCGAATTCTTTGACGCCGAGGAGACAGGCGCATGAGTCCAGAAATTATCGGTGCGATTGGCCTAGTGGTCATGATCCTGCTTGTCGTCTTACGAGTACCCGTCGCACTTGCCATGTTAGGGGTAGGCTTAGTCGGTTTTGGTGCGGTCACCGCGCCTAGTGGTGCTCTACAAATGCTCAAAGACATCCCAGTCGATGTCTTAGCAAAGTATGACTTTAGTGCCATTCCTTTATTTATTCTGATGGGCGTGTTTGCCACTCACTCCGGCATGGCAGGTAAACTCTTTGAAGCCACCCGAACCATATTTGGCGGGGTAAGGGGGAGTCTTGGTATTGCCGGTATTGGTTCATCCGGTATCTTTGCCTCTATCTCAGGATCATCACTTGCTACTGCCTCTACCATGACCAAAGTGGCCTTACCGCAAATGGAGAAGTACGGCTATCAGCCAGGCTTTGCCTGCGGTATCTTAGCCGCTGGTGGTACGCTTGGTATTATGATTCCGCCCAGTATTGCGCTACTTGTCTATGCCATCTTAACCCAACAGTCAGTAGGTGACATGTTCATCGCTGGGTTTTTACCCGGTATGCTCGGTATGGTGATGTACTCACTGACCGTCATGGTGATGGTACGCTGGAAACCGCACTTAGCAAAACGTGGTGAGAAAACCACGTGGAAAGCCAAGCTTGTGTCACTGACTGGTCTGATACCATTTAGCTTTATCTTTATTGTGATTATTGCCGGTATCTTCTTTGGGTTATTTACCCCAACAGAAGGCGCTGCAGTCGGGGCGTTTGTCTCTTGGGCTTATGCTTTTGCTAAAGGCATGCGTCTAGATGGACTCAAGCAGTCACTGATCGAGACGCTAGCACTCTCTGCGGTAGTGTTCTTTATGCTACTGGGTGCAGAAGCATTGGGGTATTTTATCTCAGTCTCACGCTTGTCTTATACCTTGGCATCTTGGATAGGTGGGTTGGCGGTCAGTCCAATGATTGTGCTAATCTGTATCCTATTCATGTACTTCCTATTAGGATTGTTCATGGATGCCTTAGCGATGCTGGTGATTACGATACCTGTAGTGTATCCCATCATTTTAGCGTTAGGGTTTGATCCTGTCTGGTTTGGTATCATTGCGGTATTGACGGTGGAGCTTGGTTTGATTACGCCGCCGATGGGGATGAATATCTTCGTGATTAAGGCGATGGCACCGCACATTAAGCTGAGTGATATGTTCCGCGGGGTGGCACCATTCATTGTCTCTGATGTGATTCGGTTGGTTATCTTGGTGATGTTCCCTGCCATCTCGCTTGTGCTGCTGGGGTAGATTAAATCTAAACCATAGCTTATAAGTTACTGTATGAAGCCATATTGCTAATAAAGCAGTGTGGCTTTTTTATTGGCTGATATTTTGACTAAGAATTAAGAGAAGGACATTTTACAAACTCACAATCTATGACGCTGCATGATGATAACTTTTCTTAGTGTTATAAAGGCTTGTGAATGTAGTAAACTGTTTTGCATTCATTTTCCTATATAACTTTATAAGTAGAGATAGTCATGGCTGTCGATTTTAGTAATACGCTTATCGTTGCAATTTCTGCGACGGCACTTTTTGATTTGACGGAGTCAGAAAACTATTTGCTAGAGCTGCTAGAGCAACGTCCTACAAGTGCTATAAAAGAGTTTAGGGAGTACATGACCGAGCGTGAAAATGATTCCTTGAATATTGGTGCAGGTTATCCGCTAATTAAAGCGTTACTAAACCTAAATAAGTATTGTGATAATAGTGATGGACGAGATTCAGACATTGAAACACCATTGGTCGAAGTCGTCATCGTCTCAAAAAGTAGTCCAGACACTGGTATTCAGGTACTTAATGCAATTCTAGAACATGATATCAATATCTCCCGTTCTGCTTTTATTTCAGGTAGCCCTGTTGCGCCTTATATCAAAGACTTCAACGTTGATCTGTTCTTGACCACCAATCGCGACGATGCCCAGCAAGTTGCGGATGCCAATATCTGTGCCTGTGCCATACTAGACGCCACGCCTGTCAATACTTATGAATTAGACACTGAGCAGCTGCGCATTGCCTTTGATGGTGACGCGGTACTTTTTGATGATTCAGGTGAACTGCTATACAAACAAAAAGGGCTGCGAGCCTTTCATGATCGTGAAGTACAAATGCGTGATTTGCCGATTGAAAAAGGCCCTTATGCTGAATTGTTAATTAAATTGTCAAATCTGCAAGAGCGCCTCCCTGCTGGTCTTAAATACTCACCAATAAAAATTGCGCTGGTGACTGCGCGCAATGCACCAGCTGACTTGCGTGCTATCAAGACATTACGAGAGTGGGGCGTGAACGTTGATATGGCGTTTTTTTTGGGAGGACTAGAGAAAACAGCGGTACTCAGAACATTTGCGCCGCATATCTTCTTTGATGATTCAATCAAGCACATTGACGCGGCACGTCGCTTTATTCCTACGGCCTTGGTTCCGTATCATTCAACGTCATTATTGCATGGTGATAACTATCTCACTACTGATGAAGACGCATCATTGTTATCATTCAAACCTGCTGTGCCCCCACTATTTGCTGTAAACCATTAAGTAGGTATAAAAAATCTAGGTAATAAGGATAGGATGGTATATGAATTGGCAGCAGTTGCTTCAATTAATTGTCGTACGGATAAAGCAGGTCATTGGACTTTATGCTTTTGTACTTATACCGATGTGGGGCATGTTTTTTCTAAATGAAGTGGTCTTATTTGGACTGTGGAACATCTTTGGTATCGTGCCGCGTGCTTTAGATGTGGGTAGTATGATAGGGGTGTTTGCTTCATGGACCATGCATGGCAATTTGTCGCATTTGACTGGCAATACGGTGACGCTATTACAGATTTTGTTTTTGTTTGGGCTGTTTGAGAAGAATGCTTATCGCACAGTGATTAAACTGGTGGTTGCCTCAGGACTGGTCACTTGGGTTATCGGGTCGTCATCTTCTATTCATATTGGCGCATCAGGGCTTTGCTTTGCAATGTTAGGTTATATGATAGGCGGGGCTATATTTGCGCGGCGCTGGGGTTATCTGATTGCTTGTATCGTCATGGGAACTGGTTATTGGCTGACCATTAAGCAAGGGTTGATGCCGCAACAAGGTATCTCATTTGCGGCACATTTTGGTGGTTTGTGCGCTGGGCTATTGCTAGGAGCCAATTCAAAGCATACTTATTCAGCCGCTTCTCAACGCTATTAAAAGTAACTTAATATCAGCATTTAATGAACCAGCATAACCATACTAAGCATTATTGGATCAGACGCTTTAATCAGTACAGATTTTGATAAATAAAGGGTCGTCTGTAGTTAGCTCTCGCCATGCAGTGGTCTGTTTAACATGTTCATCCACAGTCAGTGTGCTACCTTTTTCTGGTATTACGTAGTCCGCTCGTGCAGGTGTAGTACAGTCTATTACCTGTAAAATCTTCTGCACGCTTCTGCGTCTTTCAAACAAATACAAATTAACTAAATGCATATCTGGATTGTCAGCATGCATGCTGGCATTGCCCGTATCTGCTGCGATAAAGCGCAAAACTTGCGGTTTAACATAAGACCATGGGCGAAACCATTCTGTACTTTCGGCAGTTTTTATGACCTCAACACCATCTGGTAGCTGACGGACTTGCTGATCATACCAGTTGTATTCTTGATGTACCTGAAACCCAAAAATACCAATCGCAGCAAACAACGGAATCAGCCACTTTGGCGCGCGCTTACCTGACAGTTTACAGAGGTGAGTTATGATCAGTGCCAATCCAGCCATGCCAAATGCGGCAGCTATGGTAGCGATAAACTCAAAAAGCATAAAATATTCCTTAATGCGCTAGGCACTTTTAGTCAGGTATGTTCAATTGGACAAAGCAAAACCATCATCTAACTATTATAGATAAAAAATCACTCACCAGCAGTGGCTGCCAGTGAGTGATATATAGTAACAGAAGGCATATCATCATTCGTCAGATTAATGGTCGACCGCACCGCCTGCACCGCGTGGTGAGCGAACGCTTTCAACCAATTCTTGAATATGCAGCGGTGGCGCTTTGGTTGCATAAGAAACGATGAATGCAACGATAAAGTTAAGCAGGGCACCAATCACACCAAACGATAGTGGTGAGATACCAAATAGCCAGTACTCCGCTGTATCAGGGAAGTTAGCAGTACCACTGATAAAGAACCAACCTTTGAAGACGAAGATGTAAACCAAGATACTGATCAAACCTGTCAACATACCGGCGATAGCGCCAAGGTTGTTGATACGTTTTGAGAAGATCCCCATCATTAGTGCAGGGAAGAGAGACGCACCAGCGATACCAAATGCCAATGCAACTACCTGTGCTGCAAACCCTGGTGGATTCATACCTAAGTAAGTAGCAACCACAATCGCAATACCCATCGTAATACGTGCGACCTTGAGCTCTCCTTTGTCAGTAATGTTTGGATTTAGGTTTCGTTTGATTAAATCATGACTAATCGCTGACGAGATAGCGAGCAATAGGCCAGCAGCAGTTGATAGTGCAGCGGCTAGACCACCTGCAGCGATCAAACCAATTACCCAAGATGGCAGTTGTGCAATCTCTGGGTTGGCCAATACCAAGATATCAGCATTGACGTCGAGCTCGTTACCAGCCCACCCTGCATCTGCAAAGCGGCCATCAAGTTCGAGATCATGTGCAGCACGTGCTGTTTCAACCGCAGTCGTAGCAGCGCCTACATCACCGCCTTCAGTCTGTGCATTGGTTAGAGCAACTTCTGCAGCGCCCAGTCCACTATCGTTATACATTTGGATACGACCATCGTTATTGAGGTCAGTATATTTGATCAGGCCAGTATCTTCCCAAGTTCTCATCCAGTCTGGACGTTGGTCATAGTCGATAGCAGGCTCTGCAACACCTTGTGGGTAGATAGTATCGATAAGGTTTAAACGTGCCATTGCGCCAACAGCAGGTGCTGTAAAGTACAATAACGAGATAAATACTAACGTCCAACCAGCGGTCCAACGTGCATCAGCGACTTTAGGAACGGTGAAAAAGCGAATAATAACGTGAGGTAGACCAGCCGTACCAATCATGAGTGATAAGGTGAATAGCACCATGTTTAGCTTGTTAGGTACGTCAGCTGTATATGCTGTGAATCCCAAATCGGTCACGACTTGATCAAGCTTGGTTAGGATAGGGACGCCAGATTCGATATGGTTTGAAAATAGACCCAAACCTGGAATTGGATTGCCGGTTAATTCAAGTGAGATAAAGACAGCAGGAATGGTATAAGCAATCATCAGAACCACATACTGCGCAACCTGCGTATAGGTAATCCCTTTCATACCGCCAAGAACTGCGTAAAAGAATACAACAACCGCCGCAATAATAAGACCTGTGTTGTTATCTACTTCTAAGAAGCGTGAAAATGCGACCCCAGCACCTGTCATCTGACCGATAACGTACGTGGTAGAGGCAATAATCAAACAAACCACGGCAATCATTGCAGCCGTTTTTGAATAAAAGCGATCTCCAATAAAGTCTGGCACCGTGAACTTACCGAATTTACGTAAGTAAGGCGCCAGTAGCATGGCTAGTAGTACATAACCGCCTGTCCAGCCCATCAAATAGGTTGATGCGCCATAACCGCCAGCAGCAAGCAAACCTGCCATAGAAATAAAAGATGCCGCACTCATCCAGTCAGCAGCTGTCGCCATACCGTTAACTACTGGATGTACACCGCCGCCCGCCACATAAAATTCACTGGTTGTCCCAGCCCGAGCCCAAATCGCAATACCAAAATACAGAGCGAAAGATAGCCCTACGAAAATAATATTAACTAAATACTGACTCATGGTCTATTCCTCATCTACGCCATATTGTTTATCTAACTTATTCATACGCCATGCGTAGAAGAAAATTAAAATGATAAACACCCCGATGGAGCCTTGCTGAGCGAACCAAAAGCCCAAGTCAGTGCCGCCGACTTTGATACCGGCTAAAAGAGGACGCAATAAAATAGCAAAACCATAAGAACATAGTGCCCAAACTACTAGGCTACCTAAGATGAGACGGACATTGGCACGCCAATAACCGGATGGATCGTTATGATCTTTCATAGGACAACTCCTTTTGTCTTCCCTAAAAAATACCAACAATATAAAAAGAACTGCGATTATTTCTTACCACAAAAGTATAAAAAATAGTCAGGTACTGCTTTATAAAGTGAAAACGATGATGTGTGATAGTACGTTTAATGCTCGGTAGTTCTCTACTTCAAATAAAAGTAATTAACTATTTAAGCATCGTATTGACCTAAACCATCGAATGGCAAAAATAACGTTTCTTGAGGAAGACAGAAGGGTGGACTATCCAGTGTCTTTTTAACAATCTCGTCTTCCTGACAAGAGTTTTAATCTTTTTAACACGCTAACCTGTTGTGCTGCTTGATAGCTTCTTGTACTGATTAATAGCTTCGATAACCATAAAACAGTCTAAATGGATATAGAATTCATATTAGCACGGTTTAATATAGATAATTGCAAACTACTGCGCATGAATAATAAATAAATTACTAAAAATTAGTTTGCTTAGCCTTCATTTAGAAACCCGACGTTACGGAAACGGTACGGCAACCGTGTAATTTGTGCGATTAAATTATCACTTAATATATTCTATATAAGATGAAACATAAGCATTATTTATTTTAAAAATAATTATATGAAGTCGATAAGTAAACGTGATGGTCACATGTCGCTCAATATCTATATCATGCACGTGTCTTTTGGTATCAGGTATTTTGCGCAGAGGCTTATATAGTCCATGGCAATCAAAATATGATATCGATATGAAACTTAAGTAACGCGTATAAAGAATAAATAAGGAGCCCATATGAACGAAGGGATAGTAGGTTGGTTTAATAACATCGTAAATTATGGTGTCGGTATTATCTGGGGTAACAATGACTGGCTGATTGCTAGTAACCCTTGGTATGGATTACTGATGTTCTTACTAATTGGTGCGGGTCTTTACTTTACCGTCGCGACACGTTTTATTCAGTTTCGTCATTTTGGTCATATGTGGAAGTTGCTACGCGTGTCCAATCAAGGACGCAAAGATGGTGGTATTAGCTCATTTGAAGCCTTGATGACGTCGCTAGCTGCGCGTGTTGGTACTGGTAACTTGGCAGGTGTGGCAATTGCCATCTATCTAGGTGGACCAGGTGCTGTATTCTGGATGTGGATGACGGCACTTGTTGGTATGTCGACCAGCTTTATCGAGTCAACCTTAGCACAGGCGTACAAAGTACCGCACAACGATAATGTGTACCGCGGTGGCCCAGCTTATTACATCGAAAAAGGTCTAGGTAAACGCTGGCTTGCCGTGTTTTTCTCATTATGTTTGTTAGTGGCCTTTGGTTTGGCATTCAATGGCGTACAGTCAAACACCATCGCTCAAGCGACCAATGAGGCCTTTGGTGTGCCAACGTGGATGACAGGTTTGGTATTAGTAGTATTAGTAGCGCCAGTAGTATTCGGTGGTTTGCGCTCAGTGGCTCGTATCGCGGGTAAAATCGTACCAGTGATGGCCATCTTGTACATCTTGCTAGCGCTATTCATTATCGTGACTAACTTTAGTCAATTCCCAGCAGCGATCGCGTTGATTGTAAAATCAGCATTTGGCTTTGAGCAAGCGGCAGGCGGTGTCATCGGTTATGGTATTGCGCAGGCAATGATTAACGGTATTAAACGCGGCTTGTTCTCTAACGAAGCAGGTATGGGTTCAGCACCGAATGCTGCAGCAACGGCAAAGAGTCATCCTGATCATCCAGCAGTGCAAGGTTTTATGCAGATGCTAGGTGTATTCATGGATACCCTTATTATTTGTACCGCGACGGCGTCGATTATTATCTTGTCTGGCGTGGTCGACCCTAATGTCGAGCAAGAAGGTATTCAGTTAACTCAGTTAGCCTTATCACAGTATGTCGGTGACCTAGGTGTGGTGTTCGTGGCGATCGCGATTTTCTTCTTCTCATTTACGTCTATCATCGCCAACTATAGCTACGGTGAGTCAAACCTTGAGTTTATCTCTGGTGCCAAAAATGCCAAAGTGATGATCATGATTTTCCGCTTCCTAGTATTAGGTATGGTATTTATCGGCTCGGTTGCTAGCCTACCTGATATATGGAACTTCGCTGACTTGTCTATGGGTCTAATGGCCCTGGTCAACTTAGTGGCTATTTTGCTGTTGTCTCCTGTTGCGTTAAGAATACTACGTGACTATGAGCGTCAGGTAAAAGAGGGTAAAACAGGCGATCAAATTAAGTTTGACCCTGATAACTTTGTAAAACTCAGAAATGAAGCCAACCGTGATGCTTGGACAGACTAAGCAACATTGATTGGTAAAAATAGCTTGTTCTAAGCATTAAAAAACCGCCCGACTCTTATATAGAGATGGGCGGTTTTTATTGGAGCACAGTTTTAATGATATTAATTGTACCAGCTCAAACCAGAATTATCCTGATTTACATGTTTGGATAGTTAGGACCACCGCCACCTTCTGGCGTTACCCAAGTGATGTTCTGTGAAGGGTCTTTGATATCACAGGTCTTACAATGCACGCAGTTCTGCGCATTGATAACAAACTTAGCACCTTCAGCATCTTTGACCACTTCATATACACCGGCTGGGCAGTATAAACGTGCAGGCTCAGCATACAACGGTAAGTTGATTGAAATAGGTACCGTTGGATCAGTAAGTTTTAGATGCGTTGGCTGATCTTCTGCATGGTTGGTATTAGAGATAAATACCGACGACAATTTATCAAATACCAACTTACCATCAGGCTTAAGATAAGTTGGTTGATAAGCGTGGTTAGCACGCTCTAACTGATCGTAATCTGGGATATTGTCATGTAAAGTGAATGGCATTTTACCTTTTAACAAGTTGTGCTCGATAAAGGTGAAAGCGCCGCCCATGAACAGACCCATACGGTGAATTGCAGGTGAGAAGTTGCGCGACTCATAGTTATCTTGATACAACCATGACTCTTTATACATTGTGCTATAAGCAACCACTTCATCATGCTGACGGTCGGCTTGCAACGCCTCAAAGATAGCTTCGGCTGCGAGCATGCCTGACTTCATCGAGGTATGTGTGCCTTTGATTTTTGCTGGGTTTAAGAAACCAGCGTCATCACCTACCAACACACCACCGGGGAAAGTGAACTTCGGTAGTGAGTTTAGACCACCTTTGGTCAACGCACGAGCGCCGTAAGAAATGCGCTTACCGCCTTCTAAAACGTTTTTGATAACAGGGTGCGTTTTCAAGCGCTGCATTTCATCGAATGGAGACACGTAAGGGTTGTGGTAAGACAAATCCGCCACAAGACCAAAGCTTACTTGGTTGTTTTCATCAAAGTATAACCACCAGCCACCAGTAGAGCCAGTTTCAGTCAATGGCCAGCCAAGACCATGCATGACAACACCTTGCTCATGCTTTTCAGGCTCAACTTCCCATAGCTCTTTTAGACCGATACCATAATGCTGAGGATCAGAGTCTTTATCTAGATCAAAACGACTGATTAAGCGTTTGCCTAAATGCCCACGGCTACCTTCGGCAAAAATAGTGTATTTGGCAAGAAGCTCATAACCAGGCTCAAAGCTCGGCTTGGCTTCACCATTGGCGGCCACACCCATATCACCAGTTAACACGCCTCGAACCGAACCGTCGTCATTGTATAAGATGTCATCGGCAGGGAAGCCTGGGAACATCATAACTTCAAGCTCTTCTGCCTGTACGGCTAACCAACGAACGACATTGCCTAGTGAGACAATATAGTTGCCATCGTTGTGCATTGGACCTGGAATCAAAGAGTCAGGCACTTTAGTTGAGCGTGTGGCAGAGTTCAAATAATAGAAACGATCTTCTGTCGCTGGCACGTTAAGCGGTGCGCCTTTTTCTTTCCAGTCAGGAATCAGCTCATTTAGAGCGCGTGGCTCGATGACTGCACCAGACAACGTATGGGCACCAAACTCAGAGCCTTTTTCGACCACACAAACCATAAACTCATCATTACCAGCTTCAATAGCGAGCTGGCGCAAACGGATGGCAGCAGACAGACCTGCAGGTCCACCACCAACGATGATGACATCGAACTCCATTGATTCGCGTTCGACTTCAGGTTCCGCAGCAATTGGCTCTACGACTGGTTCTGCTTTATCTAGCGTTGCGGTCTCTGTCGCTACTGGTGCATCAGCATTCACAGTATTACCATCGATAACTGGCGTTTGATTGTCTTGCTCTTGCATACCTACTCCTAAACTTTTAGTGGCTTATCTCAGGGCATCATTAGCTTAACAACTGAATAATAGACTTGCGGCGCTAACGTCACTCAGACATATGGCTGCCCGATAAAACTGTCTTTGCGGCATCAATTGACCCGTCATGGTTAATACCGATTTATCTAAGGATATCAACGCAGAACGTAAGATGTGTCATCAATACAACACCCACTTGACCATTTCAATAAAAAATCGTTACTCATTATAAAAGAAAAGTCCTACAAACACGATACGCATTTATGAGTATCGATGCTAAGGTAATGTTAAGAAAATGAGGTTGTTATAACGATAAAGTTTCATCATACCTGAAACAAAAATTTATAGTAATAATAGATAAGCCAAACTTTGAATACTAAATAAAGGGATTAATAATGAATAACGATAATAATAGCATTGAAGACAGCCATGAGAAAATAGCGGAAGCACCGACCAGTAAGACTTCTAGCCTAGGCAGCTTAGATAACTTGGATGCACTAAGCCAGTATATTAAGTCTGCAAAAGGGACTCGCGAAGGGCGTGCGATACCACCGCTTGAAAAATGGCATCCTGAAGATATTGTTGATATGGATTTGACTATCAAGGCAAACGGAGAATGGTGGCATGAAGGCGGGCAAATGACCCGTGAGTCATTGGTCAGCTTGTTTGCCACAATACTATGGAAAGAAGAGAATAATGGTACTACTGAGTACTTTCTAAAAACCCCTGTACAGAAAATCCGTATCCAAGTTGAAGATGCACCACTTCTGATCAATGATGTTGGTATTGTCCATGAAGATGATATGAGTTGGTTGGAGTTTACAACGACGACAGGGGATGTGGTTCGCTTAGACGATGAGCATCCGATTGTATTAAAGGCGTATAATTCTAATAAGAGCGACTTTAGTGAAAGCGACTTTAATAACAGTGATAAAGCGAATCAAGTGAGTACAGCTGACGATGTTGCAGATTCTCAGGAATTAGCATCTACAGAACAAGTACGCCCATACATGATGGTCAGAAATGGTTTGACTGCGCTTATTGGCCGCAATACTTTTTATCACCTAACTGAAATTGGAGCATTATCAGAAGACAATGGTAAGACAATATTGACGCTACAGAGTGGTGGCCAGTCTTATTCACTATCGATGCCTACTGATTAGGTATTATGTTTATCTATTAATTGCTGTATGCCGATGAGTGCTATAATTTTATAATGTCGCCTAATTCTGTTGGTCTAAAAAATTATTATCGTATAAAGGTAGTCGATAGAAAGCCGACATAAAGTGACGCCACACACGAAATATACATATAGCGCATTTAACTGAGTAATAAAATTGATGAATAATATGATAATGGCATTAGCATAAAGATGGATATCAAAAACCAGACAGTCGGAAAGCTCAGACCGTGTATTAATATATCTGTTGACCAGAGTCTCAAAGCTATTGATCTAATAGATGTCAATAAACATGTTGGTAATACAGTTGTAAGCGATAAAAACCGTAGCGCGCCCATTGGAGTGTTTGATTCTGGTGTTGGCGGTTTGTCTGTTTATTTGCATTTGGCACAGCAGCTGCCTACTGAGCGTTACGTATATTACGCCGATACGCTAAATGTACCTTATGGCAATCGTGATAGCGAAGATATTGAAGCACTAACACTAAAAGCCGTAGAGTGGTTACATCAGCAAGGCTGTAAGCTAATAGTTATTGCGTGTAACAGTGCTTCAGCATATGCGCTAGATACTGCCCGACGCTGCTATCCACATATCCCTATTGTGGGTCTTGTTCCTGCAATAAAGCCTGCGGTACTGGCCAGTAAGAGTGCTCATGTAGCGGTGCTGGCAACCAAAGCGACTTTGAATGGCACCTTATTAAATGATGTTATTGTCAATTTTGCTAAACCTAATAATACAGTAGTCACTAAGTATTTTGATCCGCAACTGGTACCTTGGGTAGAAGCAGGTATGTCAGAACAAGACGAGACAGCCGAAAGATTACGTCAACAGATACGAGTATTTGCTAATGAAGGTGTCGATCAGTTAGTGCTGGGATGTACACATTATCCGTTTTTTAAGACATTCTTGTTAGATGAGATTGCACAGCAGCAGCTATCAATACAAGTCATTGATTCTGGTCAAGCGATTGCTGAACGGGTTAGACAGCTATTGATTGCAAACAACTTGTCTGCATCATTGATGAGTGAAAAACGAGAAAATCTGTCACAAAAAATCAGTAATAAAAATACCATTACTAGACCGCCATTAACTTTTCACGCCACTAAATATAGTGATAGACTATGCGCTTTAGTTGAGCGCTTACTCGGTACAGAAATGGCATTGCAATTCTATTCTCACTAGTTATTATCAAAGCTAGTGATATCAATGCGCTGTATGCAACTCTGACTCAGTTAAAATAAATTGAGTGCATCTTTTCAAGCTAAGAGTATGCTAGGCTGAGTAAGATAAGATTTTTGTGTTCTATCTCACACCCTATCCTTTTTATGTCACGACCTACGCTTAGAGGTAATTGTGCCGAATCGTCGCTATCATATTCATATTATATGCGCTGACAACGACCAGTTGTTGGTTCTAGACAGCTTAGCGATATTTTTTCAGGCACGCGCATTTCTGACCTATGATGTTTCTAGCAAGTTATCTAAAGCCTCTTTTTATGGCCGCCAGTGTATTGACTCTTGTGATTATGCAGTCATGATCGTTGGCGACAGCTACGGGACTGTGCAAAAAAACGGCGTCAGCCAGATGCATTTGAGTTATCTAAATGCCAAAGCGAAGCTTAAGCCGCTAATTGTGCTGGTCAAAAATCACTCTCCAGACGCTGTCGTCAGCCGACAACTTCAAGAGTTTATTAAGTTAGTCACCAAGCAAGATAACCAGCTACATTACTATGATACGGAAGAGGATATCGAGCCATTACTGGTACAGGCTCATTATAATGCCGTCGCCAATAATAAAATGGTAGGTGGCTGGGTCAGAGCGAATGATGAAGAGAATACGACTAGTAAAAAGGTCGTGTATGAGAAGCTAGTCGATATATTACCTAGTACTACCGAGGTAGAGAAAAACAGTTCTGATGACGAAGACTTTATAGCAGATAAGGTTAGTGAGCCAATTGAGTTAACAGAGTTTTTTGAGATTCAATATAGTGCTCAAGCTTATGAGGGCGGTAATCTAACGGACGTAACCAGATCGCTAACACTCTCGTGGCACGAGATACTTATGACCCTCATAAGAATACCGTCTACTTTTTCGAGCTATGGCTTGCAAAATGCCATCAATCGTTTGATTACCGCTAAAGCGGAAGTAGACATCAAAAAAGAGATGCCAAACGTTCATGCTGTCTCACGCTGCCAAATCTCTCAAGCTGATATCAATAATTTGCAACGTAAGCTAGTCGGTGCAAACTGGATACAATTGATGACTTATGGCACGCGGGTATCACAAGAGCTTTGGAAGCTGACCTTCTACGCAAAAAACCTACTGCAAAATCATACCTCAAATACGAATAAACAAGACTAGTAATTATTCGCTAGCGTGTTCAATAATAGCCATTTAAAACGTCCTCTTCGGCAGCTCGACTACGTTTTGTAATACAAAGCATACGTGCGATGCTTGTGAATCTTCCTCAGACCCGTAATAATAAAGTCAGTCAGTCAGTCAGTCAGTCAGTCAGTCAGTCAGTCAGTCAGTCAGTTAACAGTATTAACAACGTTGGCTGTTTGAGAATGAGAACTATAATATTAATAATTAGGGAGAGCGTACGATGAGCAATGCTAAAAATGACGAGTTAAGAAGAGAGATTGATGGTCTAGAAAAGTCCATGCATGATGCTGATCAGTTTCATACGTTAGAAGAGCAAGTAGCAGATATGAAACGCCGCGGTATAGATCCTAGCAAGGCCTACAAAGATTTAGACAGTAAAGCGGAAGATGAAGATTGGGGCGATGCGACTTGGAAAGAAAACGGTAAGTGGGAGCCAAAAACGGCAGCCGATTTAGACGACAAAGCTCGCGAAAATTGGAATGGTGACAATGGTCAGCCTAAGTCACCACCTATTGTCTAGATACGTATTTTGAGTCAATCAGATAAGTTCTACTAATAACTATCTATAAATAAAAAAGCCACGCTACTATTAGCGTGGCTTTTTTGATGCATTTAAATAGTATCACTTATCTTGCTACTACGAACCTTGGTCTATACGAACAAGTTTGATGGTGCCATCGGCGTCAGTAACGCGGCGATAACGTGTATTGCCAGAAGTTGACGAGCTCGCTGATGGCTGAGATGAGTAGCTACTAGGAGCAGTCGTTTGCTGCTGAATCAATTGTCCCATGCGATCGGCAGGTGCAGTGTTCAGAGGTTTGCTGTTTGCAGGTTGGCCGTATTGAGTTTGACTCGGCGCTGCATTACCAACGATGGCGCGATAGAACTTCTGGCCTGCGCGTCCGTCAGCTGGGAAAATACCGCGACTAGTCTGGTATTGCTGGATAGCAGTACGAGTATTGTCTCCGATGATGCCATCTACACCGCCGATATCGTAACCTGCGTTTAACAACGCTTGCTGAATGTCCTTGGCCTGCTGACGGCTGATACCAGGATCGTCTGTCGGCCACGCAGTGATAAAGTCTGTTTTGCTGCTGTCTTCGCGAGTGATTAGATCTGATAAGTGTGCGATAGCCAGCGCGTAGTTTTCTGAGGCGTTATAAGAGTAGAAAGTATCGAAGTTTTTGCCCACCAAGAAAGCAGGGCCTTCTATACCAGCGGGTAATAATAAGCCTGCACTGTTCAAGTCATATGGTAACGGACTGCCATTAGCCAACGTCAGACCTTGGTTGCGCCAGTGGCTTATCGATCTTTTGTCTTTACGATTAGATGCGGCCCAAAATCCATCAGGTAGTTTGACTTCATAGCCCCAAGGCTCGCCAGTACGATAGCCGCGATTGTCCAAGAAGTTTGCGGTAGAAGCGAGTGCATCAGGGACGCTATTGACCAAATCACGACGTCCATCACCATCGAAATCTACTGCCAATTCTAAAAAGGTACTCGGCATAAACTGCGTCTGCCCAAAGGCACCTGCCCATGATCCTGTCATATCATTAGGTGCGATATCACCGTTTTGCACGATTTTTAGCGCATTGGCGTACTCACCTTGGAAATAGCTTTGACGACGGTCGAAACAAGACAATGTCGCTAAAGACTCAAATAATGGTTTTTTACCTAGCGTTTGACCAAAGTTAGATTCTACGCCCCAGACACCGAGCACGTGCTCAGCTTTTACGCCATAACGCGATTCGATTTGACGTAGCGTCGATCCCCATTGACGTTTAGCTCGGATACCGTCCTCGACACGTTCTTTGTCTACCAATGCTGATAAATAGTCCCAGACGTCTTTTTGAAACTCTGGTTGATAATTCAGTGACTGAATGACACTAGGATCAGGCTGGCTTGGGCGATAGTTATTAAAAGTATAACCATCAACACCGCTAAACTTGCTAGAGTTTTTTAGATTGTCCAAACACTGCTGAAACTCGCTATTGGATAAATCAGGTGCTGGCGGCTGCGCGGCTTGAGCAGTGGTAGCAAGGCTGATGCCGACAGCAACACTAAGCAGCGACAAAGTAGAAAAAGGAGTCAAACGCATGAAAATATCCTATAAACGTTAAAATAGTTATCGAAAGACAAAAAATGATATTAACGTAGAGTAACCAATCTAAACAGTAAAGAAAAGCTGTCGAAGTACCAAGGTTATAAATGGTTACGATAAATTGACGCTGCCGTGAGATTAGAAGAGGATTTCATAGAGCTGAAAATGCAAAGCGTCAGACAGTATTTCAACTCGAGGACTATTCCTTAGAAGGTATAACCTTTTTATTTGGCTAGCACACTATCTAGTTCTTCTATAAAGCTATGAATCCGCGCCGCATTTTTGCCCAAATCGCTCTGTCCAACTCGTGACTTACTGCGGATATCAACTAAGCGCTCGCTATCGTTGTCAGTCACACGAATGAGCACATCATCTTTAAAGCCAAACCAAGCCGTCGTCTCTGTTGCTTCGATGATGCCTTTGTCTGCATCAGTATTGACCAGCTCCCACCCTAAATTTTCTATGGCTTGTTTGGCTGCTTCAACCAATTCAGACTTTGATTGAGCATAGGTCAATGTCTGCAAATCAGGATAGGCTGTACGTTGTTGTACAGCCACTTCTGCGCCTGCGTATTCAACAGGATTTGACGCATCTGCACGTAGTGGTGCAATCGCGACAAACTCAGGCGGATTCACCAGATCGGTAGAAATATCGTGAATAGGTGGTACATTTTTGGCCGTATTCATCATGCCAAGCGGGACAGCGATTGCCGCGACAGCAAGTATGGCTGAGGCTAGTGCGCTCCCAATACTGGCTGTATTGCGTTTAAATAATAGCTGTATAGCCAACAATACCAGTGCTGCGATACCAGCAAACAACCCAAATTTAAACCCTGCAAACGCAGTGCCTAATTCTACAGCGCCAAACTTATACAATGGGCCTGCTAGAGCAACTAGCAGAATAGCAATTACACTCATTAGACCGACTATCATTTTCATTCAATTTCTCCATTGCCATTTAGCAGCTTGTTAAAGGTTATATGAGTTTTTTATTTACTGCTCAATAGCCAAACGTGTTCTGTGACGGTGATATCAGGTGCAGAACCTATAGAAGAAGGCACGCTTGCTAGCTCATAGATTTGGTAGTGAGCGCTATAATACTGCTTTAATTGTTCGTTATTAATAGAGAAGGGTGGTCCATTCTTTTTACGCTGATCGTAATTTAGCGTGAGTAAAAGCTGCGGTATTATTTCATTGTTAGCACCATCAACTTTACTGGTATCGCTACTAAGTTTCCGCCCTTGCTCACTATATCTCACACGCATATCGTCTGGTAGGGCGATCAATGCTGCTTTATCATATACTGCATTAATAGAACCAATATCTTTAGCGGTCAGTGCAAAGATATCAGCGACCCATAAAGTGATGGTCTGTCCTGACAACTGACCTTGATAGTATTTCATCATTGGGTTGTCTGCCTGTTGATAGACGGTAGGTTCGATGTTTTGCTCAGCAAAAAAATCTTGTACGGCTGTTTCGACCAACTCAACGCCCACTACGTCATAGCCTTGCGTCGCTAGCCAAACCATATCGATAGATTTACCACAAAGCGGCACAAAAATGCGGCTACCCGCAGTTAGATTGAGGCGGTTGAAATATTTAATCAACAATGGATTGACCATAGATTGATTGAATCCAATGCGACCTTCTTGCCAACGTTTTTGCCAAAACTCAGGGTTCATGCTGTGATCCTCTATCTGCAAGTTTATATATGGATTTAGTGTTAGTAATATTGATTGGTCATGTCAAAGGCATAAATGGTAAAAAGCCAAACACCTATAGTATAAGTGTTTGGCTGGTATCTAACATTGGGCTAAGAAATTCTTTGAATAAATAATGTCTTATTCAATTTAGCGAACCATATATTTGCTAAATTCTTTGCGCAGTTTAGCGAGCTTTGGCGGTATTGCAAAGTTGCAATAAGCCTGTCCTGGGTTTCTGTTGAAGAAGTCTTGATGTGAGTCTTCTGCTTGGTAGAACTCAACGGCAGGATGTACTTCCGTCACCACATTAACACCCATATCGCGTAATTTATTGATGGTACGGTCAACGGTCGGCTTTTGACTGTCTTCGGTGTAAAAGACCACGCTGCGATACTGACTACCAACGTCATTGCCTTGACGATCCATCGTGGTGGGATCATGCGTGGCAAAGAAGACATCGAGTATTACCTCTAAGGGGACAATAGACTCATCAAATTCGACTTTGATGACTTCGACATGGCCAGTTGTACCACTACAGACAGCTTCATAATTGGCAGAGACAGCATCGCCGCCCATGTAGCCTGAGACGACAGATTGCACACCTTTTACCGATAAAAATACAGACTCGGTGCACCAGAAGCAGCCGCCACCTAATACGATCGTTTGCATAATTTTTTCCTATTATTATAAATATGGGTCAAGCGCTATATCTGGTAGTGATGCTCTCGTTTTTCAATGCTTCTTTCAAACGCCTCATTACCCTTGGCACTATTTATTCAGCTTAGCAGGCAAGCCAAAGGCGATAAGTAACAAACAGTAATGTTATAATGGGCTTTTGCTATCTTACTTAGTCTTCAACTGATAATGACAAGCAAAACTGCTAAGTAAAAGTCATCCAGTAATTCTTAATTTCAGTTCTATTCTAAAAAATGAGTCGTCCCATGAGCCAATCTCAGCCTGCTATCAAACATGACACCCTATTTGATAAACCGTTTACTACGCCACTGGATAAGGCCGCACGCTTTTCATTTGATGAGCAAGTGGTGGCTTGTTTCCCTGATATGATTCGTCGCAGTGTACCTGGTTATGGGCAGGTACTGGCTATGCTACCCATATTCGCCCGTCGTCATTGCAAGTATCGCCAGCAGAGCGATAGTGGTCAGCGTGTTAGTCGTGTTTATGACTTGGGCTGTTCATTGGGCGCAGCCAGTATGACGCTAGCGGGTGAATTCGACCCGCAAGACTTACAGATTAAAGCAATTGATATCTCACCAGCGATGACGACCGAGGCGACCACGCTACTGAGTGAGAATTATCCTGAGCATGACATCGAAGTAATCACTGCAGATATCCGCGATATTGAGCTTGAACCGTGCGATATGGTGATTTTGAACTTGACGCTACAGTTTTTGCCAGCTGCTGATAGGGTCGCAGTATTAGAGAAGATTTATGCGGCATTGAGCGAAGGCGGCATATTGGTACTGACTGAAAAAACTCATGCCTTTGACGAGCAGTATGATGCGTGGTTGGTTGAGCGTTATTATGACTTTAAACGTGCGAATGGCTATACCGAAATGGAGATTAGCGGCAAGCGTAATGCATTAGAAAATGTCCTCATTACTGATACCTTAGATGAGCATCATGCACGGTTAGATCAAGTTGGGTTTGCGCGTCATCTGACATGGTTTCAGTTTTTGAACTTTGTTTCTATTGTGGCGTTTAAATAATTCTTACCTTTAACACAGTTATTTCTTAATCAATACGGTAACCTGCTTTTATGCTCAATGACACTATCATTAACGCCGAACGCGAACTATATCTAACCCTACTAGAGCTGGCACAGCAGCAGCCGAGCGCTTATGAATGGCTCAAACAATTACCAACGTGGCTAGGTGATATAAAAGACAAAGCGAACTATGCGCACGCGCCTGCCTACCAAGCGTCAGTTGCTCGTTTGCCAAACTTAGCTGTCAATAACGTCGATCTAAACAGCGATACATTGACGATTGAGGCAGATCTAAATGAGTCTCAGCGCAAGCAAACAATGGCACTATTAAAGCAGTTGATGCCATGGCGTAAAGGCCCATTTCAAATTGGCGGTCAAATCGGCGATGATGAGTCAGGTATTAAGATTGATACCGAGTGGCATAGTGATTGGAAATGGAAACGTGTTGCGCCGCATTTGAGTAGATTGGATGGTCGCCGCGTATTGGATGTGGGCGGTGGCTCTGGTTATCACGGCTGGCGCATGGCAGGGGCGGGCGCAGATACGGTTATTATTATTGATCCGTCATGTTTGTTTTATCATCAGTTTATGGCGATTCGTCATTTCGTTGGTGCCGCAGATGCTCATACTCATGGTACAGGTAACTATCGGACACATTATATTCCTGTACCGCTTGAAGCGTTACCTGAGCACAGTCAGCTGTTTGATACCGTATTTAGCATGGGTGTGCTGTACCATCGCCAGTCACCGTTTGAGCATTTACAACAGCTTAAAGGACAGTTAGTCAAAGGTGGTGAGTTGGTACTTGAGACGTTGGTGATTGAAGGTGATGCCAATACTGTACTGGTGCCGCACGACCGCTACGCGCAGATGAATAACGTCTATTTCTTACCATCGGTGGCGGCATTAATTGGCTGGCTGGAGAAAGCAGGGTTTACAGACGTGCGCTGCGTCGATGTAGCAGTCACCTCGACTGAGGAACAACGACAAACCGAGTGGATGACCTATCATTCGTTAGCAGACTTCTTAGATCCTAATGACTCGACTAAGACCGTCGAAGGATATCCTGCCCCCATGCGTGCGACTTTGATTGCCAAAAAATAGCATTAATGGTGGTAGCTAACGTAAGGAAAGCATTATGAAGACATCAAAGACTTTGATTGTAGCTACCATCAGCTTGCTATCGCTACCTGCCATGGCAGGTTATGGAACTGTATCCGAAGGCTGGGGCTTTGTACAAGACGACTGGCAAGTGGTTTGTGATAATACGCGGACTTGTCGAGCGGCTGGATACGCAAGTGAAGCGCTAATAGATACGCCTGCTTCAATATTGCTCACAGCGTTGCCAAAAGTAGCTCTGCCAAAAGTGCAAATTCAGTTTATCTCAGAAGTGCCGCTAGATGAGCTGAAGCCTGTTGAGCTTTGGCTGAATAATAAAAACTATGGTCTGCTGCAGCCCAATAAAGAAGACAATCTACTATACGACTTATCAGCCAAGCAGACCCAAGCACTGCTTGATCATGCTCGTATCGCGACCAAGATAGCAATTAGAGCAGGCGACAACCACTGGCAGATTAGCGATAAAGGCATGTCGGCAGTATTGCTCAAGCTGGACGATGAGCAAGGTCGGGTAGGGACGCCGATAGCATTGGTCAGTAAGAATAATCCAAATCGTCAACGTCCTAAAGCAGCTTTGCCAAAACCAATTATTCAAAAAGCATTTGCATATTCAGCAAAAGACAACAAAACACTTGCTCCATCAAAGCTGGCGTATTTTCAGAAAAATATTGATAAGTGGATTGATATTAATGCCGAGCAGCTTATAGGGTCTAAGGACGTGATGGGCGACTGTGAGCTAATCAACCCAAAAACTGAAACATATCAGCGAATGTCAGAGTATGGTTCTACGATGCTTGATTGGGACTTTATACCGGTTGATGATAGTTATATGTTAGCCACGCATACTTGCTGGCTAGGCGCTTACAATTTTAGTAATGGCTATTGGCTCATTGATAATGCAAAACCTAGCAAGCCTATGCTTATCACAACAGCAGGGAATGATTATTTTGATGGTGAGATTTCCGCCACTCACAAAGACCGAGGCATTGGTGACTGCTGGAATCGTACTGCATGGATATGGAATGGTAAAACATTTGCTAAGAGCGAAGAGTCTAGTACAGGAATGTGCCGAGGCTTTGCTGGTGGAGCGTGGGACCTACCAACGTATGTGAGTCAGGTTATAAGAAACGATGCTAAGGCTCAGTAGCTTTTTCGATTTAAAAAGGCATTGATCTAAGGGGCTTTGATTCAAAAGCCTTGATTTAAATGACTGACACCTTATAAAGCGCAGCAGTCATAAGCCATATATTACGTTTTTAGTTTTGCTACTTATGTCCTAACCTATATCAAAGGATAGTGATAAAAATGACTAATTAGATTAACCATTTTTTGAAAGCAACTTCCATGACTATCTTTAGAATAAAACCAACAGAACCTGCGCCTAGAGCTAAGAATATCCAAAAAGTACCAGCGCGCCCAGCATCAGACGTTTTAGAGATATCCCACATAATAAAAAACAAGAAAGCGATGAATATCGGCAACAAGACGTACAGTCCCCAACTGGTGACAGTACTGGCGGCAATAGCAAACATGGCGTAATCCTATAATAGAGTAGTAACGTGCCTTCTATATTTTAGAAGAGCCGTACAAACCATTATTATAACGTGGAAGCAGTCAGGTATAAACGACTGCCCAGTATTGAGCAACAGTAACGCTACAATTCACGTTATGAGTTATTTATCAGTTTTGCATCATTGATATTAGTCAGCCCAAATCCTGATAACGGTAAGATTTTAGTGCTAATTTTGGCGCAAATGGTGCAATAAAGTGCAAAGATTGTTATATTTACAGGTTACTTACCTTTTACATTATTCTATCCCTGCAATATCGGTCGCTATTATAATAAGCAGTTATCGATTGCTCGCATTCGCACCGTTTTTGTTGTTTATTTAATTGAGTTCAAATTCCTATGTCACAAGCCCAAATTGATACGCTTGCATCCCTATTTAATGATGCAATTCAAACCCTACAAGCAGATGGTACGCTACCAAGCGATTGGCAAAACAACAGTCAAATTACCCGTACGAAAGATTTAAGTCACGGTGATTTTGCCAGTAATATCGCGCTAACGGCAGCGAAAGCGGCGAAAGCCAATCCGCGTCAACTTGCTGAAAAAATCGTCAGCGCATTGCCTGACAATCAAGATATTCGCCAAGTAGAAATCGCAGGACCAGGGTTTATCAACGTATTTTTAAACTCGGAAGCTAAGTTTTCTGTATTGGACGATATCTTTACATTGCAAGATCGCTTTGGCTTGAGTAATCAGTTTGACGGTCAAAAAGTCCAGGTTGAATTCGTCTCTGCCAATCCAACGTCAAGTCTGCACGTTGGTCACGGTCGCGGTGCTGCATTTGGCATGAGCGTTGCTAACTTGCTAGAAGCCATCGGCTATGACGTCACGCGTGAATATTATGTCAATGACGCTGGTCGTCAAATGGACATCTTAGCCACCAGTACATATTTGCGCTATCTACAGCTAAATGGTGAAGAGATAACTTTCCCAGTCAACGCCTATCAAGGTGATTATGTCAGTGATATCGCCCAAACACTAAAAACACAGCATGGCGATAGCTACGTACATAGCTTTGCAGACGTTGCCAAGGATGTGCCAGAAGACGCTCAGTTTGAGATTAATGCTGATGGCGAAAAAACCGTCATCTCAGGTGATAAAGAAGCGCATATTGATGGTTTGATTGCCAATAGTAAATCATTGCTAGGTGACAGCTATGCGTTATTTTTAAACGCGGCCTTGAGCAGCATTTTGGCGGATATCAAAGACGATTTGAATGACTTTGGTGTGAGCTACGAGTGCTGGTTCAGCGAAAGATCTATCGATAGCGAGATTGAGCCTGTCCTACAGATACTAGATGACAAAGGCTACTTGTACGAAAAAGACGGCAACATCTGGTTTAAATCGACTGATTTCGGCGATGAGAAAGACCGTGTGGTACGCCGTGCCAATGGTCAATCGACATATTTTGCCTCTGACATCGCTTATCATAAAAACAAGTTTGATCGCGGCTTTGATAAAGTCATTAACGTTTGGGGCGCAGACCACCATGGTTATGTCCCACGTGTAAAAGCCGCTCTATTGGCTCTTGGTATCGATGCTGAACGTCTGGATGTGGTGCTTGTACAGTTTGTCGCGTTATGGCGTGGTAGTGAAAAAGTACAAATGTCTTCACGCTCAGGTCAGTTTGTGACCCTGCGTGAGCTACGTGCAGAAGTGGGTAACGATGCTGCACGATTCTACTATGTAGCGCGTAAGCCTGAAGTGCATGTTGATTTTGACTTAGAACTTGCCAAATCACAAAGCAAAGACAATCAAGTGTATTATATTCAGTATGCTCATGCGCGCGTTTGCCGCGTGTTAGAAAAACTGGCAACTTACGATTTGACCGTAGATGATGCCATCGGTTTGGCACATCAAGACTTGCTAAGCGCACCAAACGAAGACGAGCTGATTAAATTGTTAGCAGGCTATCCAGCGACGTTACTTCGTGCAGCGACTGGTTACGAGCCGCACGTCTTGACCAACTACCTAAAAGAGCTAGCGGCATTGTTCCATGGTTGGTATGACACTAATCGTATCTTGCCTATGAGCTTGACTTCAGGTGAAACGCCAAGTCAGGATGAGCTAGACTTAATGCAAGCACGTTTGCGTCTGTCAAAAGCCGTTAGACAGGTATTGGCAAATGGGCTTAGTCTGCTAGGCTTGTCTGCACCGTCTAGCATGTAGTACTTTTCTAATATGTGACATGAGTATAGACAGCTGATAGCATTAATTCGATGATGATAGTTAAATCCAGTAGGGAGAACGAGATCCATGCTAGCCAAAAAACCTAAAGGCGCGACAGAAAAGCGCAAATCAAGTAGCGTATCAGGCTTATTGTGGATGTTTGTTGGGGCCGTATTGACCCTTATGATCGGGGTGTTTATCTACCTCTCACCATTATTTAATTTCAGCCCCGCTGATGGTAGTGCTGAGAATGATTCTGATCGCCAAGTACAGCCACGTGTGGATACTGATACCGACAATGGGGATTATGAGTTCTACGATATTTTACCAAATCAAGAGATGGCAACCATCCCTGATGAAGATATCGCTGACATTGATAATGATCAAATAGATGATATCGGTGCGTTTGAACCAGACGTCGTCGTGACTCAACCAGAGAGCGATGCAGGCAGTACAGAAAGTACGGGCAGCTTCGGTGGTTCGGAAAATGCGCCTGTCGAACCTGCTGGTGCTAATAATGCTGGGTCGAGTGAGGATATCGTTGTCGTTGAAGAAGATGCAACCTATGATGGTACGCCGCCTGCTACTAGCAACGCTACAACCCGTAACAACAATACAGCAGCAGGTACGGCAAGCATCCAAGCTGCTAAACCTGCGGCGACCTACATCTTGCAAATCAATAGCTTTAGTGATGCAGATGAAGCGGATCGTCGCCGTGCGCAAGTACTGATGGCAGGTGTCGATGCTCGTGTGGTCAAAAACACGACGGGTAATGGCTTGCCAATTTATCAAGTCATCTCACGTCCTTTGAATAACCGTCAAGCAGTTACGACAGCACAGCAGCGCCTACAGAACAATGGTATAGACTCTATTATCGTTGAACAGCGTCGCTAGGTTCAGTCGTTTATAGTTATTGTATTTATAAAACAAGCGTCGTAATGGCGCTTTTTTTATCTCTTTATTTTATTAAAAGCTTTCTAGCTGTTTTATCCTATTAAATATCCATTAAGAGTATGGTTATGACCGTATCTAACTCAGTAACACCGCAAGCAAGCATTATTAAAGCGTTCTTTCAAAAGTACTTTATCGATGCTTTTACTGGTATGGCTCTCGGGCTATTTGTCACGTTGATCGCAGGTCTGATTATCTCGCAAATCGGTGGTTGGTTAGATTTGTCAGCATTGGTCGCGGTCGGGAAACTTGCCTCGATATTAATGGGTGCTGGTATCGGGGTAGGTATCGCTTACTATCTCAAAGCACCAACGCTAGTGATGCTTAGCTGCCTTGTGGCAGGTATGCTTGGTGCTCATTCCGAAGCACTAATGGCAGGCACGCTTTTTACGCCGCAAGTGGGTGGGCCTGCAACTTTTGTAGCACTGCCGGGCAATCCAATTGGCGCTTATCTGACTTCTGTGTTTGCTTATCGTGCTGGCACTTGGGTCGCTGGTAAGACGAAGCTTGATATTTTATTGGTGCCATTGGTTGTATGCGGTATTGCTCTCTTAGTTTGCGCTCTGCTTAATCCGCCTATCGTAGCAGGGGTCGCAGCTATCGGTCAGGGTATTCATGCCGCTACTGAATTACAGCCACTGCTAATGGGTATCGTCATCGCTGTAGTGGTTGGTATTTTATTGACGCTACCAACGTCGAGTGCAGCCATTTGTATTGCTATTGGGCTTGGTGGCTTGGCGGGCGGGGCAGCAGTGGTTGGCTGTGCCGCGCATATGATTGGTTTTGCTGTTGCAAGTTTTAAAGACAATGGCTTTAGTGGTGTCATCTCTCAGGGCTTGGGCACCAGTATGCTGCAAATTCCTAACGTGCTCAAAAAACCTATCGTTCTACTGCCTGCTGTCATTGCTAGCGCTATCGTTGGGCCTATCGCAACCGTTGGTTTTGGATTAGCTTGTACGGCGACAGGTGCGGGTATGGGTACCGCTGGTTTGGTCGGTGTGTTTGGGGTGATTGAGGCGTCACAAGAAATCATGAGCACGGGACAGCTGTGGACAGCGATTATTCTCCTGATGTTTGTATTGCCTGCAGTGATTGCAGGGTTAGTGGCTTACATCATGCGCCGTATGGGCTGGTTAGTCGCTGGTGATATGAAGCTGCCTTAATTCTCGGAATGTTGAACTAAAATATCATCAACAATCTTAAAACTTAGTCTTATCCTCAATCAATAATGGCAACTCTCAAGAAGCCCAGCTACGACTATAGCTGGGCTTTTTATATATAAACCCATCAATTTCTTGTGATATAGGGAATGTTGATAACCTACTATTTAACGGTCTTTAGCTTCTTATGACGACGTGGTTTTAGTTTGCGGGACAGTTGATGGAAGTCGTTCAGTACTTGACTGTAATGTGATGGGAATACCCGCTGAATGGCATCAATCATTTTGGCATCGTTACCAATTAAGCAACGCTGCTGATTGGTCGCAGCGGCATGTAAAATAATCCAAGCTGCTTCGCTGGCATCGAATTTTAAGAATTTGTTAAAACTTCTAATGGCTTTGGGTCCAGTACTCATGCCAATATCATGGATGCTCTCATTACCGCGCGCACTGTTGGCGATATTGGTTTTGATGCCGCCCGGATGGATACAAGTCGCAGATACCCCGCAGTTCTGGATATTTAGCTCTTGGCGTAAGCTCTCTGTGAAGCCGCGTACGGCAAATTTGCTAGAGTTGTAGGCTGACTGTGATGGCTGAGCGGTCAAACCAAATAGACTTGAGATATTAATAATATGTCCATGCTCGCCAAACTGGCTCTGTTTAACGCTGTTTTTGATTAACGGTAAAAACGCCTTAGTGCCGTAAACCACGCCCCAAAAGTTAATGTTCATTACCCATTCAAGCTCACTAATACTACTGCCTTCGACAGTAGAGTAGAGCGCAACACCTGCATTGTTAAAGATAAAATTTACTTTGCCATGATCGCTCATGACGCTATCAGCCCATGCTTCCACGGCTTTATTGTCTGACACATCGAGTACGGTCATAGTGACGTTGACATCATAATTAGCAAGTAACTGTTTGGTCGCTGCCAGCTGTTCAGGATTGATATCTGATAGTGCAACATGACAGCCCATTTTTGCTAAATGAATAGCCAGCTCACGTCCCATACCAGAGCCTGCGCCTGTAATGGCAGCGACATGGTTGCGATAGTAGGATGCAACGTCTGAGTCATCCAATGAAGTATGGTTAGAAGAAAACGGTAGATGTTGGCGCAATGAAGTCGCCATAGCAGTCACATGGTTGAGCATAATAAACAATCCTTTGTCTTATTAATCATATGGGTTGTACGGGATATATCTTGCGGTATATAGAAATAAAGTATAAAGGTCAAAACAGTCTATCTACATTAGCATGGTTTGCACTGACGTTTACTCGCGATTGATAAACGCTGCTGTCATTTCAGGACAGAAGTAATGAAAGTCGCCAATTTTCAGTATGCAAGTTATATAGTATCAAGTTATCTAACGGGCAAGCTATCTAATAGATAAACTGGTTAAATAATAGACATAAAAAAAGCGCCTGAACTAATTTAGCCAGACGCTTTTTTAGTAGTCCGTTAATGATAACGGACTATTTAAATCAACTATAAATTAAGCAATTTTAGGTACTTTACCTTCATTGATAACGTCCGCATCAACCATAACGGTCTTGGCATTTTCCATAGAGGGCAGCTCGTACATGGTCTCAAGCAGCGCATTTTCTACGATAGAACGTAGACCACGTGCACCAGTTTTACGCTCCATAGCTTTTTTGGCAATGGCATCAAGTGCTTCTTGCGTGAAGCTAATCTCAGCACCTTCCATATCGAACAAATACTTGTACTGTTTTACCAGTGCGTTCTTAGGTTCGGTGAGGATTTGGACTAAGGCTTCTTCATCAAGCTCTTTTAGCGCTGCAAGCACAGGCAGACGACCGATCAGCTCAGGAATTAAACCAAACTTGATCAAATCTTCTGGCTCAACTTCTTGTAGCAAGTCTGAGCTACGACGGCTGTCGTCTTTTGAGCTAACATCCGCGTTAAAGCCGATACCGCCTTTTTCGGTACGTTGCTGAATGACTTTATCAAGTCCTGCAAACGCGCCGCCCACGATGATCAGAATGTTACTGGTATCGACTTGGATCAGCTCTTGCTGAGGGTGCTTACGACCACCGTGCGGTGGAATCGCAGCAACTGTACCCTCGATCAGCTTGAGTAGCGCTTGCTGCACGCCTTCGCCCGACACGTCACGCGTGATCGATGGGTTGTCGCCTTTTTTACTGATTTTGTCGATTTCATCAATATAGATGATCCCTTGCTCAGCTTTGGCCACATCATAATCAGACGCTTGTAATAGCTTTTGTACGATGTTCTCGACGTCTTCACCCACATAACCTGCTTCGGTTAAGGTGGTAGCATCGGCCATTGCAAACGGCACATCAAGCAGACGAGCCAAGGTTTGCGCTAGCAATGTCTTACCAGAACCAGTCGGACCAATGAGCAAGATATTGCTTTTTGCCAATTCTACCATCGCATCATCAGCGCCGATTTTGGCTTTTTTGCTGTCATTGGCGAGTGTTTGGCTAACTTTTAGACGTTTGTAATGATTGTAGACAGCGACAGACAGTGCTTTTTTGGCAGCATCCTGACCGATGACATATTCGTCAAGCTTGGCACGTAGTTCTTTTGGGGTAGGGAGTTTTTTATTGACCCAAGAAGTGTCTACTTCGCTATCATCATCACCGTGCTCTGCGCTGTCTGCGATTAAGTCAGTACATAGCTCGATACATTCATTGCAGATATTGGCATCGTCAGCAGCAATCAATTGCTGTACATCGCTTTTGGCTTTACCGCAAAACGAACACTGCGGGGTATTATCTTCTGCCATAAAAGGCGCTCCTAAAATTTAAAACTGGTTAGTTTATTTGTAGTATGTCGATTATCGTATCAATTCAATGTCATACCTTCCAATAGATCAGGTATGACATTGATAACGGTTTACTGTACGGCAAATAAACTATAAAAGGTCTTATGATTGCACTCTCAATGAAGAGGCATCACGTTAATGCTTAGATTACAAAGATTCAGGACGACGCTCTAATACTTCGTCAACCAAACCATACTCTTTGGCTTCTTGTGCATCTAACCAATAATCACGCTCAACGTCTTTTTCGATTTTTTCTACTGGCTGACCAGTGCGCTCAGCTAAGATACTATTTAGACGTGCACGAGTTTTAAGAATTTCACGAGCGTTAATTTCGATATCAGTTGCTTGACCCTGCGCGCCGCCTGAAGGCTGGTGAATCATGACACGAGCATTAGCAAGTGAGTAGCGCTTGCCTTTTTGACCAGCGGCCAATAGGAATGAACCCATGCTGTAAGCACCGCCCATACAGATAGTAGATACTTCAGGTTTGATGAAGTTCATAGTATCAAAAATAGCCAAGCCAGCGCTTACTGAGCCGCCTGGTGAGTTGATATACAAATGGATATCTTTGTCAGGGTTTTCAGCTTCTAAGAATAGTAACTGGGCGACGATAAGGTTAGCCATGTTGTCTTCGACCTGACCGGTCAAAAAGATAACGCGCTCACGTAATAGGCGTGAAAAAATATCAAACGAGCGTTCACCGCGTGAGGACTGTTCAACCACCATAGGTACTAAAGCCGCTTGTGTGGTCTGTACTTCTTTGTGCGCACTCATCAGCATATCAAAATGCGGGTTGGCAGTGATGCGATCATAATCTGTCATAGAAAAGTCCTATCGATAAATGTATAAAATAAAAATGGATTGAATGATTTTATTGTCTAGTAGTTTTTGACTAATGGGTTGTTTATAAGGGGGCTGCGCTCACTATTCAAGCCTATAAAACGGGTTTGTGCATAAAATAGGTGAAAAAGTGACCCTCCGATATGTCTAGGACTCATTGCTTATATTAAAACTTATACTAAAAATACGTCTAGAAGTAGATAAATACTATCTTATCTATTATCAAGTCGTACAGATATTGATAGTACCTGTATCGACAGTGTCTATATCGATACAAATAGCGTAAATCATGTCCGACCTGACTTTTTAACATAGAATACCTGATTAATAGCCCTACAATCCACTTATCTTACTGACTAAGCCTGCAAATAGTTATGCGTTTAGTATTTTTGCTTATCTAATGTCCTCAGAGGGTATTGCGCTAACAATAACGCTAAAAAATGCACTGTTATGGTCAAAATGTACTGTTTTGGTGCAAGTATCTGCTGATTTTATAAATGACTGAGGCTCAAAAAACGTTTAGAAAATAGTTGGGGGTATAGTGTTATTTTTATCATTTAAGTTAAATAGAAAAAAGCACAGACAAATCAAAGTTTTGAGTCGGTAAGGTTTCTTATTTGATTACCTGCTATCAAGAGTTGGCACAATGCTTGTATCAATAAAAACATTGACGCTTTTATTTATCATGGTGCGCTAGGCACGATAAATGGTGTAGGCTGTATCCCTTCGCTGTTATTCTGACATTGCTGTCGCGAATGAACTGTAATTAACGATTGGCAATAGAGTTCTTAACACATAGCAAATGATAGCTGTCATACAAAATACTGAAACATATTTAATTGGTAAATGAGTATATAAAATGAGTTGGGCCTCTTCTTTAGCATTAAGCTTTGACACTGTTAGCAGGACAAGTACGGCCAAAGAAGGTACGGCTGATAACTCAAAAACGCGGCTTTATCATCGTAAGCATACAGGTGCCTTGATGGTACAGCGTGCTCTGTATCCTGAACCAAGCGTACAGCAGGGTATTTGTCACATACTGATGTTGTACCCGCCAGCTGGTATCGCAGGCGGTGATACGCTGACCATAGACCTAAATTTGGATAGTGGTAGCCACGCTGTTATCACCACACCAGGGGCAGGCAAATGGTATGGCAAAGACAGTGTCAGTCAAAAATATAAATCTTCGCTAGGCAGCGACGATGCTCACCAAAGTATGGGTCAAAATGAAATAGCTGCCTATGCAAGCCAACACGTACAAGCCAACCTCGCAGCAGATACCCGTCTAGAGTGGCTGCCGCAAGAGAGTATCATTTATAACGAAGCCAATATGCATGCAGTGAGCCGTTTCGATTTGACGGATTCATCTAGCTTACTGACATGGGAGATTAGTGTCTTTGGACGGCAAGCTTACGACGAGCAGTTTTTGCAAGGGCATTATCATACTGGATTGAATATCTATCGAGATAGTAAGGTTATTGTTGCTGAGCGGGTGGCACAGACAGCACAAAGTCGCTGGTTTACCTCAAATTTAGGATTAGCGAACCAGCATATTTATGGATCGTTTTGGGCAGTACCAAGCTTAAGCGATGTCCATGACAATCTTGCACTCTCCGCATCACAAACCACGCAATCGACCGAAACGGCCCAAGCAACTATCAAGCAATCATTAACCCGCTATCTAGACAATACCGTAGCAGCATTGCGCCAAGTCATTATTCAAGCACAATTGCCTGTTTACTGCACGCATAATTGCCAAGCGATCAATATCCGCTACATCGGCTCAGATGTACGCGGCTGTTTTGAGGCGTTTTATCAGCTAAGAGAAGTCTTGCGAGACCACTGGTGGCAACTTAAGCCCTGTCGTCCACGTATTTGGGACACCTAATACTGCCACTTTTAATAATGAGATTAAGATGATATTGCGACTATTTTTAATCGATATCAAATGCTTTGAAACCCCCTAATCTGCTATAAATATAATGATAAGTACAATAAGGAATTGTCATGCACCTGACCCCAACAGAAAAAGACAAACTCATGCTATTTACCGCTGGTATGGTAGCAGAGCGCCGCAAAAATCGAGGTGTTAAGCTTAACTATCCCGAAGCCATCGCTTATATCAGTATGTTGCTGATGGAAGGCGCACGAGATGGTAAAAGAGTTGCCGAGCTGATGAGTGAAGGTGCTACGTATTTGTCTGCTGATGATGTCATGGAAGGTGTCGCAGAGATGGTAGATGAAGTACAAATCGAGGCGACTTTTCCTGATGGCACCAAACTGGTCACGGTACATAATCCCATCGTGTAACGCTGTATACCATTGTTATAGCACTGACATGCTCACTATAAAATAAGGCGGCTACCATGCAAGCAGGTGAATACCATATCCAAGACGGCGATATTATCTTAAACCAAGGGCGACAGGTACAGACCATCAGTGTCAGCAATACTGGTGATAGACCTATCCAAATCGGCTCGCATTATCACTTTTATGAAGTCAATGATGCCTTGAGTTTTGAGAGAGAGCAGACTCGGGGTTTTCGTCTCAATATTATTTCTGGAACCGCCGTACGTTTTGAGCCGGGCCAATCGCGGGAAGTCGAATTGGTAGCATACGCTGGCAAGCAAGATGTATATGGTTTTGCTGGGCGTGTCATGGGCGCAGCTCATCCAGACAAAATATCAGAGAGCGCCACTGATAAAAAGGCAACCGCTACTTCGCAGAAGCGAGTCAGTCGTCGTATTTATGCTGAGCATTTTGGTCCTACCACAGGCGATAAAGTTCGCTTAGCCGATACCGAGCTTTGGCTACAGGTTGAAGCGGATTTAACCAGTCATAAAGATACAGCTGTCGACCAAGCGGATACGTCGCAAAGTGGTGAGAGTAGTAAGCCTATTGAAATCAAAGGTGAAGAAGTCAAATTTGGTGGTGGTAAAGTCATCCGTGATGGCATGGGACAAGGACAGTTACTAGGCGCGGAAGTTGCCGATACGGTTATTACCAATGCATTGGTCGTTGACTATACAGGCATCTATAAAGCGGATATTGGTATCAAAGATGGTCGTATCAGTGCCATTGGCAAAGCGGGCAATCCTGATATCCAGCCCGCTATTGATATTCCTATTGGCGGAGCTACCGAAATCATCTCTGGCGAAGGCAAAATCCTGACAGCAGGTGGCGTCGATAGTCATATTCATTTTATCGCGCCTCAGCAGTGTGAGACCGCGCTGATGTCAGGGGTAACTACAATGCTGGGCGGCGGCACGGGGCCAGCTCAAGGAACGCTCGCCACCACCTGTACACCAGGGGCGTATCATATTGCCTCGATGCTAAAGTCTACTGATAGCATCCCTATGAATATTGGACTACTAGGTAAAGGCAATGTGAGTGTACCAGAACCCATTGCTGAACAAATCGAAGCAGGTGCCGTAGGGCTAAAGCTACATGAAGATTGGGGTACAACCCCGCAAGCCATCGATAACTGCTTGAGTGTCGCTGACGACTATGATGTGCAAGTGGCTATTCATACCGATACCTTAAACGAGAGTGGCTATCTTGAGAGTACGCTAGGCGCATTTAAAAACCGTTGTATTCACACCTTTCATACGGAAGGAGCGGGTGGTGGTCATGCGCCTGATATTTTAAAGGCGATTGGCGAGTCGCATGTTTTGCCATCATCTACCAATCCCACTCGACCATATACCGTCAATACCATTGATGAGCATCTCGATATGCTGATGGTTTGTCATCACCTAAGTCCTGCTATTGCTGAAGATGTGGCCTTTGCTGAGAGCCGTATTCGTCAAGAAACCATCGCCGCAGAAGATATCTTGCACGACTTAGGTGCTATCTCGATGATGAGTAGTGACTCACAAGCGATGGGGCGGGTGGGTGAAGTAGTCATCCGTACATGGCAAACCGCGCACAAAATGAAAGTTCAACGTGGCCATCTAGCGCCAGATGCAACGTCGACTATTGAAGATGAGCAAGAGTACATCAATTTGACAGATTATGACCAAAGCGCGGACAACGATAATTTCCGTATCAAACGCTATATCGCAAAATATACGATAAATCCTGCGATTACTCATGGTATTAGCGATATGGTCGGCTCAATCGAAGTGGGGAAATGGGCAGATATGGTGCTATGGTCGCCCAAGTTTTTTGGGGTAAAACCTGAGTGCATTATAAAAGGCGGGCTCATTGCTGCGGTACCGATGGGCGATATCAATGCCTCTATTCCCACCCCTCAGCCTGTACAATATCGTCCTATGTTTGCTACTTATCCAAAATCAGTCGCCCAAACTAGCATTACTTTTATGTCGCAAGCGGCGATCGACAAACAAGTGGATAAGCAGCTTGGGCTGACCAAAGTCATTCAGCCAGTACACGGCATCCGTAAAATTCGTAAAAGCGATATGCGCTTTAACAGCTACTGCCCAGATATGGATATCAATCCTGAGACCTATGAAGTACGTGCGGATGGTAAAACACTGACCTGTGAGCCAGCTGATGTACTACCCATGGCACAGCGTTACTTTTTATTTTAGAGCTTATGATATACGTTTATAAGAGCTCTAGGACAGTGAGCCATAAACTATGTACACCAATAGTCAGTTGGTTTCTTGAGTGAGATCGCGTCTTTATTCCCAATACTTTTACCATCAATACTATTGACCAATAGTTTGAGCAACAACAGCCAGAGAAGAATAATGAAAATATTTAATACCCGTTTAAGTACGCTTAGCGATACCCAAAAAGCACAATTGGTAGAACAGTATCAAGCCGATGATTACCTGCTATTGGATTTTGATACTCGTCAGCATTCCCGCTTTAGAGCCATTACTGTTTCAGGTGAGGCAGTTGGTGTTGACTTGCCTCGTACAGGTGTACTAAAAGGAAATGATGTCCTTATCAATGCAGCAGGGGAGTTGATGCAAGTCATCGCCAAGCCGCAAGCGGTGACCAAAGTGACGGCTGACGATGACTTTCTACTAATGAAAGGCGCTTATCACTTGGGCAACCGTCATGTGCCATTGATGTTTGACCACAGTTTTGATCAGGGTAATGCAGGCTATGCGCTATATTTTGAAAACGATCATGTGCTCGCTCAAATGCTAGAAAATCTTGGTTTACATATCGAGTCTACGTCAGTGCCATTTGAGCCTGAGACAGGCGCTTATCAAACGGGCCAAGGGCATGCGCATGGCCACTCTCACTCCCATGCACATAGTGACTCTCATAGTTATAAGGAAAGTCATAGCCATGATGAAAGCCACAGCCACGGACATAGCCATAGTCATCATGATGCGCCTGTAGGTCGTTCAAATGATGGTTAATACCAGTGCTCAGCCTACTCAGTCTGCCCAACTTGGACAGCTACTGATGCTGGCATCGAGCAATTTGCCGATTGGTAGCTATACCTATTCGCAAGGTGTGGAGTCAGCGATTGAGTCAGAGGTTGTCTTTGATGAAGCCAGTACGCTTACATTTATGCAGGACTATCTAGCGCTTGCGGTTGCTGGCTACGAGCTGCCTGTATTAGGGCTAATAATGCGCGCGCTCAGCCAAGGTCATGAAGCGCTAGCGGCAAATCTAGCACATGATTATCATGCCAGCCTAGAGAGTAAGGAGTTTGTACTTGAGTCTCAACAACTGGCTCAAGCAATGGTATCTTGGCTCAATGAAGTACTGAGCCTTGGCATACCGGCCGAAATACCTGAAGATGGCTTTTTGCCGCTTTTTGCTCATGTTGCTCAGCATTGGCAACTGCCACTAGTGCAGTCGATGACTACTTATGGATTTGCGCAACTAGAGAATATGGTGCTCGCCGCTGTCAAGACAGTGCCGCTAGGACAGATGGCAGGTCAGCGTATTCTGTGGCAATTGCAAAGCGATCTGGGTGCTCAGGTCGAAGCTCTAAGCGATGATGTGCAACAGGCTTTCGATGCTTTAATCACATCGATAAATACTATGGATACCTTAGATAAAAGTGAAGAGTCGGACTGTCAGCAGCTATGCCAAGACCTCTATGAATCGCTTAATATCTCGAACAATTTACCCAATTTGGCTATTCTCTCAAGTATGCATGAGGAGCAATACAGCCGTTTGTTCCGCTCATAACTGCAACTCTATTTCTATTTATACTTATTAATATACAAACTGTTTTAGGAAATTAATATGTCTCTAACTCCGCTTAAACCACAAAACTCTCATGCTACATCAGATGTACAAACTGATAGTGATAGCCAGAAACCATCTTCTGCCTTATCGTGTTTACGCCTTGGGATTGGCGGGCCAGTTGGTAGTGGTAAAACTGCTTTGACTTTAAGACTATGCCAAAACCTGCGTGATACGGTCAATATGGCAGTGGTGACCAATGACATCTATACCAAAGAAGATTCAGAGTTTTTGACCCGCAATGATGCCATGCCTGCTGAGCGTATCCGCGGTGTAGAGACGGGCGGCTGTCCGCATACGGCTATCCGCGAAGATGCTTCTATTAATCTGACTGCGATTGCTGAGTTACAAGCCACTTTTGAAGGGTTGGAGTTGATTATCATTGAGTCAGGTGGCGACAATCTAGCTGCGACATTTAGCCCAGAGCTGTCTGATTTGACCTTGTACGTCATTGATGTCTCTGCAGGCGATAAGATACCTCGTAAGGGTGGCCCGGGTATCACCAAATCTGATTTGTTAATTATCAATAAGACCGACCTTGCACCAATGGTTGGTGCTTCGCTGGAGGTGATGGAACGCGATGCCAAAAAAATGCGTGGCGACAAACCTTTTGTCTTTAGCAACATGAAAACAGGTGATGGGCTAGACGAGATTATCGCCTTTATTAAAGAACATGGCATGCTTGCCTAAAGAGCAGATGAGCTTTTACCATTAAAATATAAAGAATAAGGAAAACCGCATGACACAGTGTACAAAGGATCTCAACACCGAAAACTCTCGCTTCTCACAAGTGCTCTCAGCTCGTCATATCGTGTCTGGTTCGGCTGTGATGATGACATCGCTAATGCTGCCGTCATTGGCGCAGGCGCATTCAGGTCATATTCACTCCACTACCACGCAAGCACCGTCGTTTTTAGGTACGTTGCAAGCAGGACTGATGCATCCAGTCACTGGCCTTGATCATCTGTTTTTGGCAGTAGGCATGGGCATGTTGTTTTATGGCCTGCAAAAGCAGCGCTTAGGCATGATGTCATTGACGGCAGGGTTGTCATTAGGCGCGATATTGGGCACGGCTGGCGTGCTGATTGGCGGTATCGCATTTGCTGCATCATCTGGGCTGATTGAAGTGGCGATATCACTGTCGGTAGTCGTATTGGCTATGGTCTTGATGAGCCAGAAAAGCAGACAAGAAGCATTCTCTGCTCAGACCCATACAGCACGCACGCCAAGTATTCAGCAGTTGTCACTGTTTGGCTTTGGTGGTCTGGCAGTGTTTCATGGCATGGCACACGCGATGGAAGTACCAGCAAATGTCGGTGTGAGCGGTCAGCTGGGATTTTACGCAGGGATGATGGTCACGATGCTAGCGCTATATGCAGTTGGTACGCTGGTTAGTCAGCAGTTGCAGCAACGCTTTAGTGATAGTTTGTGGCTACAGCGCGGGCTAGTGCTACTAGGATTGAGCGCCGTATTTGCGCCTGTTTTAGTCTAAAGCGCGCTTTATAGTACAAGTACGATGTTTGTAGGTTCGATGTTTGTGGCTGATTTTATCTAGCTAGCGAACGCCATAAAAAATGCGCCCCCGATCAAAAGGTCGGGGGCGCATTTTAGCTTTGATAACCGACTACAGCATATCTAAAAAGACAGCTTGTCGTATCAATTACATTGCTTGCTGCTGTTGTTGCTGAGCAGCTAGCAAGTCTTGGTAGCTAACTTCTTTGTCAGTTACTTTACCTTGTGCGATCAAGTAATCTACTACTTGGTCTTCTAGTACAACAGACTCAATGTTAGCGCGCTGCTGCTTGTCATTGGTGTAGTACTCGATCACTTCTGCTGGATCTTCGTAGTTTTCAGCGGCTTCTTTGATGAAGGTTTCAACACGCTCTTGATCTACTTCTAAGCCTTTGGTATCGATAACACGGGCAACGATGATGCCAAGACGGGCAGCACGTAGCGCTTGCTCTTCAAATAGCTCATTTGGCAGCATGTCTTTATCGAAGCTATCAGCATTTGCGCCGAACTGCTGAGAAAAACGTTGCATCATCATGTTGCGTTGACGCTCGATTTCTTGCTCTAGCATCGCGTTTGGTACGTCAAACTCGTTCTTTTCTAGCAATGCGTCAAAAGTCGCTTGCTTAACTTGGCTACGCGCAGCGTTTTTGATTTCGCGTTCCATGTTTTTGCGTACGTCTTCTTTCAATTTCTCAACGCCGCCTTCTTTCACGCCGAATAGCTCAAGGAACTCTTCGTTGATTTCAGGTAGCTTAGATTTTTCAACCAATTTTACGTTGATTTTGAACTGAGCTTCTTTACCAGCTAGGTTCTCAGCTTGGTAATCTTCTGGGAAAGTTACGTCGATAGTTTTTTCTTCGCCAGCTTTCATGCCTTTGATACCCGCTTCAAAACCTGGAATCATTTGGTTGCTACCGATAACTAGTTTGAAGTCTTCAGCAGAACCGCCTTCAAATTTTTCGCCGTCGATAGAGCCTTCAAAGTCAAAAGTCACTTGGTTGTCTTTCGCCGCCATGCCTTTTTTCTCAACGAATTCTTCACGTTGCTTTTGTAGGTTTTCGATCATGGTGTCAACGTCTTCTTCACTCACTTGTGCAGTGTGACGCTCAACTTCGATCTCATCGATACCTTGTACGTCAACTTCTGGGAAGATTTCAACAGTGGCTTGATACACCAAGAAATCGTCTTCAAGTTTTACGTCGTCGATGTTAGGCATGCCAACAGCGCGGATGTCTTCAGATTTGATCGCTTCAAATACAGTATCACGGATGACATCGTTGATAACTTCTTGTTGAATGCCAGCACCGTACTGAGAGCGGATGTGTGACATAGGGACGTTACCTTTACGGAAACCGTCAATCTTGGCAGTTTTCGCAACTTGGCGAATACGGCCTTCAACTTTGTTTTGAATTTTTTCAACAGGAACTTTAACCGTTAGCTGAGTTTCTTTATTAGATAGCTTGTTGGTTGTGACTTGTAAATCTGTAGCCATGTTAATTACACCTTTAGGATTAAGTAGTACGTTTGATTAATGAAATAGTACTTAGGGTTAAATTGTAATAGACAGACCGCGCCTCAAATTACGGGCATGTACGACGGGCTGCCGTTGAAATAAATAGGGGATAGCGATAGCGCACAACGTCAAATTCAGTGCCAGTAGCAATCGCCGCTGATACCAAAAGGTGAACCTGCTGAGGTTGTCCATGCTATCAAATATCGATAATAAACCGTTAATGCACCGCATAATAACGCTTTTTGGTGAATTATACAGCCAAATAACGGATTTCAACAAAATTTTAAAAGTAGAACAGTATAATCTATCTGTTTATTAAAGTAAAAATTATCTCTTTGACAGCATGTTTCCTTATGTTGCTTGCTCTTATATGGCTTAATTTTATATAAAAATTTAGCCAGATTCGTATTCAATAAATCAGATAACGGACAAGAAACAGCGATAAGGTTGCAAGCGCATTATGAGCATTGAGCGCGCTTACGGATAGTTATGGATAGAACAGCTACAAATACTTATAAAGGTAGCTGCGCCAATAGCTGTTGGATTGCCTGACCACGATGGCTGATGCTGTTTTTATCAACAGCGCTTAGACTAGCCGCACTGGCTTGCAAGTCAGGTAACCAAAACAATGGATCATAGCCAAAACCGCCGTCACCATGTAGCGTATCCAAGATTTCGCCATGCCATAATCCTTGGGCGACAATCGGTAGCGGGTCATCGGCATGACGCACCATTGCCAGTACGCAAACGAACGTACCTTTGATCGGAGTATCCGGCTCTGCTGCGCGGATAGGCTGCAAGTCAGCGACGAGCTTGGCATTATTTTTACTATCGTTACCATGCTCACCAGCGTAGCGAGCAGAGTAGATACCTGGCGCATTACCTAGTACAGGCACGCACAGTCCCGAATCATCAGCAATTGCAGGCAGCCCACTGATACGGCTCGCATGACGGGCTTTAATAATGGCGTTTTCTATAAAGCTTAGACCATCCTCGATCGCATCTTCGATATCGAGTTGACCTTGCGGGACAATCGTCACGTCCAAGTTCGCTTCGGCAAATAGTCGTTTAAACTCAGCCAATTTGCCTTTATTGTTACTGGCCAGTACCCATTGGTTGCCAGATGTCGGATGGGTAGCAGTTAACGAGTTAACAGTGGTGCTCATAGAGTCATTCCGTTATATGAAAATGATGAAAAACTATTATTCGAGTAGGCTTTATTTATCTTTTGTAGCGTTAATCGGTAAATTATTTGTCAATTGAATTAGTTATACTAACAATGATAACGCATGAGTTTAGAGTGGATGCAGTTACCGTGTAATAAATAACCAATCGCTATACAGATTGTACGGGCTATAACATTTGGTAACTGATATTATTGGCCACTATTGCTATAATAAATACCAAGCTACAGTGAATTATATCTTATAGCTTGTGAATATTAAGTTAATAAAAGTCTATAAAGTCAGAGACTTGGCTTTTTGGCGAAGAATAATAGCAATAAGTAACCGCTAGGTTAATTTTGGATTCATAATGATACGTGATATTGTATTGAACAGTACCGTGTATCAAGCGATAAAGTTCATTTCAAACAATAAACTCAGCCAATTTAGTCCGCTATTTTATAGTGTTTTTTGCGGTGTAAAAATAGCGTAAAATTCAGCTTCTATAAGCAAGTTTTTATAAACTAACGGCTAAACAGCAAGGATAAAATAATTATGTCAAACATTACTTTACCAGACCTACCATATGCAAAAGACGCACTAGAGCCACATATCAGTGCCGAAACGCTAGAGTATCATCATGACAAGCATCATGCTGCTTATGTAAACAAGCTAAAAGACATTTTGCCAGGTTCTGGTCTAGAAGACAAAACATTGCCAGAAATCATCGTAGCGACTGCTAAAGATGACAGCAAGCAAGGTATGTTCAACCAAGCAGCTCAAGTATGGAACCACACGTTCTACTGGAACTGCATGACGCCAACGAACGGCGGCGGCGAACCTACTGGCGATCTAAAAGCAAAAATCGAAGAAGATTTCGGTAGCTATGACAAGTTCCGTGAAGAGTTCAAAAACGCAGCATTGACCCAGTTCGGTTCAGGTTGGGCATGGCTAGTCGCTGATAAAGTCGGTGGCAAACTATCAATCGCCAAAACTGCTAATGCTGACACCCCACTTGCACATGACCAAGTAGCTGTATTGACTTGTGATGTATGGGAACACGCGTACTATGTAGATTACCGTAACCGTCGTCCTGACTATGTTGACACGTTCCTAGACAAGCTAGTGAACTGGGACTACGCAAACGCAAAATATAAAGGTCAAGATGCTGGCGTTGAAGAGTAACCTTTAACGACTAAATATTTGATTGAAAAAAGGACACCGCGAGGTGTCCTTTTTTTATGTGCTAGCTTTCTATATAGCTATCTATTTTGATATTTGATTAAAACATATTTTTGATAGAGCATCGCTATTACGTTACTAGGCGATACCACCGTTTGCGCCGATATTTTGTCCAGTGACCCAAGCTGCTTCTTCACTGACCAAAAACGCCACTACACGAGCGATATCAACTGGTTCACCGATACGGTTAAACGGTGACATACTAGCAAGTCTCTCTACCGTGTCATCCGATTTACCTTGATGAAATAGCTCGGTATCAGTAGGGCCAGGAGATACTGCATTGACCGTGATGTTGCGCTCACCAACTTCTTTGGCAAATATACGGGTCAGCTGATCGACCGCGCCTTTGGTCGCACAGTAGGTGCCGTAACTAGGTAGCAGCATACGAGTGGTCGTACTTGAGAGATTTACGACACTACCACCGTCATTGAGTTTAGTCGCAGCTTCACGCAATGTATTGAACGTGCCTTTTACATTAATAGCAAATATACGGTCAAAGTCTTCGTCGGTGGTCTCGGCAATGGGTTTATTAATCATTATACCTGCGCTATTGACCAGAATATCTGGCTTACCAAACGCGCTGATAGTGGCATCAAACATTGCTTCGACTTGCTTAGTATTGCTAACATCAGCTTGAACGGCAATGGCTTCACCGCCTGCGGATTTAATCTGGCTTACGATATCGTTGGCTGCTGAAACATCGTTTGCATAATTAATGACGGTTTTAGCCCCTGCTGCTGCGAGCGATAATGCTATTTGCGCGCCGATACCTTTTGATGAACCAGTTACAATCGCGACTTTATTTTTTAGTGTTGTCATTATTATTCTCTCTATTATTTTAGATAAACATCAGTACGTCTATATGGCGTTGTGACTGATGTCTCTTGATTAGTAGGATATAAGTTACCAGTGTGTAAAACGAATAAGTAGAGCGATTCTGTATGCTTGTTTTTAGGTAAGTGTATGAGCTGGGCTTCTGTAGGTTTGAAAGATAAAATTTTGCGTTGCTGAGGGTTTGGATAAGACAAAAGGATACTAAGAGGCGTCGAGGCGTCCTTTTTTGGTTTGATGACTGTACGTAGGTTGTGCTAATGTCGAAATGATAATTGCTGTACTTATGTTCTTTAATATGTTGTTTCAGGGGTGAGAGTGGAAATTTTTTTAGTAGTTGCTGTGATAGCGATAGTTCTATTTCTTTTTATTAAAGGACTCTTCTCTTTCAAAAATGCTACCCAATTAACCATCAGACCTTTTAATGAGTGGATAGTTCTAGCCAAAGGGGTAAGTAAAAAAGAACGAGAAGTAATGAGTCATACCATTTTGCTTGAAACTGGAAATTTGCTAGAGAAAGCTAACATAATTTCACAGAGAGAGTTTCAGAAAATATTCTCAGGCTCTAGTATTTATGCTTCAGACGTTATAATACTAACCTTGATAACGACTCATATTCAAGATCATTTCTCAGAGACTAGCAAGTTTCCCTTGAATGAATCTAAACAGGCTAGAATTTACTTTTATAACTGTTTTTGTAGGTTGTATTTCGAGGGGTTTTATTACGAAAGCAATATTTATAAGGGTAAGGATTCTTTCATATCTATCGCTAGGTATGCTACTGATAAAGAACAACAGCCATGGGATTAAGTTTATATAGTTTAGTTATATATGTAGTTGCCTATCCTTGACTTAAGGTCCGATAAGCTTTACAAGCATCTTTGTATCCATTTTTACAAGATTTATCCAACCAACTAAGTGCTTCAGCTTTGTTTTGCTGTACGCCTTTGCCTTGATAGTATATTCCACTAAGATTAAATTGAGCTTGTGCGTGACCTTGTACTGCCGCTTTTAGATACCAATGAAGTGCCTTGGTATAGTCTTGCTGTATAATTCTTCCTTCATCATACATTGCGCCAAGCTCATTCTGAGCATTAGCATGATCTTGCATAGCAGATTTTTGCATCCATTCAAATGCCTTGATATGATCTTGCTTTACACCTCTGCCTTCCGCATACATGCGACTAAGCTCATTCTGAGCATTAGCGTGACTTTGCATAGCAGCTTTTTGCATCCACTCAAATGCTTTAATGTGATCTTGCTTTATACCTCTGCCTTCCTTATACATGAGACCTGTCATTTCTTTAGCGTTTATATTACCTTGTATAGCTGATTGTAAATATGATTCAAATGCCTTAAGATCATTCTTATTGGTATACATTATACCCATAGCAAATAAAGCTTCAGAGCTACCTTGTATGGCAGCTTTTTCTGCCCACTCAATCGCTCTAGTAAAGTCTTTATGCACACCGTTACCTTGATAATACATCATTGCAAGATTAATTTGATCGCGCGGGTTACCCTGATGGGCTAATTTTTTAATTAGCTTAAAAGAATCGGACTCTCTATTTTTTCCATAATATTTCAATATGATTATAGATAAGATTATCGCTCCGACTACAAACCAGATAAGCATATACATACTCCTAAATAAAACCGCTAGGTTTAAAAAATAAAACAATGAGCTAACATTGCAAATAATAAAAAATAAGGGTGCGTTCTATGCATCAATTTTTTTGTATACAAGATTTTTTGGTACGCCTACCGCCTGATTTACCCTACAAAACATCAAACCCAAACTTACCCAACGCTTCACGCAACATTGCAATATTATAATAAGCGTGTGCATTTACAGTGTTTTGAAAGAAAATATAGAGCGTATCAAAGTGCCGACGCTGATTAGCAATCGCTTGCGCCCAGTCTTGCATCTCAGCCTCGCTATAACGATAATCATGGCGATCAGCCGCGCTCATCGCATCCCACCAGTTTAGATTATTACCATGCATGCGCAGATAGCCAGTGCGTTCAGTAAATATCAATCGTGATGGTGGCAACCCACTGACTTTGGGATAATCGACGCTACACCAAATGAGACCTTGCTGCTGGAAACTATCGACCACTTGCGGGGTGTGCCAGCCGTTATGACGAAATTCAATAGCGAGTGGGTAGTCCTGAAACCAACTGACGAGATTAGCCAGATAGAGTCGATGTTCACGAGTACGATCAAAGCCATGTGGGAACTGAAGTAATAAAGGCGCTAAAGCATTTGCTTCAATGAGCGGAGATAAGGCGTTTAAAAATGCCTGTGCGTGCTCGGCAGTGCCTTTGCGCGCATGAGTAAAGTCTTGATGCAGTTTGACGGCAAACTTGAGCTGACTATCGGCCTGCGCATAGGCTTTATCAATCATTCCAGCAAAGGCTTTTTGCCCGATGGGTGCATAAAATGTACTGTTGATTTCGACTGCGCCGTATTGTTTGGCGTATTCACGTAAGAAATCGGTTTTTTTGGTGCCGGTGGGATACAGCGTACCGAGCAAATCGGTATCGCTATAGCCACCAGTGCCAAGATAAATGCGCGGGGTAGGGGAACTGTCCATGTTGACCACTCACTGCCGTTTTGAATAATGAAATTTACTACGATATCTGCTTTCGACTGCTATTCGACAAGCTATTTTTTACGTGACCAGAGCCATTCAATCAATGCCAGTAGCGCATCATTGTCTGTGCCAATGTTATAGTCATTGTCGCTAAGCTCACGACTATGTAGTTCATGAGAAATGGCTGCGCGTCCATCGTTAAAAAGCGATTGCGCGTAGCTAGTCGCATTATCGACACCCATTAGTTTTACATAGGTAGATTTGTCCAGTTTTTCATCGCTACCCGCAGGCTTACCAAGCGTATCAGTCGTCATCGTGACATCTAGCACGTCATCTTGGACTTGAAACGCCAGACCGATATGTTGGGCGCATTCTTGCAATGCCATGCGCTGTGGGGCCGTTGCACCAGCACAGACGCCGCCCATGAGCATTGCCGCTTCAATCAACGCACCTGTCTTATCACGGTGGATGGCTTCTAAACCATCCTGCGCGATACTGGCACTGGCTTCGGCATTGAGGTCTAGCATTTGACCTGACACCATGCGTCTGGCGCGCGGCGCAAATATTGCCATAAGCTGACTTGCGATATTTGCATCGAATGGCGCAAAGGTTGGCATCTCTGCAGTTAATACTTCAAACGCTAGTGTCTGCAATACATCTCCTGCCAGCAGAGCTGTCGCTTCATCAAAGGCGATATGCGCAGTCGGCTGCCCACGGCGCAGCTCATCATCGTCCATACATGGCAAGTCATCATGTACCAGTGAGTAGGTATGTAGCAGTTCTACCGCCAATGCAGCACGGCGCGACATATCATAGTCTGAGTCGTTTTCTAGTAGCGTATCTAGATCAGCATCGAGAGTATCGATGTCATCAATGTCGTCAATGTCGTCATTAGGCTCGTCTGTACGTTCATTATTGCTGCTATTAATACTGGCAAACGCGCTGGCAACCATCAGTGGGCGTACCAGTTTGCCTTGTCCAGTCATCACATAGCGGCAGGCATCTACTAGCGGGCTAGGAAGCTTGGCATAAGCGAACAAGACCTCAATGTCTTGCGCCAATTGCTCGCGCACAGCACCATGAAACTGCTCAGTGCTTTGAAAAGAGACAAAGTTAAAAGGGATAACGCCAGTAGAGGTAGTACTAGAAGTAAGGGAAACAGTCATAATCCAACCATTTATCAGGGATACAGTAAAACTTATTAGGGATAAGGTAAAAACGCTATTAGTGTAGCATGATAGGTCATATTGCTTATGTGACACACGGTATCAATTGATTGTTTTTTGCATCTGTCTACCAAAGTCTATTCGAAAGTAGAGCAGTCTCAGCTGCAATATAGCGACAAGATTTCGTTACGGATGGATGATGTCACTCTCTGGTTGAATATGTTCTGATAAAAGAGCAAGCTAGGCTGGCACGTTAATCTTATTACCGTAGAAAAGTGGTACTGAATGCTTACACTGAATAGCTAGCACTGACCAAGTAGCATTTATTAAGTAGCGCTAACGGACTGTCATTCTAAAGATGGCATGCATGAAGCCAACAACACGAAATAAATCTAAATTAACAATTCAGTATACATTTATTCACTAAAACACTTTTAGCGTAAGGTAAATGCCTGCAAGTGATTTAAGAGTGACTTGCGAGTATGGTATTAGCTTGTGACAGTTAGGGGCATAATCCCCTACACTAATTGACGTGAAAATGGTCTGATGGTGACCCTACTGGGTTTTTCTCAGGATGTTCAATCGTCGATACCGAGTGTTAGACCAAGTCTCAGTCAATATTTTGAACATCAGTGCCTGCAACAGCAGTATATAAATGAAGCGTCATATGATGTCATGCAAGAGACGCAAAATACGTGCATCATGATGAACGCTGGATAATAAAGACATCTTCACTTGTGAGCTGGTTATATGTTTGTCTTTATAACATGACAAGCGCACAGTGCTATTACCCATTTTACTAACAGTAACTGGCTATTTATTTTAATTCAAAACGTAGCTTTCGTTATATAGAAAGGAGTTTCAAATGGTATACCAAGGAAATCGCATCACGGTGACAATGCTAGAGGATGGCATCGCCAACATGCAGTACAACGCCGAAAATGAGAGCGTGAACAAATTTGATGCCGAAACCAACAAACAGTTTGGTGAAGCAGTTAGTGCGTTAGAAAAAGCCGACAACGTAAAAGGTCTTATCGTTACTTCAGCTAAAGGCGTGTTTATCGCTGGTGCTGATATCACAGAATTCGTCGGTTCTTTCAAAAAATCAGAAAGCGAGATCAAAGATTGGGTCGTTCATGTTAATGACGCTTTCAATCGTTTCGAAGACCTGCCATTCCCGAAAGTTGCGGCTATCAATGGCGCGGCGATGGGCGGCGGTTGTGAAATGACTTTGGTTTGTGAATACCGTGTCATGAGTGACAAAGCCATCATCGGTTTGCCAGAAACTCAGCTAGGTATCTTCCCAGGTTTCGGCGGTACAGTTCGTAGTACGCGTATCATCGGTATCGATAACGCACTTGAGCTGATCGCGACTGGTAGCCCAAAGAAAGCATTGGCAGCATTAAAACTAGGCTTGGTTGATGCGACTGTACCTGCTGATGACTTGCAAGATGCCGCAATTGATCTAGTCAAAAAATGTATCTCAGGTGAGCTTGATTGGAAAGCAAAACGTGAAGAAAAACTGGCTCCAGTTAAGCTAAACCAGCTTGAGCAAGCGATGGCGTTCAACAGTGCCAAAGGTGCTATTTTCGCTAAAGCCAATCCTAAGCAATACCCAGCACCAGCAATCGCTATCGAAACGATCGAAAAGCACGTTAATTTATCACGTGACAAAGCAATCGAAGTAGAAGCGGCTGGTTTTGCTAAAGCGGCTAAGACGCCACAAGCAGAGAGCTTGGTTGGTCTATTCTTAAACGATCAGCTAGTCAAAAAACTGGCCAAAAAACACAGCAAGCAAGCACACGACATTAGTGAAGCCGCTGTACTAGGCGCTGGTATCATGGGTGGCGGTATTGCTTATCAAGCAGCCAGCAAAGGGTTGCCAATCATTATGAAAGATATCAAGTCTGAGCAATTAGACCTTGGTATGGGCGAAGCGAGCAAACTACTTGGCAAAATGGTAGAACGCGGCAAAATGACCCCAGCAAAAATGGGTGAAACGTTAAGCCGTATCCGTCCTACTTTGAACTACGGTGATTTTGCTGAGACTGATATCGTAATCGAAGCGGTCGTAGAAAATCCAAACGTGAAGCGTGCGGTACTAAAAGAAGTAGAAGGCTTGGTAAAAGACGACTGTATCCTAGCGTCAAACACCTCGACTATCTCTATTACGTTCCTAGCAGAAGCGCTTGAGCGTCCAGAAAACTTCGTCGGTATGCATTTCTTCAACCCAGTACACCGTATGCCATTGGTAGAAGTTATCCGCGGTGAGAAATCATCTGAAGAAGCTATCGCGACTACTGTTGCACTTGCTTCTAAAATGGGTAAAGTGCCAGTAGTAGTTAACGACTGCCCAGGTTTCTTGGTAAACCGTGTATTGTTCCCATACTTTGGCGCGTTTGACTTGCTACTGAAGCAAGGTGCTGACTTTGCTCATGTCGATAAAGTGATGGAAAAATTCGGCTGGCCGATGGGCCCTGCATATCTAATCGACGTGGTCGGTCTAGATACAGGTGTACATGGTGCAGCAGTGATGGCTGATGGTTTCCCTGATCGCATGAAGCCTGATTATAAAGGTGCGATTCAGCATCTATATGACAATGAGCGTCTGGGTCAGAAAAACGGTATCGGTTTCTATAAGTACGAAGTGGACAAGCGCGGTAAGCCAAAGAAAGTTGCTGACGAAGCCACTTACGAGCTGCTAAAAGCCACGACCGATAGCGAAAAACAAACCTTTGACGATCAAGCAATCATTGATCGCACTATGATTGCTTTCTGCAACGAAACGGTTCGCTGCCTAGAAGACAACATAGTAAGCACACCAAGCGAGGCCGACATGGCGATGATTATGGGCGTAGGTTTCCCGCCATTCCGTGGTGGCCCTTGCCGTTATGTCGACCAAATGGGTTTAGATAACTACTTGGCACTATGTGAAAAATACGCACATCTTGGCAAAGCTTATGAAGCGCCACAAAAGATTCGCGACATGGCAGCCGCAGGCGAGACTTTTTACGCAACAGCGTAATAGTCAGTCATTACTAGGATGAAGTGCAGTACGTTTGCTATTTTGCATGAAAGCAATTGAGACATGAATCGTCTCCAATAGCGAACGTACGATTATAGTTGGTTCAGTTTAATGCTAGTACGAGTAAATCAAGCGCAAATGTACCTATTGTACTTTGAGCGGGGTTAACAAGGTAATAGTCGTAAATTGGGTTGACTACACTGACAATAAAAATTGAAAAGGAATATGGTATGACAACTTTAAGTCCAAAAGATGTGGTCATCGTAGATGGCGTACGCTCGGCAATGGGCAAAACCAAAAACGGTATGTTCCGTCATGTACGTGCTGATAGCATGTCAGCTGAACTAGTACGTGCGCTAGTAGAACGTAATGACTTTGATACCAATGATATCGAAGACATTATCTGGGGCTGTGTAAACCAGACACTAGAGCAAGGCTTGAACATCGGTCGTAACATCGGTTTGCTAGCTGGTATCCCAAAGACTGCTGGTGGCCAAACGGTTAACCGTCTATGTGGTTCTTCTATGCAGGCACTACATACTGCCGCTGCACAAATCATGACCAACCAAGGTGATGTATTCATTATCGGTGGTGTTGAGCACATGGGTCACGTCGGCATGATGCACGGTGTTGATCTAAACCCTGCTGCTTCTAAGCATTATGCAAAAGCGTCAAACATGATGGGCTTGACTGCTGAAATGCTAGGTCGTATGAACAACATCACGCGCGAAGAGCAAGACGCGTTTGGTCTTGAGTCACATCGCCGCGCATGGGCTGCAACCACTGAAGGTCGTTTTGACAATGAAATCATCGGTATCGAAGGTCATGATGCTGCTGGTCGTCTGCAACTATGTACGGTTGATGAAGTGATTCGTCCAGACGCAACGATGGAACAAATGCAAAAGCTACGTCCAGCGTTTGATCCAAAAGGCGGTACAGTAACAGCGGCAACCTCATCTGCACTATCTGACGGTGCGTCAGCAATGCTAGTAATGAGCGCACAAAAAGCCAAAGACCTAGGTCTAAAACCACGTGCCCGTATCCGTAGTATGGCTGTTGCTGGTTGTGATGCTGCTATCATGGGCTATGGTCCTGTACCTGCTACCCAAAAAGCATTGAAGCGTGCTGGCATGAGCATCGATGACATGCAAACCATCGAGCTAAACGAAGCATTTGCTGCTCAAGGTCTATCAGTATTAAAAGGTCTGAACCTATCTGATAAGCAAGACATCGTTAACATCAACGGTGGTGCCATTGCTCTAGGTCATCCACTAGGATGTTCAGGCGCTCGTATCACGGTGACATTGCTAAACGCGATGGAGCAATCAGATACTGAAATCGGTCTAGCGACAATGTGTATTGGTCTTGGCCAAGGTATCGCTACTATTATTGAGCGTGTTTAATCTTATTGATATAAACAATATTATTTGAACACTCAATAAGTAGCTACTCGCTAACGAAGAACCTCTAGTCATAACGGCTAGAGGTTTTTTTATGAGTAAAATTAATAGTTGGCCAGTTAGTAAATCACAGAGTCGAAAAACACAGTATTACGGCGATTAAAAATTATCTCCATTGACGCATTCATGAAACTATGACTAAATAAGAGAAAGATGAACCATGGCACTGTTTATGATAATTCTAAAATAGTTTTTAGTTGCAACTGTCAGCCGTACAAGGAGTGTACTATGTCTACTATGATTAATGATCGCACCTATCGAATCGCTCGTGAGAATACCCAAGCAATGATTGTTGATGTGCAAGAGCGCTTAACGCCGCATATCTATGATCACGAAAATATCGTCAAAAAAACCGTTACCTTGATTAAAGGGCTGCAAGCGCTCAATATTCCAATCATGCTCAATGAACAATATAAAAAAGGATTGGGCGATACCTTGCCAGAGCTGCGCGACATACTCGAAGGAGACAATGCCAAGAGCTTTGAAAAGGTCACCTTTAGTGCCTGCGATAATAATGATTCATGGCACCATTTAGCGCAGCAGAACCGTAGTACCGTGTTGCTTTTTGGTGCTGAAGCTCATGTCTGTATTATGCAAACGGCACTAGATTTATTGGATAATGGTATGCAGCCTGTCATTATTGGGGATGCAGTGGGTTCACGTTTTCCTTATGACAAAAAGCAAGCAATTCGCCGTATTCGCCGTGCAGGTGGGGTGATCAGTACTGTCGAATCAATCTTGTTTGAACTGTGCCGTAGCAGCGAAGATCCTGCGTTTAAAACCATTATTAATTTGATTAAGTAGGTGGTTAAGCTTTAGGTGCTTAAAGACTTGGATAAATAGGGACTCAATTTGACCATTTATTTTCTAATTTATAATAGATAGCGCTTGGTAAAATAAGCGCTATTTTTTTGACAATGGTAATAGTCTTTTAACCATTGCTAGATATCAAACCCACTATAATATCTTGAACAATGAAACTTAAAATCGCTAGAACTTATAAGCGTTAAAACCAATAGCTAGAGAAAGCCAGAGAAAATCAATGTCGCAAGCCAGCTCTATATCACTCACTCATTCCGAATCAACTCCACATATCAACATCGACGATGTCACTCATTTCTTATTAGAGTTAGATGCGCTTAAACTCGTGAATCGCCGCAGCTATGTGACACAGACCACTCGCAAAGAAAACTCTGCCGAACATTCTTGGCATTTAGCAATGGCATGTTGGTCGATTGCTGAATTATTTGCGCTAGATGTCAATCATGAAAAATTGCTGAAGATGGCGCTGGTTCATGATTTAGGTGAGATTGATGCCGGCGATACTTTTTTGTATGCCGTTACGCGTACTGATGCACACGTCGAAGAGCGTGCAGGCATTGCCAGATTGCAACGTGAGCGAGGCAATGGCATTAGTGATTTAAGCGAGGTTTGGGAAGCGCAGGAAACAGGAAGTAGCAAAGAGAGTCAGTTACTCAGAGTGGTCGACCGCTTATTGCCGTTTTTGCTCAATCTGAATACCAACGGTAAAACGTGGATTGAGCTTGGCGTTACGCGCTCGCAGGTGGCGGGTGCTCATGCATTTATCAAAGACAGCTTTCCCCCTATCCATGATTGGCTCTCACATAATATTGCATACGCAACTCAGCAAGGCTGGTTAATTGACGCGTAAATCTGCATAAATGATAGGCATAAAAAAGCCCAATTAAGCATGATGATTTACGCTTAACTGGGCTGATATTTTCAGTACTCTTATACCAACATGTTATTGAGCGTTTGCCAATCCTAGCAATTGACCCATTTGCACGACGCCGTTGGCTTGCATACTATCTAGCCAGTCAGCCTTCGCTGCTTTTGGTAATACTACAATAGCCGTTGAGCCTAGATAGAAGCGTCCAAGCTCTTCGCCTGCAGCAAACTGCATATCGTGATCCGCTTCCTGTATATCATCCGTGCGGGTGATTTTGCCAGTGGCGACGGTTTCAATACCAGCGACGATCATAGCACCAACCATTACGACAGCTGCTTTGCCATACTTGGTATCAAACATACAGACTAGACGCTCATTACGCGCAAACAAGTCTGGCACGTTAGCCGCCGTAGTATTATTTACCGAGAACAGTGTACCAGGCACATAGCGAGTCTTGGTCAATGTGCCAGTAAACGGCATATGCACACGGTGATAATTGCTAGGTGCTAAGTAGATAGTTGCAAAACTACCATCAGCGAAATAACTGCCGTCTTCACTATCGGCAAGTAATTGTCCGACATCATAGTGACGACCTTTGGCTTGTAGTAGTTTGTGGTCTTCGATTTGTCCTAGCTGAGAGATAATACCGTCCGCAGGGCTCACGATACCATTTGCAGTGGCGTCGATGGTACGAGCGTCTTCTTTTAACTCGCGGGTAAAAAAGTCATTAAAACTTTCATAAGCGTTGAGGCTTTGGCGTTCGTACTCGTCTAAGCTGATATTATAAGCTTTGGCGAAGCTACGGATAAAGGTGCGTTTGACATAAGGATGACGACTGGCGGCCAAACGTCCAGCGACTTTACTGAGCTTTTGCTGCGGCACAAGCTGTTGTAAGGTGGTAAATACATTCATAATAAGGCTACCAAAATAAGGTGTAATGTAATAAATAATAGTTAAGTTAATGACGGTATTTTATCATGGACAGCATATTATTGTATGGCCATAATCTGTTAAGGAGTCAGTAAATGAAAGCACTCATACAACGGGTGAAGCACGCTAGTGTGGTCGTCGATCAGCAGTGTATTGGTGAAATTGAGCATGGGGTATTGGCATATATTGGCTTAGGACACGAAGACGATTTTGCTACTGCCCAGCGTATGATTGACAAAATACTAACCTATCGCATTTTTGAAAATGACGAAGATCCTGCCAAATTTGGTAAACTGGATAAAAACGTTCAGCAGGTTGCTGGTGGGCTATTATTAGTTTCACAATTTACCTTGATGGCAAAAACAGACAAAGGTCGCCGACCAGACTTTGGTGGTGCGATGGCACCTGCTGCGGCACAAGCGCTATTTGAACAACTGGTCGACTATGCCAAAACTAAGCACCCGAACGTGGCAACTGGTCAGTTTGGTGCTGATATGCAAGTGTCGAGTGTCAATGATGGGCCGCTCAATTTTTTACTAGAAATCTGATTTTAGAGTGTCATCAAGCTGTCATAATTAATCCGTTTAATAGGTAGAGACTGGTGAGTACATATCGCCTTTTTACATGCTAGATTTTGTCCGCTAACACCGAGAATGTCCTATGTATAATGAGCAAATTTTGATTGTTGAAGATGAACCTGCGATTCGTGAAATGGTTGTCATGACGCTAGAGATGGCTGGGTTTGATAGCTTGCAAGCGGCTGACGTGTCAGAGGCGCATCAGCAAGTGGTCGATCATAGACCATCACTGATACTATTAGACTGGATGTTGCCGGGTGACAAGAGCGGTGTGGATTTTTGTCGCATGCTAAAAAACGATGAGCTACTCTCTGAAATACCAGTCATTATGCTAACGGCAAAAAGTGAAGAAGACAGTAAGGTGCATGGTCTAGATGCAGGCGCAGATGATTATATGACCAAGCCTTTTTCGACTCGTGAACTGATTTCTAGAATCAAAGCCGTACTACGCCGCAGTAGCGCGATGAGCAGCGACAAACCTATCGAAATTGGCCAGTTAAGTTTAGATACCAAGAGTCAGCGCGTGACAGCTGCCGGTAAAATCGTTGATGTTGGGCCCACAGAGTATCGCCTATTGGCATTTTTTATGAGCCACCCTGAGCGCGCCTATACACGAACGCAGCTGCTCGATCAGGTATGGGGCGGCAATGTATATATCGAAGACCGAACCATCGATGTGCATATCAAACGTCTACGCAAATTACTGCGACCTTATGACTGTGATACATTGATACAGACAGTACGTGGAACAGGCTACCGATTTTCTAGCCTGATTGAGCCAAGTTAATCTTGTACAAATAATGCCGCAGCAATATAAAGGCCGCGGATAGTGGTAAGGATAAGAGATGGACAAGATAGCGTCAGTACAAAGTGAGCAATCAGCTTTACTAGAGCAAATCTCTACTCAAAGTACAGCGGAGCAACTCAAAAAAATCGGCAGTGCACTACGAGCCTTGCGCGATGCAGTGATTTTGCTCAACAATAATGACGGCCTAGAATGGTGGAATCAGGCGGCACAAGATTTATTGCTGCTACAGCCAGAGGATAAAGGTCAGAACATTTTTGACTTTATTACTGTCCCTGAGTTCCGCCAGTATTATGAAGGTACAACGATACCTAACGATGGCGTCCATATAGAATCATGGCGAGATCCTAGTCGCTACTTGAAGTGTGAATTGACCCCTTTCGGTGATGAAAAACTGCTGTTTGTATATGATGTGACCCGCTTGCGGCACTTAGAGCAAATGCGTCAAGATTTTGTGGCGAATGTCTCGCATGAGCTTAGAACACCATTGACTGTGATGATGGGCTATCTGGAGAATTTCTCCGATCAGCCAGATATGCCGCCGCAATGGCGTCGCGGTTTTGAGCTGATGACGCAGCAAACAGCCCGTATGAACAGAATCGTGAATGATTTATTGCTACTGTCTAAGATTGAAATTGAAGAGTCACACGAGCTGCATTATATAGATATGACTAAGCTACTAACCAATATCTACGACGATGCCCAAGCGTACAACCAAGCGTACAAACACATCATTCATTTGCATATAGATACCTATGATGGGCTGTACGGGTCAGAGATGTACTTGAATAGTGCGCTATCCAATCTAGTAATCAATGCAATCAAATATACGCCAAAGGGCGGCAATATCACTATCAGCTGGACAAGGACGTCTGATGGTTGCCGTTTCGCGGTCGAAGATGATGGGATCGGTATTGCGTCAGAACATATCGCCCGTTTGACAGAGCGTTTCTATCGTATCGACAAAGGTCGCAGTCGTGCGACAGGTGGTACGGGGTTGGGACTCGCGATTGTAAAGCACGTATTGCACCAGCACGAAGCGCAATTGCAAATCGATTCAGTAGAAGGGGAAGGGTCGACATTTAGTGTGGTATTCCCCTCAAATTATGTCAGATCCGTCACAGCCAATTAATATGATTTAGGGTCTGTATTAACGACAGTTTTTCGGCTTTAGCTTTTTGGTTAATATAAACTTAGCACTACTTCAAATTAGGATAACGACATACTTTTCTGTATTCGTTAATCCTTTTGCAAAAGCGGATAAGGGTTGACCGCACTACCATTAATATAGATACCATAATGGACATGTGTTGGTGTCCCTTTTGCATTACCGCTATCACCCACATAACCTATCACATCGCCCTGATTGACCCAGTCATTGGGAGAGATGTCAGCATAGTCTTCTAGGTGGGCGTAGTAATGTCCTGCGCCACCCGGCCCTACCACCACAACCACGCGTCCGCCCAATGTGTTTTCACCAACCTTGCTTACCACACCTTGCGTGGTCGACTGTATGGGAGTATTGCGAGGCGCAAAGATATCGATACCTTCGTGGGAGCGGCCTTGACTACGTGCCGCGCCCCAAGTGTCTGTCAGGTTTCGTTCTGGTAGTGGACTGGGCAAGCTGTTTTCGGTCGGCAGTTCTTGTTGCAATAGACTCAATTGCTGCCATTTGGCAACCACAAATGATTGCGTTTGTTGACTGATACTGGGTAGCAGTTTATCGAAGACAAATAACAGTGCTAGCAATACGATAGCCTTAATCAACAGGCTTATTAAACGACTAAAAAAAGAAGGTCTGGGAGGCTGGTTGTTTCCATCTGCTAGCATTGATGTCTCATATATATTTGATGTCATTTGAGATTTTATTATAAAAGCTTCGTCTAACAACGTATGTATCGCATTGTTATCTATCGTTTTTACCCCCATAGTTATTCTTATGGTTAAGGATATAGACAGCAAATACAGTTTTATCTACTTAGCATTTCTGCTGAGCATAGACAGTTGCTACTGACGGTTAATACTTTATGAATAATGTTTTTAAGCCTGCTGATATTTCTGCCACGCGCGAAACAGCGCTGGTTATCGATACCGAAACAGATCAGGGTAGTGATCCTAGACCTATCCAAGTTGCTACTATCAATGTAGCAACTGGCTTTGAATGGATGAAATACTTTAACAGTGGTCGATCTATTTCACCTATTGTCATAAAAGTGCATGGTATTACCGATGCTGATGTGGCTGGACTTGAGCGCTTTGAGTTGAAGCAGTTTGAATTGCCAGAGTACTTGATTGGTCACAATGTACGTTTTGATTGGCGAGTGATTGGCAGTCCTTCTGCTAAGCTGATTTGTACGGTGAGACTTGCGCGGGCCGCCTTTCCAGAATGGCGTGCTTACGGTCAGTCTAAGTGTATCGAGCAGCTGTTGGGTAAGGGTGAAGCGAGTGCAATGACGATTGCCGCTCATGATGCGCTTGGCGATGCTCGAATGTGCTATTTGCTGTATCAAGCATGCTGCGAGCGTCTAGAGATTGCGCCGACAGATTTTGCAGCAGCACATGCTATCTCTAATAAAGCGACTCCTGTGAACAAAATGCCGTTTGGTAAGCATAAAGGCAAACCGATTAAAGACGTGCCCATCAGCTATGTTAAATGGATGATAGGCAATATTCATAACATGCAGCCTTCGCTGTATTCGGCACTGACTAAACGCTTACAACTGGATGAAGCAGAAAACGCGAAAAAGTAATCTAAGTTATTACGTAGCTAATATATAAGAGGCTACGTGACGATAAGATTATGGTTGGTCGTGCAACCATGTCACCGCCATTTGCCATAGCTGCGGCGCTTTGATATTGGTCTTACTGCTAAAATAGCGCATATGACCGATATGATTTAGTCCAAAATCCTCAGGGTCTAAGAATCGCTTTTCTATGGGCATTTTTGTAAATACCCTTATCATATCGTCCATGTTTTCACTGTTGGCGATATCATCATCGCTAAAGCCAAGCCATAGTGCTGGCATGCTGAGCTCATCATAGAAATGCGTGTGTATGCTTTTGCCAAATGCGGTTTTGATATAGCCCGCCCCATTGCACCATTCACGCCATTGACGAGCCACGCCGCGTGGCAGTGGCTCACCCATACCGATTTTGTCTGAGGGTGTATAGCCCAGTGTTAAATTAGTGAATGGAATAAACGCATCCATAAACCCCATGGCTTTGAGCTTATATGGCATGCCCATATTTTTGATACGTCCTGACGAGCAAGCGACGTTGAACACTGAGCTAATCGCCTGATAATTAGGCATCAAGCCGATGAGCTGACCACCTGCGCTATGACCGATGAGATGATAAGTCGCATCAGGAAACTCATCTTGTAAGGCATCAAGTACAGCTGGCATGTCATGGCGACCCCAACTGATCAAGGAAGCGCTACATTTTGCCAGATCGGTCGATAGGGACTCACCGATTCCTTCGTTATCAAATGTCAGCACCCCAAAGCCGCTTTCTGCTAGATAGGTCGCAAAATTATGATAAAAGTGACGCTTAATACCTGTGGCAGGTGCCATCATGATTGCTTTTTTTGTCGCATCTTTAGGGCGATAGACAGTGGCTGCCAATGCTTGGTTGCGATCGGTCATGATGCTTAATGAGTAAATATCAATATTGCTCGCGTCATTCATATTGCTTTTATTAGTGAGATTGCTATTAACCACAGAGCTTGATAGCTCGGCAGTAGGAGAGGTGTTGTGATTATCCATGGGTATACCTTAGTATTTTTATTAGTAGATAATGAATATCGAACTATGATGAACAATAAATGCGCATCTTGAAAGTGTAGTCGTTGCGTAGTGATAAATCGTTGTGACTATGTGGTAGCATTGCTTATGTTAAGATAAATGCTGGCAAGACAGTTGCTCAAATATGACTTCCAAGTTTCGTATAACTTGGTTGAGTTTGTCTTATGAATCATGTGCATGACAATATAAATGATAGGTGTCGGTATGCAGCCTTCACTAATAACAAGCACTCAATAAAAACTGACAGTTAATTAAGGAAGCTATATGCAAATGAAAATTAAAGATGATACTTATGACGTAATCACGAGTAAAGACATTACAAATATCGAAAAAGCAGTCGATAAGTCTGCCTTGTCAATGCCGCTCGTGGCTGTGTATTGTGGTTCGCGCTTGGGCAATGGTGACGTTTATGAACAGGCGGCACGCGAGCTTGGCAGTGCCTTAGCAAATAATGGCATGGGGCTAGTATATGGTGGCGCTAGTATCGGTCTGATGGGCGCAGTTGCGGATGAAGTAATTAATGGCGGCGCACAAGCAGTAGGCGTGATTCCAACCTTTATGCTCAAGCACGAAATCGCTCATGAGCAGCTGACTCGGTTGCATTTGACTGACACTATGCACACGCGTAAGACCGTTATGGCAGAGTATGCCGATGCTTTTATCACGCTACCAGGCGGGCTAGGAACATTAGAAGAGATTATGGAAATCGCCACATGGCGTCAATTGTACCAACACGAAAAACCAATGATCATTTTGAACATCAATGGTTTTTATGACCGTATGATTGAGCATTTGAAATATACCACTGAGCAAGGCTTTATGAAGCAGGAAGATTTAGATCGTCTAGTGGTGTGTAATACCATCAGCGAAGCGATCGATATGCTACAGACAGTAGTAACCATAGATGATGCTGTGGATACGGAGAAAATGGCTGGTAGTAATAGTTAAGCCATTATAGCTATTAGTACACAGCAAATGCTTAAATATTAAAAGCTATTGCAAAAAAGGAGCAGACAACCAAATCTCGGTAATCTGCTCCTTTTTTTATATGTGTTAACAACCTATCAGCGAATCATGTCTATTAGGCATCAGCAGGCGTAAGATCATCCAATGCAACTTCACGAATACTATGATTAACATGAGCCATAGCGATTGGGAATCCACGCTGCTCAGCGAGCTCACGTGCAACCTCATCGACAGCCAGACTATCGTTATGGACAAGGTACGACCACTCATGAGCATAGCGACTACGATTCAGAGGTGTATCGTTCTCTATCAAACCTAGATCTGTTAGCTCATTAACTATTTGGTCAGCGGCAATCAAAGTCGAAGATGCTTTGACGTTTTCTGCACGGGCATAGCGTATATTAGAGTATAAACTCACATCAGCGACTCGCAGCGTATCATCTTGTCCAGGAATCTGCTGTCCACCATATAGCGCGTTACCAACAGTACGTGCGCTGTTAAATGTCGGTACAAACTCAGCCACATACTCAATCGCTTGCTGGCTACGCGCTTGTAGAGGCGCTTTATCCCAACCATTTTCAATATAATGCACATATTGCTGTGGCAGTTTGGGCTGCGCACTGTCTTCACTTGATGCGACAAGACCATCATCAAACAAAGTAATGGCTTTACTCATACCATGAATCTGAAAATATCCGCCAGGGTAAGGAGTAAGCTGCGCCATGCCTTCTGGCGTACCTCGTTGACCATAAACGATAATCTCTGGTATCTGTCCACCAGCATCGCCCCAATGGGTCACATAAGACGATTTAAACTCAACCATACGCGTGACTTCGACACCAACCATATCGTCAATAACACCTGTACGAAATCCGCAAGCGTTGACTAAATAATCAACTTCGATAGACTCAGGCTGAGAGGCGTGTTCTTGATTATGGATTTGTTGATAGTCGATACGCCATTTGGTGACATGATGGTCAGCGTTGGTACAGTTCTCACAATCTACCGGCACGACTTTTTGTACCGCAGTTTCAGTAAATACGTGCGCATTGTCGTACTCTTCGAGCGCAAGCTTAGCAGAAGCGGCTAAACGAAAAATATTCCAGCCATATTCTTGAACGACAATTAATGGAAATTTAACTTTGTTCAAATCCAAATATCTAGCGACTGGAATCATCCACTCATCAACCGTACTTGGTACAGCGACTTGCTCACGTTCAGACAGCTCAATCAATTGCTCATGACTATAGAGCTGATAGTAATCTTCAGGCTCGCCCAATACCTTATTATTAGCATCTTGCTCAATCAGTTCTTGATAAGCATCGGTCAAAATATCTAAACGCGGTAGTAAATCTTCAGGCAACCCTTCATCACGTGTCGGTACGGCAAACACCGTAGGACGAACGTCAATAGTGTGCGGATACAAACGCAAAATATCGATACATTGCTTGAGCAGTGCTACGCAATCCTCGTCCGGTATTTCACGATATAAATTACCACCTGCATGCAAATGACACATAGGTGGTCCATCAATGAGAGATTTTTTCTTTTCAAACAAATAGGTCTCTAATCCTAACGCAGCAAGTCGAATTGCAATCGTCGATCCCGCAGTACCGCCGCCCAAAATGCCAACACGTTTTTTAGGTTGAGTGTTTTTTGCCCCGTAAAATAACACCTCAGAATTAGCGTCATGATTAAAGGATTGAGCGTAGTTTTTATCAAAAGACTGAGTCATTGTCGTCGTTGTATCCTTAATAGCATCTGTATTAGGCCGTGCTCGGTATATTTATTCAATGTTCTATATTTCTTGATATGCGTGCGAAGGTAATTAAGTTCAACACACAAATCTGAACTTCAATAGTCATCTTTTCTATTGTTTAGCTATTCTTCATCTCTATAGGTTTATTTTACGAAGAACTACAGACAATATGATGGGAAATACGTAAGAAGATGCATGAGTTTTGTCAACGAGGCGCTATAAGTGTGAAGTTTTCCAGACAAACGAACCTGTTTAAAAATAGAGTAAACGAGAGAGGTGGCAAATTTGTGAAATCGAAAATAAGCCCGTTTTACTGTTTTGTAAAATTCGACCACTTTTGTAAGCGAGTATATTGATTATCAAGATAATATAAAACCATATGCTATATTTATTTTGCTTAACAAAAAGCGTAGGTTCTGTTTTGATGACTGTTCAAAACTACAAATATCAGAATTAACAACAGGGACAGTCGACACAGTAAACAACCACAAGCTTATCGCTATAAAAAATACGACTAAAATTACAAGGAAGTTATGATGAAAAATATAATGGTGTTATCGGCACTAACAGGTGTATTGGCACTAACTGGCTGTACTACTTTAAAAAACGTAGTCGGTAACGATATGTCAGGTACGCATGAAGTACAGGCAACGAGCAATAATACAGCACCAGTCACTAGTAAAAATGGGGTGTTGGTGGATGCTACCAACCATATGACGTTATATACGTTTGATAAAGACTCTATGAACCAGTCAGATTGCGGTGCAGCTTGCCAAGTTGTGTGGCCAATTTTCAAAGCGCCTAACGATGCTAAAGCTTCAGGTCAGTTTGCTGCATTCAAGCGTGAAGATGGCAAATATCAGTGGGCAATGAACGGTAAGCCTTTATACTTCTACGCTAATGACACAAAAGTTGGTGACAAAGACGGTGATGATAAACTTGGTGTTTGGCATGTTATCCCAAGCAAATAGCAGGTGTTAGATATAGACTGACTCGAAAACGTTAAGATAAAAAAGCAGCCTGTCCTCAATTATAGAGGCAGGCTGCTTTTTATTTGCTTGGGGTTACTCTTTACTATATTAACAGCAGCGCTCATATATTCTCTAGTATTAGATGTAATCTGTACTATGTCATCTTTGCTAAAGGCTCAATCTGAATAGTCTCTAGCACTTCTTCTTTGCTAGGCTCTTTTCGATATAAAGGAAAAAAGTCTGAAAGCAGATCACTTTCCGTGAACCAGATATCCGCCACTAACTCTGTATATTTCACTACGTTGACGATGAGCCTGTAAGTCTTGAATAGTAACTCTTGTGAGCTAAAGCCTTTCTTATACTCATATAAAGAATCTAAATTGGAGCCAACGCCGCCACCAAGATGTAGCACTTCATAACGGTTCTCTCGTCCCCAATTGCGAGCAACGTGAGTGATAAGTTTAGAAGGTTGTAGATGTGTATAAGCGTTCAGCGTACCGCCAAGATGGAACTGCATAATGCCAGACTCTTGGCAGAGCGTATATATAGAAGACCCAATCGCTTTATCGTCTTGATAGGCAGTTATCAACAGTATTTTTTCTTGAAGGTTTTCAAGCAAATTGAAGAAATAATCATCATCAAAGAAGTAATAATCACTGGCATTGACGTGTCGCATCGTCTCTTTATAAATGTCTGAGAACATTATCGCATTCTGTCTGGTTAAGAATTCTGTTTTTGTCACGACATCCATTTTTATGGCTTTTTTGATACCGCGGCGATGTCGATTTTGTGTTTCGCTCCAATGCTCTTTTTCTGACTTACTCAAATCAGACATCAGAGTCAGCCCGTGAGTCAGTGCTTTGCCAACTGTGGGTATCCATTCTTTATTAATAATCGGATGCAACCGCATAAACAAAGACACGCAGCCTCTCTCGCAAAGAAAAGCTCTTATCTCATCTAGTACGACGTCTAACTCGGCATCAGTGAGGGTTTTGTCCATTAACGGGCCACCGTAGCCATAAGTGGAAGTAGCATCCCAGTGCTCTGAGTCAATGTCTCTAATTATGATGGGTAACAATACTTCTTTATCTTTATAGCGAGCGATGATTCCTTGAGGTTTGCCCTTGTCGATGACAGCTGAGGCCGCAATCCAACCAGATAAGTGGTATATATCAAAATGATGATTTGATACCTTCTTATCCCACCCAGCATCTATCGCTATGTAATCAACTTGTACTGTATCCACGTTGCTGCTCCCTCAGTGTTGCGTTATATATTCGTAAATCCGTATATATGAATATAACAACAAAGTATGAAGCCTTCAAGTATATAAAAACCTTTTATGTAAAATAATGAATATATTTGATAAGAGCGTAGAAGAATTTGCAGGAAATAAAAAAGCAGCCTGCCTCTATAGATGAGGGTAGGCTGCTTTCCTCGTTTTTTTCAAAAGCCGTTAGAGAGCTATAAGCTTACAGTTATTTCTTTTCTACTAGCTCGCCATCGATTTGGATAGGGACATTGGTCGTGATACCGTCAACGTAAGCGGTCATACCATAAGCGGCGCGATCAAGTGTACCAGTAGCGCGGAAACCAACGACTGGCTCTTTGGTAAGAGGGCTATTAGCGATTTTGTTTAACGTGACATCTAGGGTTAGTGGTTTGGTTTGACCAAGTAAAGTAAAGTCACCCGTTACTTTAGCCTGCTGCGGATTAATGAATTTGACCTGAGTAGATTTGAAAGTCATGGTTGGATACTTTGCAACATTAAAAAACTCATCCGTTTTTAAATGCTTGTCACGAGCATCCCAATTGGTATCGATACTATCAGTTGCAATGGTAAAGTTCATGCTGGTTTTATCGGGCGCTTTGATATCGTAATTCACCATGCCTTTGACATCATTGAAGTGGCCCATCGTGGTTGAAAACCCTAAATGACTGACAGAAAATCCAACACGAGTATGGGAGTCATCTAGCTGCCATTGAGTCGGTAGGGCAGCGCTTGCCATGGTAGTAACTGCTAATGCTGAGCCAATAAATAGTGCTTTGGTGGCCGTGCTTATTTTAGTATTTATCATTAAATATTCCTTATTTAATTCAGTTAAGTTACGAGTGATTGAGAAGTAAATTAGTTGCTGGTAGCGATGTTCAAATGGAGTTTGTATCGCGTAGCTGTACCCTTTAAGTATACTATGTATAATTAAGAGCTAAGGTTGTATTTGGTTAGATTATCTACAATAGTAGATATCATTGATTAATTTAACTAACTTTATTACTGTACTAAAATCAATCGCCTATCTCAACACTCTCGAGCTTTCAGTGACAACTTATCACATATCTCTATCACAACTGCTCCTTGCGTCTTACGTCAAAAACCGTTAAAATCGCGGTTTAATTTTCCCGCTGGGGAAAGGCTAAGCGAACAGAAGGGTGGTGTTGGGTGCTGGAATAAGCCAGTGACGCAGTTGCCATACTTGTAATGTCCTTAGTGCCTCAGTTACGTATGTCATCATTTGTTTGATACATCATCGCTGATGCTGTATTTAGACGTTGTACATACATCGGACCTAGAGAGTATATTATGCGTAAAGATATCCATCCTAATTACCAAGAAGTTTTATTCCACGACACTAACGCTGACGTGTTCTTTTTGACTCGCTCAACTGCTAAGACTAAAGCGACTCGTGAATACGAAGGTAAAGAATACCCATACTACCCACTTGATATCTCAAGTGCGTCGCATCCATTCTATACTGGTGAGCAACGTAAAACTTCTACTGAAGGTCGTGTTGCAAGCTTCAACAAACGCTTTGGCGCATTTGGTGGCCGTAGCAAGAAAGCTGCAGACGCTGCTGAATAATTTACACTTATGGTGTAAATATATTTCGCTAAGCAATAAAAAACCGCTGATTATTCAGCGGTTTTTTTTGGTTTAATTTTCTATTGTCTAAAAATAAAGCTAACAGGCTGTTTAGCGCTCAAACTCAGTGGTAGATGAGTCTAATAACTGAATAGAATCTAATAATTGGATAATAGTCTCTACTATCTGCTGTGCCCAATAGCCGTACATCAGACTGTTAGGATGAAATCCATCACTGGCAAACATCACATTGATATCTATAGCCGAACCATTTGCATGCTCTTCTAGCATCCTTGTAAAGTCGGTTGCCATATAAGTGACACTAGCATGAGCCGCACAGACCTGCTGTAATATCCCATCAAGTATCGATGCTTTTGCGCCCACAAAGTTATTGAGCGGGGCAGGGATTGCAGGCATTTGCGCCATCGGCGGCAAACTTAAAAAAACCAATTCTCGTACGCCAAATTTGCGCTGTGCGATATTGATAATGTCTTCAATTTGCTGTTGCCATTTATGTACAGAGACATTGGACGTCGTGTCATTAACCCCTACGCTTAGCAACATCACATCAATAGGCTGCTCAGGAGCCGGTAGGACATATAACCTGCGTAGAATATCAAAGCTGGTATGACCTGTTGTCGCTTGCAATGACCAATTGAGTCGAGCAAAGCTTGATTGGATAGTTTCGTTTTGTTCCAGTATCGGGATGAGCTTACCGACCAACGCTTCTTGCTGCGTTTGGCTACCCACACCTGCCGCTGCCGAATCACCAACTACCATGAGGTTAAATGTCTTAGCATTTTGCGTTGATACCTCATTATTCGCTTGAGGCAGCTCAATCATGCCGTGCCTTTCGCCATGTGGTTCAGGCAAGCGAACCGTATCACGCTTGATTTTGCGACCTTGATAGAGGTAGACAGGGGCAAGTAAGACGTCTCTTGCAACCGATGTCAGCTTATTAGTATCTACCATCCTGCACGTTCCCTGATAGTGGTGAGACTGTCTTCAATTAACAATTGACCATCGACGTAGACATCACGTAATAGATTATCAGTTGGGTCGCTCATCTCATTTTCTTTGACGGTTGTTAGCTGGCCGCTGTCGTCTTTTACCAGTGCCAATCGTCCTTTTTTCGAGCGTTTTGAGCGGCTGGTGACAGGATCTTTATAAATATCCTTCCATGCGCCATCGATAGAGATAGCGCTAGATTTCATTGCCCAACTCATGGTGTCGCGGTTGACTTGCTGCAATAGACCACCGCCCATGCCAAACGTCACGTTTTCTATGCTAAAGCCCGCTTTGATTACTACGTTAATAATTTTGCTTAAGCTTTGCGAGCTGATGCCATCACCTTGGATGATGCGTACGTAGTCGGGCAGCACTTTATAGCCTTTGCTGTTTACAGTCGTACCGAACTTCACTGCCAAGCGCTCCAACGCTTCGCGGACGACTTTGGTAGGTTCGCCGCTGTCTGGTCGAATGACCAAAGTGCCGCCCATATTTTTGACTTCATCTTTTAAGGCGTCACCCCAGATATTGTCGATGGCATTCCATAAATCATAACTATCTGAAACGACCGAAAAGGCTTTGTCTTTACCGCCAAACTGCTCAATCATATTGTGAAAAGCAGCAGTCTCGCCATCACGTCCCCAAGCTGTCATCGTACTGTGCTCGGCCGCTGGAATAGAGAATGCAGGCATATCATTACCCATCTGATACCAGCGACTAGCAGCAATAAGCGCTGTCATCGAGTCAGTACCAGCAAAGTTGACCAAATGCGCTAAGCTACCAAGTGCAACCGTTTCTTGGCTCGATGCACCGCGCGCGCCAAAGTCATGCAAGCGAAAAGGTAGCGACTCTGTATTGTCCGCTGATTTCTCTAACGCTTGACGGATAATGTCTTTGCAATAGTGGGAAACACTAGCGACCGTGGATGGATACCAAATTGCACGCAATAGCGCTGTTTCGATATAGCTGGGTAGCCAGTAAAACTCAGGATCGGTGTTGATCACTTGGCAGACTACATTGGACACAGGCACGATACTGCCTTCTGGTACGGCTTGGATACGCAATGGCAAATAGCCGTCGTGTTTTTCAATCAAATGCTCCCAACCAGCACGATTGAAGGTTAGGCCATGCGCTTGAATGACCTTTTCGGCTTCATCAATATCTTGATGAGTGATAGGCGTGCTTAGGTACTCTTTGATAAAGGCTTGTAGACCAAAGAACACCACATCGTAGTCGCCCTTGCGCGCCTCAATATAGCTTGACAGATACTCACTTCCGCTTGGATATTGCACCCAATGTGAGGTCTTATAGCTGTCGCTATTTAAGATTAAGTTGTTTAGGTTACTGGTATACATCACAGAACTCCTCTGCTTTGAAATGCCGCAGCTGCTTTAATAAAAGAACAGTGGCGGCGGTTGATTGCCGTCTATCGGCATTGATATCAAATGATTAGTGCGATATTTAGTGATAGCTGTTTTGATAATAATTTGCTCAAGTAGCTATTAGAAAAAGCTACTAAAGAAAGCTACTAGAAAAAACGATTAGCAGCGAACTATAAGCCAACCATTTTAGTAATAATCGCATAGTGATCTTCAAACATCATCTTCGCATCGAGCTCAGCTAAGGGTAACCAAAATGCCTTGGTCGCATCATCGCCGCCTTTTACTTTTGGCAGACCTTTTGGATCGTTTTTGAGCTGAAAATAAAACGCTTGAGTAATGGTGCGACCACGCGCTGAGCGATATGGGTCGTCAAAGGTATGTTGGCTATGGCAAGAGCCGCGCAGTACTGGCTCGGGCACCTTGAGGCGAGTTTCTTCGCGCAGTTCACGGATACAAGCATCAAACAGCGTCTCTTTTGGATTTAGAAATCCACCTGGCAGCGCCCAGAGTCCACGCCCTGGCATACTACGTCGCTCAACCAGTAGGATATGTCCCGACTGTACAATCAAGGCATCGGCAGTCATAAAAGTAGGCGGGTACGGTGCTGATTCCCATTGTCTTTTATATTTATCAATAAAGTCTGCTTCTTCATGCAGCTGATGATAATCGTCAGTTTGTTTGAATGCATCGAGGACGTTGCGCGTCGACTCAGGCGTACGCTCAGGTGTCGGTGTAGCACCCATCAGATAGCTGTCGCGAATCGGTGTGGCTGATAAGTTATGATAATTGGGCACTGACACAGAGTCCCAGTTGGGGAACAGTGACAGATAGTACGATGAGCTGTCTTTTGAATGACCAATCAAACCAATATCCGTCTGCAAGTCACCAGTGACAGATTTTACACCTGCTTGCACATACTGTAGCCAGCGGGTGTCATTGTAGAGTGCATCATCTAAGCCAACACAGTGAATGCGTGCGGCTTCTTCTTCAGAGTAGGCGCCTTTGATCATTGCGGCACGCTCAGCGACGCTAAATGGATTGCGTAAGCTACGTGGCAAGTTGGCTGAGCCGATCAGCATAATTACTTCGTCTGAGCGTTTTAGTGCCTCATCGATGACGGCTTTGTGCCCAGCATGAAACGGCTGAAAGCGTCCGATAAAGACCAGATAACGATAGTGCTTACTGCTTTTCTGATCTAGGTTTTGCTTATCTGACTGTTGCTCTGATAATTCACTCATAGACGCCAACTTCCTACGACTTATTTTTATTGATTAAAAATTAATGACGCTAATACTGACACAGCCCATGACTTTCTGACAAGTATAAAGATGTTTTGTTGAAAATGTTAGCTAGGTTGTATGTAGATAGATGAGTGTATTTCCTATAAGGAACAGGGTAATAAATAAAATAATCATGACAGTATATATTGAGAAGTAGCACTTAAAAGCATTTGCTTCTTTGGGCTTTAGGTCACTTTTGTGATCCGCATAAAAGATTATATGATATGAGGGATTATAAAACAGGACGAGTACATAGGGCGCTTTGTCGTAACGATTCATTATTTGCTTGGTCACAGTAAAGTAGTACTGATAGACAATTGCCATAGCAATAGTTAAAACAGCAAAGCTAATCAGTATTAAAGTGGTCATTATTTATCCTGAGTTCTCGCATGCCTTTCTATCCATGCCGTCACCGTTGGCCAAATCTCTGTTGCAGCATTACGGCTAATCATAATACGACTGTGCGTATAATCATCTAAATCGCTGTTATTAAGCGAGTACTCTCGAAAGACATTGGTTGAATTGTTAAAGCCATCAAAAAACAAACGACAGCCGCAAGTAGGGGATATGAAGGTATCGCCTTTTGCGCTAATAGAATAAACGGGGATCGTGATTTGAGCCATATGATGTCGATAGTCAATAAAGTCATCGCCAACATTCTTTTGCTGATTAATGCTTTCGTTCACTTCGTCTGTATTCGCTCTACCTTTATCAAAATTAGCCTTATTCAAAAAGCTGCTTTTAAAGTTTTTACGCAAATTCCAATCGTACCACTGGGTCATCGTATAGTAGCTTTCGTTAAAAGGGCCTACCTTGAACTGCTTAGCGGGTATAAAGCCGACCAGTCGAGTAAGTACCTTGGCGGTAAGGATTTTCGCGTAGCTGGTCGAGTCTGGCGCCGCACCAAAAGCTTGGCAGGCAAACATACTGATGCTATTGACCTTATCGATATAGCTTGGGTTTTGGACGAGAAACATGGTTAAGCCAACGCCGCCACCGCTATGGGTGACGCAGTGCAGATTATCGAGTTTTAATTCATCAAAAAAATAGCGAAAAGTTGCTTCATAATCATAAGTAGCAACCGTCTCAAAATTGAATTTTTTGGTGGGTTTTGAGCTATCACCATGCCCGCGCCACTCCATGATGTAGCAGTGATGACCAAGCCCTGCAAAATATTCGGCGATTTTGAGGCAAGTTTGCTTGTCAGAAAACGTACCATGCGTCAAAAATATGTTTTGCGGTGTGATGTTAGGCAGGCTGTTTTCTGATGTGTTAGCTATCGTATCTTTGTCTGAATTATCAACCACTTTCCAAACGGCAATTTTCTCATCATCCTTGGTAGTTACTAGGTGCAACGTCCGTGTCATCATAAAATGATCCTATCCAAAAAATACTTAATCTTTATACAAGTTGATACTTATAATACAAGGCGATTAAAAGCTACTATGCTCATAACGCTACTGCGCACAATCATTCAAATTAACTATACTACGTCAAAACCAGATGACTTGCTCAGACTAGATGTGAACGGTATGGCATATCGGAAACGCTGAGTGCGCTTGATAAATGGTACCGCTGTCTTTATATAGAGAATAACTTGGCAGCCAACATAGTCATTTAGCGTGTTTGTGGTTTCTCATCTAAATATAAAGTTACTTTGGCAACTGTCAGCATCATTAAAAAAACCAATGACGACCATTTGCAACAGCCACGGTTCAATTCGCAGTAGCGTGGTCGGAATTGATGCTTGATTCAGGTATAATGACTGCTATAGATGGATTAAACTTTATACTCATGTCGGCCAATGTCATACAATAATAAATCGAAAATATTGCCAGTCTGCATGTCTTATATAAATCGTAAACATTTTAAAAATCCAAATTCACGACACAGTAGCCATAATAGATATAGCGTTTGTGTCATAACGCATAGGAAAAATTATGAGTGAGCAAAACCAAGCTGATAACCAACTAGATCAAACTGCTGGCTATGAATCAGCCCTAGATACCGAGCAAGTCGAAGCGAAAAGTAACATCACTATCACTGAGTCAGCTCAAGGCTACTTGGCAGATTTGTTATCTAAACAGGATACCGATGGTATCGGTGTGCGTATCTTCGTTGAGCATCCTGGTACGCCGCGCGCAGAGTGCTGCATGGCTTATAACCAACCGGGCGAAGAAGACAGTGCTGACTTGCGTTTTACGTATGAAAACTTCTCTGCCTTTATCGAGGCGGCGTCAGTACCTTATCTAGAAGACGCGGTCATCGACTATAATAAAGATCGTTTCGGTGGTCAGCTGACTTTCCGCGCACCAAACTCTAAAGTACCTAAAGTAGGCGCTGATGCCAGTGTCGAAGAGCGTATCAACTATGTATTGCAGTCAGAGATTAACCCTGGCTTAGCAGCGCATGGTGGTGACGTACAGTTACTTGAGCTGATTGATGAAGAAGGCATTGGTCTGACCGCTGTATTGAAATTTGGCGGTGGTTGCCAAGGGTGTTCAGCGGTTGATATGACTCTACGTCAAGGCGTTGAAGTGCAGCTAAAACAGCAAATTCCAGAATTGACCCAAGTGGTTGACGAGACTGACCATACTCGTACAGAGAATGCTTACTACAAATAAAGTAAAAAATAGTTAAAAGCAAAGTGGCTGCTATAAAGGTGGCCATCATCTCTAGTATAGATATGCCTGTTTGGTTTGCTGCTTATGAATATTTGTCATGAAGAGATGAGTATTTTGCTATTCTTTTAATAAAGAAGCTGAGTTATGATGAACTCAGCTTTTTTTATTGCTATGATTTAGCAGACAGCTTTTTAAGATGGTTTTCGAGCGATACGTCGTCAACAAATCATCTTTTATCAACATAAAGGAATGTACTATGAGTGATGGATCAGCAGACCAGCAAACAGCCCAACAGCCAGAAACCCCTCAACGTCTTGAGACCTTAGCGATTCATGCAGGCTATAGTGTAGAGCCAACGACCAAAGCAGTCGCCGTGCCTATTTATCATACCAGTTCATATGCGTTTGATAATACTCAGCATGGTGCAGATCTGTTTGATTTAAAAGTCGCAGGCAACATCTATACTCGTATCATGAATCCGACCAACGCGGTGCTAGAAGAGCGTGTGGCTGCGTTAGAAGGCGGTATCGGTGCGCTTGCTGTAGCTTCTGGTATGGCTGCCATTACTTATGCGATTCAGACTATTTGCGAAGCAGGCGACAATATCGTCGCCGTATCGACCCTATATGGCGGTACTTACAATTTGTTTGCCCATGCATTGCCGCGTCAAGGTATCGAAGTGCGCTTCTTTGATCATAAAGACCCAGAAGCCATTCGTGACTTGATTGATGATAAAACTAAAATGGTTTTTGCCGAGAGTATCGGTAACCCACTAGGTAATATCGTTGATATTCAAGCGCTCAGTGATGTCGCTCACAAATACGGTGTACCTGTCGTGATTGATAATACCGTGGCGACGCCTGCGATATGTCGTCCATTTGAGTTCGGTGCAGATATTGTGATTCACTCATTGACCAAATATATGAGCGGAACCGGTACTTCAATCGGTGGTGCGATTGTCGATAGCGGTAAGTTTGCTTGGGGTGATTATCCTGAGCGTTTCCCACTGTTGAATACGCCAGATCATAGCTATCATGGGGTAAATTTCGTAAAAGACGTAGGCGCGCCAGCCTTTATTGCCCGTGCGCGCGTTGCGCCATTACGTAATACTGGCGCAGCCCTCAGCCCGCTCAATGCTTTTGGTATCTTGCAAGGTATGGAGACGCTAAGTCTGCGTATGGAGCGTCACGTGCAAAATGCACAAGCCGTTGCAGAATATCTGCGTGACCATGATAAAGTTGCGTGGGTGAAATATGCAGGTCTGTCTGACCATCCTGAGCATGAGCTTGCCAAAAAATACATGAAAGGTACGCCTTCTGCTATTTTGACCTTTGGTGTTAAAGGTGGACTGGAAGCAGGAGCGCGCTTTATTGATGCGCTGCAACTGATTACTCGTTTGGTAAACATCGGTGATGCGAAATCATTGGCCTGTCATCCAGCGACGACGACCCATCGTCAGTTAAATGAGCAAGAGCTAGAAAATGCAGGCGTTAGTACAGATATGGTACGACTGTCGATTGGTATTGAACATATCGAAGATATCAAAGCCGATCTCGCGCAAGCATTAGCTTCTGCTTAATAACAAGCGCTTATTAAGTTGAGCAAACTGTTTGAACAAGTCTAATATAAACAAAAAGCCCATATCGATTTGATATGGGCTTTTTGTTTTGCGTCCCACAGATGTGTTTAATGATTAAGCAGACAGTACACGCTGTGCGATATCTCGATAATCCTGCGAGGCAAGACGCGGTCCAAACTGCTGAATAACTTGTGCTGATATTTCGCTGGCAAGACGACCACATTCTAGCAGACTATACTGCTGCGATAATGCATATAAGAAAGCACCAGCGTAGTTATCACCTGCACCATTGGTATCGATGACATTGGCCACTGCTGGTGTTGCAACGTCATACACTTCAACTTCTGCCTCATCATTAGGCTGATGGGCAATGACCGCACCGTTGGCACCATCAGTGACGACGGCAATTTGGCAATATTCAAGCAGTGCACGCGCTGCTGCTTTGACTTGTTTTTTATCGGTGAATAGCTTTGCTTCTTCGCTATTGCAGAATATCACAGCGACTTTGTTGCCGAGCATATTAAGCAAGCCATCTTTGGCAAACTTCACTACCGCAGGGTCAGCAAAGCTTACGGCGATTTTTGCATTATGAATACCAGCTTGCTGACGTAATTGAGTCATTGCTGGTTGGATACTCTCAGACATCGCCAGATAGCCTTCTATATATAGCCAATCTGCTTGAGTCAATGCGTCAAAATCAACATTGTCAGCGGCAATCTCACTTGAGGTGCCAAGATAGGTCTGCATGGTGCGTTCGCCATCTTCGGTAACGGCAACCACACATGAGCCGGTCACACCGCCTTCATGGATAGATTTGTCTGAGGTCGCGACACCTGCTTCATGCAAGTCTCTGAGATAAAACGCCCCTTGATCATCATCACCGACGCGGCAAGCATAAAAAGGCTTACCGCCTAAGCTGGCAAAGGTAAACATAGTATTGGCTGCTGATCCGCCGCCTGCTTGTTTTGATGGCTCAATCTCAGCCAGTTTAAAGTAGGCCAGTAGTTGCTGCTGCTCCTCAAATTCTGCTAGTGTCATATTACCTTTGGTCAACTCGGTCTCTTCTAGTGCCGCATCTGACAGCACATATTCGTGATCAACCAACGCATTACCTATTGCCATTACATCGTACATTGCTTATTTCTCCTCAATTCATTTATAAATGGTTATCTTTTTATTATTAAAAACTAGTCTGCTTGCAACTCTAGTAGACGCTGATAAAGTGCATTTTTCTTCACGCCAGTGATGTCAGAGGCCAGTGCGGCTGCTTTTTTGACTGACAAATCCTCCAACAAACGCTGTAGCAATTTATCATGCGTACTGATGTCGTCAGTATCTTTTGCCACACCGACGCCAGCGACGACCACAACTATCTCACCGCGTTGCTGATTGTCATCTGCTTTGACAAACTCAACCAATTCACCAAGGGTGCTCTTGTGTACCGTTTCAAACGTCTTGGTCAATTCTCGGCAAAAAGTTACCGCGCGATCTGCACCAAATATCGCTGCCATGTCTTCTAAACTAGCTATGATACGATGCGGCGCTTCATAAAAGATTAAAGTTTCGGTACGTGCGATTAAATCGCTCAGCTGTTTTTGACGACCATGCGTTTTGGCGGGCAAGAACCCAATAAAGCTAAATCTATCAGAGGGTAACCCTGCTACTGACAATGCGCCAATTGCAGCAGAAGCCCCAACGATAGGTGATACGGTCACGCCAGCTTCATGCGCGGCTTGCACCAGTTGATAACCTGGATCGCTGACTAGAGGTGTACCAGCATCACTAATCAAGGCAACTGAATGACCTTGCTCAATCATTTCGATAATTTTGGGCGTTTGAATGGCGCTATTATGCTCGTGATAGGCCCATAGCTTATTGTGACCTTTTTGCTTTGTGGTCGTGTCATCATCTTCGACACTGCTTTTGGCAGGACGAGTCTCTGAGTCTTTTGTCTCGTCACTTTTGCTGCCTTTGGTATCGATGCCAAAATGTGACAGTAGTTTACCTGAGGTGCGGGTGTCTTCACAGGCAATAATGGCGACCTGCTTTAAGACATCAATTGCGTGCGATGTCATGTCGGACATATTGCCAATTGGCGTGGCAACGATATAGAGACAAGCTGGCATCGCAGTAGGGGTAGACATGAAAACCTCGGGTCGTTAAAAAGACGTTAAAAAATAATAGTGCGCTAGTACGTACAATCATTGTCTATGGTTTTTCAGTCAAATAATAATTGAAGAAATTGACAGATTGTGAGAGTAGAATGCGTAGAAGTGGCTAGTTTAGCATGTTGTGCTATGATAATTCTCAAATGTTAATCAGACCAATTAACCTTATGCCTAATCATAAGTCCTTAATCTTAACCTCACCAAAACAGCGCCAAGGTAGTCGGTTTGAGCAGCAGGCGTGTGAGTATTTACAAACGCAAGGGTTGAGGTTGGTCGCACAAAATTGGCAACAGCCAAAGATAGGTGAGCTGGATCTGGTCATGATTGAGACAAGTTCAGCATGGTCAACACTGGTATTTATTGAAGTTCGTCAGCGCAAGTCCTCGAATTATGGCGATGCAGCACTCAGCGTGACAGCAAGCAAACAGCGCAAAGTTATTAAGACAGCGCAGTCCTTTTTGCAGCAGTATCCTGAGTATGCTCATTATGATTGCCGCTTTGATGTCATTGCTTACAACACGATGAATGAGTCAAATTCAAGAAATGAGCAGTTAGACCATCAACCAGAATGGATTCAAAATGCTTTTATAGCCAGTGCTTGGTAATAGAGTAAATAAGATAGATGCTGCCAAGTGAAGCATTTAACCACATCTGACAAGTAAGGTTCGTTACTAAAAAGCTAACCGCTGATGGCCAAAATTAAGTAAAGTAGCGGTTATAGTCAAGTTCCTATAAATTAGATACAGTATTAGCTTACAGCTACGTTTAGCTCGTCACTACTAGGTCGTGGTTTCTCCAAAATAAAAACACGACCTAGAGTAAGATTTGTTCAATTTATAAAATTGTCACAACCATGTTCTAAGAGGTAAATAATGACACGGATGCATTTGCGCACTGCTATTTTTGGTTCATCACGTCGTATTACGACTGGCATTATGATTGCTGCCTGTGTTGTCAGTACAGGTTGTGCCACCAACTATCTGACCAACAGTACAGAAGGGACTTATGGTGTGCCAATGACTGAGCGCACGATTCCGCAGCGTCTGCTCGATCGTAGTATTGAACATACTGCTAAAATCAATGTATACGGGCTAAAAGAAGACTTGCAGCAAACCAGTCGTATGGGTATCGATAGCTTCAATAGCGAAGTGCTGCTCACAGGTGAAGTGCCAACTGAAACGCTCAAAGCAGAAGTAGAAAAAGTCGTTAGCTCTATGCCGGATGTACGCCGTGTCTACAATGAGATGGAAGTGAGTGCGTCAAAAGGGTATAGCTCAACGGTTCATGATGGTTATATCACTTCAAAGCTGCTGGCCAAAATAGCCGCTAGCGATGGTGTGAGTGCCTCACAAATTAAAGCCGTTACCAATAATGGTGTGGTCTACATTATGGGTCGTATGACACCCACTCAGCAGAGTCATCTGATTGATATCGCCAATAGCACTGTTGGGGTCACCGAGTTGGTATTGCTGACAACTGTCGTTGACGATAGAGGTGTCAAAATAAATAATGATGACATCATGTACGAGAATAATTTGGCCAATCCTGCAGTAGCGCCAACTGCCCAAGATACTACTATTAGCACGGCAACGCCTATTGTCATAACGGAAGAAGAGGCCAATACTACGCAGCCGTCATCAAGCCCTTATATTGACCTTTATCAGAACCAGTAGGCACTCTAGTTCGCCAAGCGATAAATGACGTCAATCACAATAAGCCTAAATAGTAATAACAGTAAAGGCACGAGAAATCTTCAGCCAGTGGTTACTATATCAATAGTAAAAGGTAGTAGAGTCAACGCATTAGCCAACGATGATAATATCAAAAACATCATTGGCTAGTGGATAACACATTATCGCTGTTAGGCTGTTACTACTGATTGATAAATAAATATAATAGGATACTGGTCATGAAGGGTTCACAGACAAATATACAACCAAATGAAGAAACAAGCGTCATTGGTAATGTAGGCATACACAATAAACCTGCTCATAAGAAAACACGAACGTTGAGATTTGGCGGTGCGGCAATATTGGCATTGGGCAGTATCGCGTTAGCCACGCAAAACGCACAGGCATTATCGCCATTGGCTATTGTCAATGGCATTACTTCTAGTGGCGGCATTGGAGTGAGTAAGGATATCTTATATGGTGATCAGCCTTCACAAGACCTAGATATCTATTATCCAAAACCTTTAGCACAAGCAATGAAATCTCAAAGTGTTATCAATACCAGCTATCCTATGGTGGTATTTGTCCATGGTGGTTCATGGGAGAGCGGCAATAAAGAACAATATGCGTTTGTAGGTCAGAGCTTAGCCAAAGCAGGGTATGTCACCGCAGTGATTAATTACCGTAAAGCGCCTGAGCACGTCTATCCTGATTATGTCAAAGATGCAGCTCAGGCAATTGCTTGGAGTATTGAAAATGCGACCAGTCTCCATGCTGATCCGTCACGCCTAGCGGTAATGGGGCATTCTGCTGGCGCGTTCAATGCTGTTGCAGCCGTTGCCAACGAAGACTTTTTGGCGCCTTATGGTATTAAGCCAACAGATATTGCAGCCGTTATTGGGATTGCGGGTCCTTATAGCTATGATTTCCGTAAGTTCAGTAGTGCAACAGCGTTTGGCCCCAATGCCACACCTGATGAGGTGATGCCAGATCGTCAGATTAAAGGCGCGCAGCCACCGTATTTATTATTAACCGCTGAAAAAGACAAAATTGTACATGTGACGAATACAATCAAAATGACAGAAGCGTTTAAAAAAGCAGGCGTAACCGTTGAAACGGGCGAAATCGAAGGGGCCAGTCACGCAACCAGTATTGGTGCGATGGCACCGCCGCTACGCTGGGTCAATGATGTACGTGCGCAAGTATTGACGTATTTGGATAAAACGCTCAACTAGCTTATCACTATGCATATCGACGACTTTTGACCTTTTAATTGATAGAACTGTCTTAATGCTTAAACACACTTGAGTAAGACAGTACTGTAAGATATGCAAACTCTTGTTATAATGTCATCACTTTAAATCTATACCCTATTCTAAACTTTAAGGCAGACTATTCTATGAGCATGAACGCTGACGATTTGATCGCATTTTTACAGACTCACTTCCCAGACGCTTTTATTCAAGCTGCCAACCAAGGTAATAAGTTTGACGTACGCGTGGTCGATGCCAGCTTTGAAGGCAAACGCGCGGTTCAACGTCAGCAAGCAGTATATGCGTTAGTCAATGATAAGATTGCGAGTGGCGATATTCACGCACTCAATATCCAAGCGCTGACGCCTGCTGAATGGGACGTTCAATCAAAAGGCTAATCAAATAGCTGTCTATATGACTGGACATTACTGAATCGGCCATATGCATGGTTGAAAGTTGTAGTTCTGGTTTTCATAATTTTTTATACTCATCGCTAGGTTGTCACCTTTATGGATCAATTTTTAATCACTGGTAGTAGTCGTATCGCAGGGGAAGTCACCATCTCAGGCGCCAAAAATGCCGCTTTGCCGTTACTCGCAGCTATGATATTGGCTGAGACGCCAACGACACTGCATAACGTGCCGTCACTACAAGACGTGCGAACGTTGATTGAATTGATCGGTGGCATGGGTATCAAAATCCAAAAGCAAGATGATACGGTCACTTGTGATACCAAGAGTATCGATAACTTTTATGCCCCGTATGATTTGGTCAAAACCATGCGCGCGTCAATCTTGGTACTAGGGCCGTTACTGGCACGTTTTGGCGAAGCTGAAGTCTCATTGCCAGGTGGCTGCGCGATTGGTTCACGCCCTGTTGATCAGCATCTAAAAGCTTTTGAAGCGATGGGTGCCGAAATCAGCGTAGAAAATGGCTATGTAAAAGCTCAAGCGCCAAAAGGTGGCAAGCTATTAGGTTGTAATTTCTCATTTGATATGATCACTGTTGGTGGTACTGAAAACGTCATCATGGCAGCAGCATTGGCCAAAGGCACAACTGTCTTAGGCAACTGTGCGTTAGAGCCAGAAGTGGTTGATTTAGCAAACATGTTGGTTGCGATGGGTGCCAAAATAAGCGGTATCGGTACATCAACGATGACCATCGAAGGGGTAGAGCGTCTACACGGCTGTGAATACTCAGTTGTCCCTGACCGTATCGAAACAGGCTCATACATTGCTGGTGCCTTGATGACACGTGGTGACGTATTGACCAAAAAAACATCTGCTCTATTATTGACGCCAGTGCTAGAGAAATTCGAAGATATGGGTGCAACTATCACGAGCGGTGATGATTGGATTCGTGCGCAGATGAAAGGTCGTCCAAAGGCAGTTGATATCCGTACACAGCCACATCCTGGTTTCCCAACGGATATGCAAGCTCAGCTTATGGCTATTGCTTGTTTAGCGGATGGTACAAGTACTTTTATCGAAAACATCTTCGAAAACCGCTATATGCATGTACCAGAGCTCAATCGTTTGGGCGCGTCTATTCAGGTTGACGGTCACACTGCGGTAGTAAGAGGTGTGGAAAACTTTACTGCAGCGCCAGTAATGGCGACGGATTTACGCGCGTCTATGTCATTGGTAATGGCAGCGGCGACCGCTGAAGGCGAGAGTTTGATTGACCGTATTTATCACATCGATCGTGGTTATGAGCATGTTGAAGACAAGCTGCGTAGCTTAGGCGTGAACATCGAGCGTATTAATACCAACGCTTAATATTGATTGACTCAATATCGACTGTTACCCATATTACGTTATAAATTAAAAACTCCCCTTTCAATAGGGGACTGCACATGGACACGATGTCATTATGACTGAGACAAGCAAATCTTTACCAGCCAGCGGTTTATTAAACGAAGTAAACGATGAGTTTTCAGGTCTAACCTTGGCTTTATCAAAAGGCCGTATTCTAGAAGAGACCATGCCGCTGCTACGTGCAGCTGGCGTTGATCTTTTAGAAGATCCTGAAGCGTCACGTAAACTGATTTTTCCGACCTCAAATCCAAATGTACGTGTATTGATTTTGCGTGCCAGCGATGTGCCGACCTATGTCGAACATGGCGCTGCTGACTTTGGGGTGGCGGGTAAAGATGTGCTGCTTGAGCATGGTGCCAATCATGTTTATGAATTACTCGATTTGCAGATTGCTCAATGCAAACTGATGACTGCGGGTGTGAAAGATGCACCACTACCAAATCGTCGTCTGCGTATCGCGACCAAATATGTCAATGTCGCTCGTGCTTATTTTGCGAGCCAAGGTCAGCAGGTTGATGTCATCAAACTTTACGGTTCGATGGAGCTTGCGCCGTTAGTCGGCTTGGGCGATCTGATTGTCGATGTGGTCGACACAGGTAATACATTGCGCGCCAATGGACTTGAAGCCCGCGATCACATTTGTGATGTTTCATCACGTCTGATCGTCAATCAAGTGAGCTACAAGCGCAAATTTGCACTACTAGAACCAATCTTAGATAGCTTTAAAAATAGTATCGCCAACAGCTAATTATCCAGTGCAAGTCATTGGTAAAATAAAGCACGGTTATACAAATTTTTAAACCAGTTTAGCAGGCTATGAGTGACGTAGCGTGCTAAACTGGTTTTGTTGTCTTAGCTTGCGAAAACATAAAATCATCGTAAAATTCAGACAAGAAGACATAGAATAAGTCACAATGCTTTGAAAGATAAACCCACTTTACTCAGTTCCAAACCGTTCATTTTTAGCACTACTTTATGCTCAGATATAGGATTAGGTCATGCGCCAGTTAAGTACCCAAAATGCCGATTTTGATAGTCAATTGACACAGTTGCTTGCCTTTGAAACAGTCAACGATGCCGAACTACTACATACCGTCGATGATATCATCGCCCAAGTACGTGCTGATGGTGATAACGTCGTATTGGCATTGACTCAGCAGTTTGACCAGCATCCAGCAACGTCGATGCAAGAGTTAGAGTTGTCTAAAGAAGCGCTTGCTGAAGCGTTTGCCAATCTTGATGAGAAAGTAAAGTTAGCGTTGACCACAGCCGCGACTCGGGTACAGACATTCCATGAGCGCCAAGTACAAGAAACATGGCAGTATGAGGATGAGCTAGGCAACCGATTGGGTCAAAAAGTTACACCACTTGATCGCGTTGGGATTTATGTACCGGGAGGTCTGGCCTCATATCCTTCTTCAGTATTGATGAATGCTATTCCTGCTAAGGTGGCTGGCGTCACTGAAGTTATCATGGTCGTACCAGCGCCTAAAGGTGTGCTTAATCCGTTAGTATTGGCAGCGGCCCATCTGGCTCAAGTCGATCGCGTCTTTACCATTGGTGGCGCTCAGGCAGTAGCAGCCTTGGCCTATGGCACTGAAACGATTCCAGCCGTGGACAAAATTACAGGACCAGGCAACAAATATGTCGCCGCAGCCAAACGCGCGGTATTTGGTCAAGTTGGCATCGACATGATTGCTGGACCTTCAGAAGTATTGGTATATGCAGAAGGCGAAGCACAAGATAGAGCGGACTGGCTAGCGATGGATCTATTGTCTCAAGCTGAACATGATCGTATTGCACAAGCTATCTTTGTGACGACTAGCGAAGAGCAGCTCAACGAAGTAGCACTTGAGATAGAAAAAGCACTGTCTGAACTGCCAAAAGCAGATATCGCGCGTGACTCATTGCAGAACCGCGGCGCACTGATTTTGGTAAAAGATCGTAGCGAAGGTATGGCACTTATTAATCGTATCGCTCCTGAACATTTAGAGTTATCTGTTGATAATCCTGACGCACTGTTGAACGATATTCGTCATGCCGGCGCTATCTTTATGGGTCGTCATACGCCTGAAGCTATTGGAGATTACTGTGCAGGACCGAACCATGTACTGCCAACATCAGGCACAGCGCGATTTTCTTCGCCGTTAGGTGTTTACGATTTTCAAAAGAAATCATCTATCATTTATTGCAGTGAATCTGGCAGTAAACCTTTGGCTGAGACAGCAGATATTTTGGCGCAGCGTGAGGACTTAGAAGCCCATGCGCGTTCTGCACGTTATCGTTATCAGTAGTTTTATTTTGAATTTTTAGCTTTTACTTTTGATATTTATTTTTAATAGTCTTTGTGGCTAATAGTAGGATAATTTATGAGTGAGTCAAAGATAGACACCAGACTGTGGTCGTCTAAAGCGCGCAACTTGTCACCTTATATTCCAGGTGAGCAGCCGCAACACGACAATCTATGCAAACTAAATACCAATGAAAACCCATTTCCACCCTCGCCAAAAGTAGGGCAGGCTATTGCCAAGGTTTTAGAGCAGCAAGCTGATGAACTACGTTTGTATCCTGCTCCTGAATCTAATGACCTACGTGCTGCATTGGCACAGTCATACAACCTTGATATCAATCAAGTATTCGTTGGTAATGGTTCGGATGAAGTCTTGGCTTTAGTCTTTGCGAGTTTCTTTTTAAAAGAGCGTCCGCTGCTATCACCTGATATTGGTTATAGCTTCTATCCTGTATATGCGCAGACGTTCGGTGTAGAGCTTGTACAGATTCCTCTAGAAGAAGATTTTAGCATTGACCCTGATGCTTATCGTCAGCCTTGTAGCGGTATCATCATCGCTAATCCTAATGCACCAACAGGCTTACTGCTGTCACTTGCTGATATTCGTAAGCTTGCAAGTGAGCATTCTAATGCGGTCATTGTGATTGATGAAGCGTATATTGATTTTGCTCAGATAGACGAGAGCAATGCAGATGCTCCAGTCTCAGCAGTTAGCCTAATTAATGAGTGTGACAACGTTATCGTGACCCAAACCTTCTCAAAATCACGTTCTCTTGCTGGATTGCGCGTTGGTATGGCCTTTGGCAATGCATCGTTGATTGAAGCACTAACACGGATGAAAAATAGCTTTAACAGCTATCCACTGGATAAGTTGGCTCAAGCTGGGGCGACTGCGAGTGTGTTAGATACTGAGTATTTTGAGCAGACCCGTCAGCAAGTCATTGATTTACGTACGTCGCTAACGGCAGAGTTGACTACATTGGGCTATAAGGTCCTACCGTCACATGCTAACTTTGTTTTTGCTCGTCCAAAAGATGGCGATGCAAGTGCTGTCGCGAGTGCGTTACGCGAGCAAGGCATTATCGTTCGCCATTTTGATAAGCCGCGTATTGCAGAGTACTTGCGTATTACTATCGGTACGGCAGAGCAGAACAACCGTTTAATTGATGCTCTAAAAGCCTTGCAAGTCGATGCTAGCGTTGTTGAATAATATTATATTGATAGCTTAATATAGAATATTGATAGGTGAGTCTCTTTACTCATCACGTAAAACACTATCGATAAGTCTTAAAAACAAAGCCTGCTAACGTTATGTTGGCAGGCTTTGTTTTTGCTTTAAATTAGCAATAATATTTGAGTTCGCTATCTTAGGTTTTTTGAGCCAGTACTGATAATAAGTTACCTACTTTATCTAAGCATTCTTGGTATTCAGCATCACAATCAGACGCGACTGTAATACCGCCACCTGCCCACAGGTTAACGTGTCTTTCTTTATTACAGTCATCATTCGACAAAGCATTGGCTTGCAGTGTACGAATCAAAACATTCCATTGACCACTACCATCAAAGTTCATATAACCCATAGTGCCGCAATAAGCACCGCGTGGCGTAGATTCCAGTTCAGCGATGATTTCGACAGCGCGTTTTTTTGGTGTGCCAGTGATAGAGCCAGCAGGCAAACTACCAAACAATACAGCCAATGGATGAGCATCAACTTTTAGCTCAGCGGTAATAGTACTGACCATATGATGCACGTTGCTAAAGCTTTCAATCGCAAATAATTGCGGTACTTTCACACTACCAATTTTGGCGTATTTGCCCAAATCATTACGCAGTAAATCTACAATCATGACATTTTCGGCACGGTCTTTTTCGCTATTGACCAGTTGCTGCTTATACACTTCATCTTGCTCGTTAGTACCACCTCGCGGCATGGTTCCCTTGATAGGTTTGGTGCAAATAGAGTGTTTGCCAGTGTCGATTTCTCTAGTGAATGTAAAAAACAACTCAGGTGAGCAGCTCAACAATTCAAAATGATTGCTGTCTGCGACAAAGCTGTTGCTTCTATTTAGGTAATCACCATCATTACGAGCAACGCTCACATATCCTGCAAAAGGCGCTTTTGTATTGCGATATAGCGCAGGCAAATAGTCAATAAGCGAAAAGGCTGATTGAACATCGTTATTTTCACGCGCTAAACTGCCAGACCATTTCTGTGTCAGGTTTATCTGATAGCAGTCACCTTGCTGTAGATAATCTTGTGTGCGATTAAATGCTTGTTGATAATCAAGCTTACTCCATCGCGGACTTAAAACTAGGGGGGTGATGTTTGATACATTTTTAAACTGTGACTGATTGAGGTGTTTATCAGACAGTTTTTGATCCAGTTCATCTAGGTAAGAGGTAAGAGTATTTATAAGAATATCGTTTGTCTCATGATCGGTATTCTCAGAAGCATCATTGTTAGTTAGATGACTCTTTAACATCCAACCTGTATCAGCATATGCTGTAGGCGTTAGATAAATATCATAATGTCCCAACGAGGCACACGGCTGCATTGCCAATTCAATTCTATCGGCAGGACTTAGTTCGAGAGCTGCAATATCATAACCAATAAAACCGATTAGCCCGTGATAATAACTGGGTTTTGGGATTTCTTCGTTATTGATATATGACGTATTATGATTAGCTTCTTGAGCATTGCTATAAGCAATCAGCTCCTCTTGCCACTCTAGATAGCTTATATATGCTGTCGTACTAGCATAACTATTATTATCGCTATTTACATCAGTATCGTGACTTAAGTCAGTATTGCGAAAACTTTTAATCACTTTATAAATACTAGGTAAACTATTAAGAGCTTGCTTATCATTGAGATAAATAGACCAGCTGACTTTTGGGAGGAAACCGATTACTGGTCGACCATCATTATTAAGCCAAACAAGTTGCCAGTTTGCCTTAATATCTTGAGCGAGCAAGTGACGTTGTAGCTGCGGTATCAGCTCTGCAGCAGATAAGTCACCAAAACGCCAGCTAGGTTTGCTAGCTGGCGATGGCGCAGAATCTGTCTGCTCAGTTGCATTGTGGTTTGATACAAGCATGGGTTAAGCGTCAAACTTTTTGATAATTAGCGTAGCGTTAGTACCACCAAAGCCAAAGCTATTACTCATCAAGGTTTCAAGATTTGCTGCACGCATTTCGGTGACGATATCGAAACCTTCAGCAGCAGGATCTAAGTTATCAACATTGATACTTGGAGCGATAAAGCTGTCCTGTAGCATCAGTAGACAATAAATCAGCTCTTGTGCACCAACAGCGCCCAAGCTATGGCCTGTCATTGATTTGGTTGAGCTGATAGCAGGTACTTTACTGACGTCATTATCAAATACTTTAGCAATCGCTTTAAGCTCAGTAATATCGCCCAGCGGTGTACTAGTACCATGGCTGTTGATGTAATCAACACTTTCTAGGCCCGCTTCGGCCAAGGCTTGTTGCATACAGCGAACAGCACCTTCACCGCTTGGCGCAACCATTTCTGCACCATCAGAGCTGGCACCATAGCCCACGATTTCAGCCAAAATATTGGCACCACGTGCTTGGGCATGCTCCAGACTCTCTACAACAACCATCGCGCCCCCAGCAGCAATTACAAAACCGTCACGGTCTTTGTCATAAGCTCTTGAAGCAAGTTTTGGTGTGTCGTTATACTGAGTACTAACTGCGCCCATGGCATCAAACATACAAGACTGTGTCCAATGCTCAGCTTCACTACCACCAGCCAATACCACATCGGCTTTACCCAATTGGATGAGCTCAGCAGCATGACCGATACAGTGTGTTGAAGTCGCACAGGCAGAGGCGAGCGAGTAGGAGACGCCTTGGATTTTGAGACCGGTTGCTAAAGCAGCTGATACTGAGCTGCCCATTGTCTTTGGTACTGCCATTGCGCCGACACCGCGTAGACCTTTTTCGCGCATAGCATCGATAGCATTGACGATATTTTCTGTTGATGCGCCGCCCGAACTTGCCACTACACCCACTCGTGGGTTGTTATTGATAGTATCAAGTGACAGGCCAGAGTGCTCAATCGCATTTAGCGCACTAACATAAGCATAAAGACTGGCGTCACTAAAGAACCGTTTCAGCTTACGATCGATACCACTGGTATCAAGTTCTGATTGATTGATGCTACCGCTCACGTGTGATTTAAACTCGTGCTCAGCATAAGAATCATTAAATGTGATGCCAGACTGACCTTCTTTGAGGGCAGTGGTGACAGTATCTAAATCATGTCCAATACAAGAGACAATCCCTGCTCCAGTAATAACGACGCGGCGCATATGCTATTCCTTATAAGTAACGACTTGCTAGCAGTTGGTTGCAATAATCGTGGTAAATCTATATATGATGTTTAACTATGAGTTAATTCGAGCATTATAATGAAAAAATAGTCTATGTAGATAACGATAGCATGAATTTAGGTAACTAAATTCTGTTAACGATCTATCAGAGGTAATATAAATTCAGTGTACAATTATGCTCTCAGTTACGGCACATGATAACGTATCAAGCACTGAAAATCTTTGGACAAGTGTAAAATAACGACAAAATAACACTTATGACTGAGTTTTGAGTGAAGAGAAGAGAAGTAAGACTAGCTACTGACTATGGACGGAATTATACTTTAGATACAAAATTTGTGATTCTAATAACATTGTTCGCACTGACACCAGTTAAGATAACTGGCTAAAATAATAAGTTCACTATTATTAATAATAAATTATCGCATTAAAATACAACTATATTAAAAACCAACTCATCATATTAAGGACATCACGATGGCAAAGCGTAGTACTCTTTCTAAAAGCATCAATACCATTGGCTCTTTCACTCGAAACAACCTAGAGCGCGTAGGGGCTATGATTGACAGCGTAAACGCAAAAACGGGCAAACCGCGTCAATATAAAGCCGTAGATCTAGGCGATGAAGACTACCAACAAGACTTGTTTCGTGAGCAAACACTAAAGGCGACGCAGCAACTGTTAGGACCACGCTTTGCTACTTATGGTAAATATGCCAAGAAAGTCGTACCGAATAGTTTTTTTCAATCAACAGTTGATGGCGCATTTGCCCAAGTGGCCAACCTCGCTGCCAACTGGAGTCAACTAGACTTACCTAATGAACATCGTTTTGCTAACATTGCTACTTTAGATGACGAAGAGCGTTATGCGCTAGCTACTGATATTGCTAACCAAAACCGTGCACTTGCAATGATGGGTGGTTTGACGGGTTTGGCAGGTCTACCAGGTTTGCTCGCTGATACACTATGGCTATTACTGGTTTCATTACGTACGGTCTACCAGATTGCTGCTGTATATAATAAGCCGCTGACAGGTAAGCAAGGCGTCAAAATGGCGTACGAACTATTATCAAACGCTGATTTAAGCAAAATGCAAGAAAAACAAGCGCTACTAGCTGGTCTAGGTATCGGTAAAGGCTTGCTTGATAATGCTCAGAGCAATGGACTACATAGTGAACTTAAAAATCTCGGTCTAAAAAATAAAAATGTAAATTTCTATGCTGAGCAAATAGACAAAGTCGCCAGTCAAGTAGGTGTAGATTTAGATCAGATCAACTTATCATGGGTTCGTCGTTTTATTCCTGTCACCGCCGTAGCGATCGGCATGCACTATAATAGCCAATTGATTGATGAAGTGATTGGTGTTGCTCAGGCGACCTTTGCACCAGAAGCAAAATTGGCCAATCGTGCCATTACTGATGACAGCAGCAGTGAGGCTAAAGTAGAAAAGGCTAGTACTGATGAGGCGAAAAAAGACACAGAGCGCCAAGAAAAAAGCAGTGATTCAGAAAAAGCCCCTAATAAAGAAGAAACCAGTAAAGAAGAAACTAGCAGTAAAAAAGACGCAGACAAGCAAACGACTGATAAAAAAGCCAAGTAATAAACATATTATTTGCTAGTTGGGTTATAGCTTTATAAGCATGATGGTATTTATCTTAGTTTGATTGAGCAACACGACTTGAAAATTAGGATAAATACCACCACTTAGTTACTATCAAGTACCATTTCAATGTTAAACATCTTTTCTTAATGATGCTTGAGCTCACTTTGTTTGCTTTATTTATTACGCTATTTTTCGGCGAAAAATCTATAAAGTGATACAATGAGAGGCTGAATGCATATCTATCAAATGTTGTAAAGCGAAACCATTCATAAGTGGTTGAAATAGCAGCAACAACTCTTTATAATACACTGTCCTAAAAATGGGTGCCCCGAAATCTGCAATTATTGTCAGATAGATGGTGCATTGGCCCATTTTTTTGTTTTATACCAAACGGGAGAAGGATGCCTTATGGCAACAACTAACCAATTGATTCGTAAAGGTCGCAAAACCATCAAGGAAAAGTCAAAAGTTCCTGCGTTGGAAGCGTGCCCACAGCGTCGCGGTGTATGTACTCGTGTATATACTACCACGCCAAAAAAACCTAACTCTGCCATGCGTAAAGTATGTCGTGTACGTTTGACTTCAGGCTATGAAGTATCAAGCTATATCGGCGGCGAAGGTCATAACCTACAAGAGCACAGTGTTGTTCTAATCCGTGGTGGTCGTGTAAAAGATCTACCAGGTGTACGTTATCACACTGTTCGCGGTGCATTAGATTGCGCAGGCGTTAAAGACCGTAAGCAAGGTCGCTCTAAGTACGGTGCTAAGAAGCCTAAAGTTTAATAACTAAACGTTATTAACTAAGCTTTTTGCACTACCCAATAACTGTGCATGGGTTTGGTGTCAGTAGTAATATCGCTTTTATATAAATATATATCTGTGATTTGCTCTTAAAACATACCACCATGCAGTAAGGCTAACTGATAACTCGCTATTTTTTATTAAGAAATATAGTCGATGTTATGAATGTTAGACACTCCTGAAGACAAGGAAATTTATTATGCCAAGACGTCGCGTCGTTGCTGCCCGTGAGATCCTACCGGATCCTAAGTTTGGTAGCCAAACTGTTGCAAAATTCATCAACCATGTAATGAGTGATGGTAAAAAATCTACTGCTGAGCGTATCGTTTACGGTGCACTTGAGACAGTAAGTGAGAAGCGTAAAGTTGAAGATCCAGTATCTTTCTTCGAAGAAGTACTAGAAAATGTACGCCCAATGGTAGAAGTAAAAGCTCGCCGCGTTGGCGGTGCAACCTATCAAGTACCAATGGAAGTACGCCCCTCCCGTCGTACTGCATTGGCTATGCGTTGGTTAGCTGAAGCTGCTGCTAAGCGTTCTGAAAAATCAATGGCTTTGCGTTTAGCTGGCGAATTGAATGATGCTGCTGATGGCAAAGGCGCTGCTATGAAAAAGCGTGACGAAGTTCACCGCATGGCAGATGCTAACAAAGCATTCTCTCATTACCGTTTCTAAGCTACTTTTTAATAGTAGCTTGAGATTAGAGGCTCAAGCCATTTAATCTTACATTGTTGTTTATTCTATTGATTGCCGCCATCATCATTCGGTCATATATAAATGTTATTTATTGATGACTGAGGTGGCGGACATCTATTCAGATGTCTCTCTTAACAAATACAGTTTTTGCTGGAGAGCATCCCAAATTTGATGCCGCACTATTCTTAGTATTTGCTCTTTTTTTGTCCGTATTAGGCTCAATAATCAGTAAGTAATATTACGAAGCTGAACGCTTTGTCATAGAGTATGAGGTAGAGACACAATACATTATTATATACACGACTTTTCCTAGGAAAACACTATGGCTCGTAAAACTCCCCTAAAACGCTATCGCAATATTGGTATCTCAGCGCACATCGATGCTGGTAAGACAACCACTACAGAGCGTGTTTTATTCTATACCGGTGTTAGCCACAAAATTGGCGAAGTACATGATGGCGCAGCCACTATGGACTGGATGGAGCAAGAACAAGAGCGTGGTATTACTATTACCTCAGCGGCAACAACTTGTTTTTGGTCAGGTATGGCTAAACAGTTTGACGAACACCGTATCAACATCATCGATACCCCAGGTCACGTTGACTTCACGATCGAAGTTGAACGTTCTATGCGTGTACTTGATGGCGCTTGCATGGTTTACTGTGCAGTAGGCGGCGTTCAGCCACAGTCTGAGACCGTATGGCGTCAGGCGAACAAATATAAAGTACCACGTCTTGCATTTGTAAACAAAATGGATCGTGTTGGTGCTGATTTCTATCGTGTTATCGAACAGATTAAAACTCGTTTGGGTGGTAACCCTGTACCATTGGTTATTCCAATCGGTAAAGAAGATGACTTCGAAGGCGTTGTTGATCTAGTAACCATGAAAGCTATCTATTGGGACGAAGCGTCTCAAGGTATGCAGTATGATGAGCGTGAAATCCCAACTGAACTACAAGAAAAAGCAGCAGAATACCGCGAGCATCTTGTAGAAAGCGCTGCTGAAGCAAACGAAGAGTTGATGAACGAATACCTAGAAAACGGTGAATTGACTGTAGAACAAATTCACGGTGCTATTCGTCAGTTAACCATCGATAACGAAATCATCCCGCTTCTTTGTGGTACTGCCTTTAAGAACAAAGGTGTACAGAAGATGCTAGATGCCGTTATTCAGTATCTACCTGCACCAATCGACGTACCTGCTATTAAAGGTATTCTTGATGACAAAGACGAAAGCGAAGGCAGCCGTGAAGCATCAGATGAAGCACCTTTCTCAGCACTAGCGTTCAAAATCATGAATGACAAATTCGTTGGTAACTTAACCTTCGTACGTGTTTATTCTGGTGTAATGAAGCAGGGTAGCAGTGTTTATAACCCAGTTAAGATGAAGCGTGAGCGTGTTGGCCGTATCGTACAGATGATGGCAAACTCTCAAGAAGAGCTTGCAGAGATTCGTACTGGTGATATCGCAGCTCTAGTCGGCATGAAAGATGTGACTACTGGTGATACGCTATGTGATGAAGACAACGTGATCACTCTTGAGCGTATGGAATTCCCAGATCCAGTTATCTCTCTAGCTGTTGAGCCGAAGACCAAAGCTGACCAAGAAAAAATGTCAATCGCTCTTGGCCGTTTGGCAAAAGAAGATCCATCGTTCCGTGTACACACTGACGAAGAATCTGGTCAGACGATCATCAGTGGTATGGGTGAGCTACATCTAGAGATTCTTGTTGACCGTATGAAGCGTGAATTCAACGTTGAAGCAAACATCGGTGCACCTCAGGTTGCTTATCGTGAGACGATTCGTAACACTGTTGAACAAGAAGGCAAATTCGTACGTCAAACAGGTGGTCGTGGTAAGTTTGGTCACGTTTGGTTACGTCTTGAGCCACTTGACCCAGCTGGCGACACTGAATATGAATTCGCTGAAGAAGTTGTTGGTGGTACTGTACCAAAAGAATTCCACGGTGCTGTTGATAAAGGTATCCAAGAGCGCATGAAAAACGGCGTACTTGCAGGCTACCCAGTAGTTGGCGTAAAAGCGACCTTGTATGATGGTTCTTATCATGACGTTGACTCTGATGAATTGTCATTTAAGATGGCTGGTTCTATGGCCTTCAGAAAAGGTTTCTTAGCAGCTGATCCAGCGCTACTTGAGCCAGTAATGAAAGTAGAAGTTGAAACACCTGAAGACTACATGGGCGACATCATGGGCGATCTTAACCGTCGTCGTGGTTTGGTACAGGGTATGGAAGATCTACCTGGCGGTACTAAACAGATTCGTGCTGAAGTACCATTAGCGGAAATGTTTGGTTATGCCACTCAAATGCGCTCTATGTCACAAGGCCGTGCAACTTACTCAATGGAATTCCAAAAGTACGCTGAAATTCCAAAATCAGTTGCTGCTGAAATCATCTCTAAGTTCAACTCTAAAGATGATGACGAGTAAATAAAACTTACTGAAGGTGACAATATAGAGTGCGTCTGTGTATTGTCACTAAAGAATACGCCAATAACTTGTTAAAAGACTTGTTATTGGCCGCGATTTTCTTATAATATCTGCACATTAGTATGTGCAACCTTTTAACAATTATCTTAATGTGGTCAAAATCGTCTTAATAATCATATTTATATGAGTTAAGTCTTGAACCCCAAAAAAAGAGGAAATACCCATGGCAAAGGCCAAGTTTGAACGTAACAAGCCACACGTCAACGTCGGTACAATCGGACACGTTGACCATGGTAAAACAACCCTTACCGCTGCAATCGCAACCGTAG